>NZ_JACYGY010000001.1:645000-967500 GCF_015221875.1 Dyadobacter subterraneus
TAGTCTTTGTGGGCCACAGCGCAAATCCATCATGATGTTTTGCCACGAAAACAATTCCTCTCAATCCGCCCGCTTTTGCAGCCAGTACAATTTGTTCCGCATTAAAATCTTTTGGATTGAATGACTTCGGATCAGCATCTCCAAAACCCCATTCCTTATTTTCGAAAGTGGTAGGCGTGAAGTGCACAATGCCGTAAACTTCTGTCTCGTGCCATGCAATTTGTCTTGGTGCAGGCAAAGCGCCGTAAGGTTTTGGAGGTGTTTGTGCAAAGGTATTAATGGCCGTTAACAAAAATAACGCGGCTATTGATTTTATCATTTTGGATTAAAGGTTTCTTATATACTTTAATTTATTTCGAATCGTAAACTCATACTAACAAATATAAGATTACTTCTGTATAGTCGGTAATTTACTTTTAAATAGAGCTTTGAAATATTTAACCGCAATAGACGCAATGGTTTTCGCAATGGACACAATGGTAAATGCTTGCGTCCACTGCGAAACCTATCGCGTCTATTGCGGTTAAATTGACTAGTTAATTACAAACAAATAAGCAGGCTGCTTACCAACTTCTGCAATCGTTTTGGCAGGAACTTCAATCATTCCGTTTTTAAGACGCAATGCCTTTTTATTACCTGCAATCGTAATTTTCGCTGTTGCAGGAATCGTCAGTCCATCCGGTTTTAAACTTGCAGGAACAGTTTCTCCTTTTTCAGCAAGATAAAATGCGTAGGTAGTATTTCCTTTTTTAGTATAAGCCCATTTCCCCTGACGATATGGCGCAACAGGTTTGGTTTCATAAATGCCAACACCATTCACGTTCATCCATTTTCCAATTTCATTCAGGCGCTGATATGCTTCTTCATGCCATTCTCCATCTGGTCCCGGAGCGATGTTCAGCAAAAGGTTTCCTCCTTTGGCTACGATATCTACCAAAGTATGAACCAGTTTTTCTGTCGACTTGAAATTTTCTTTTGGAATATATGACCACGAATCACCCATTGTCAAACATGATTCCCACGGAATAGACATGTAATGATCAGGAATTGACTGTTCCGGCGTAACATAATTTTCAAATTCACCTGTAACGGTACGATCTACCACCAATAATCCCGGCTGATGCGAACGTGCCATTTTAGCGATTTTCGCCATGTCAATATCCTGGTCGTAAGGAATACTCTTCTGCCAGCTGATATTTGGATCGATGGTACTTTTTGGACGAATCCAGCCGCCATCCAGCCAAAGAATATCAACAGAACCATAATCAGACATCAATTCCTCAATCTGGTTATAAGTGAATTCTTTAAATTTATTCCACTGGTCAGGATATTTTTTAGGATCATACGAAACGTTACGATCTTTTGGCGGGAAATATTTCCACCAGTAAGATGGCGTATTCCAGTCAGGTTTTGAGAAGTAAGTTCCTGTCATGAACCCTTGATTACGGAATGCCGACAAAACTTCTTTGGTAACGTTAGCTTTCGGGTTGGATTTGAAAGGTGTATTTGTGATTTTATAATCTGTGTACTTTGAATCAAACATTGCAAATCCGTCGTGATGTTTTGTTGTAAAAACAACATATTTCATCCCGGCGTTTTTCGCCGCCAAAGCCCACCTTTCAGGGTTGAATTTTACCGGATTAAATGTTCTTTCAATGTCTTCATATGCTTTTTTATATTCAAACCAGTCGTGCGAATGAGGTCCACGGCGTTCACACCAGCCTTCATCTTCCGGGCAAAGCGACCAGGATTCCACAATTCCCCACTGACTGTAAGTTCCCCAGTGCATAAGCAGACCGAATTTTACATCCTGCCATTTGCTTAGTTTTTGTTGTACTAACGGATCCGTCGGAGCGATATAGTTGGAGTGATTTTGCTCAGAATGCTGCTGCGCAAAACCAGCCGTCGTCAGTAAGAGGAGTAGGGAAGGAATAATCCGGTTTAATTTCATTTCTGGTAATACTTATGTTTCAATTTAATAAATACTTTATGGATGCAATTGGCTTTTTTAGCATAAATCTGATCGCCGAAAGCCGACCGCCGATTGCCAAATATCACGCAAAATGACTTTTGGCGTTAATTACTTTTCCTTTGCCGCCTTTTTCTGTTACTGTATAATTAAATCCTTTCTGAACAGAATAAGCACCAACTTCACCTTGTTTGTTGATCGCAATAAATCCAACCTGGAAAGTTTTGGCACGTTCCGGGTTGGGTTTTACAATTCTTTCCACTGCTTTTTTACAAGCGTCAAAAGGCGAAAGTCCGTTACGCATAAATTCAACAACAAGGTGTGTTCCGCAAACCCGGATCACTTCTTCGCCCTGTCCTGATGAAGTTGCCGCGCCTACTTCATTATCTACAAATAAACCGGCTCCAATAATTGGCGTGTCACCAACGCGGCCACGCATTTTGAAACCCATTCCACTGGTAGTACACATACCTGAAACATCACCATTAGTATCCAGAGCGATTGTTCCCATCGTATCATGATTGAAAGAACCATCGTCAAAGCGGTTTGGCGCAAATGGTCCATGTTCACCTTTTGGATGCGCCTGCTGGTGTTCGATATTGATAACAGGTTTGTATTCAGCTTTTACCAACCATTGTTTGTAAGCTTTTGCAGCATCGGGAGAAAGCTCGCCGGATTCAAGCGGGAATCCGTTTGCCAATGCAAATTGTTGTGCGCCAACACCGGCCAAAAATACGTGCGGTGTGGTTTCCATCAATTTTCTGGCAACGGAAATCGGGTGTTTGATTCTTTCCATAAACGCGACCGAACCGCAATTTGCCTTTTCATCCATGATACTTGCATCCAGCGTAACATATCCGTCGCGGTCAGGATTTCCACCCAGACCAACACAGCAATTGATATCATTTTCGATAGCGATCGCCGCTTGTTCCACAGCGTCCAAAGCTTTTCCGCCTTTTTCCAAAACAGGCCATGCAGCAGAATTGGCGATTTGTCCACTGTCCCAGGTCGAAACAACAATAGGTTTGTTGACGGCCGTGGAGGCAAAAAGTTTGTTAACTTGGGTAAACGGGATTGCCAGTGCTGACAATCGCAAAAAGGAACGGCGGGTTGGTTTCATGGTCAAAAATTTTCGGTTATATAGGTTTAGCAGGAATGACGTTTTGAAAATGATTATAAAATACCTTCAAGTTTGAAAACCCAGGCAGAATTACATGGCAAAGTTTTAGGTGTGACAGTCGGAGCCGAAATGATCAATTTCCCTTTTGACTGACTGGAATTTATATTTCCAGTATAACCCAGCATCGTTATACGCTTCGGTTTCGAGATACCGCTGATGGCCAGTTGATCAGGCCATTCTGAGCAAATTACGTATAAATCTTTTCCTTTTTTGGTAAAGAAAACAGTACTGTCTTTTGAAGCTGAGGCCGAATTATTCCAGCGTTCGGAACCATAAATAGCATCACCATTTACTTTCAGCCATTTTCCAAGATCTTTCAATCTTTGCTGCATGATAACAGGAATTCTCCCGTCAGCAGTTGGCCCAATATTCAGCAGAAAATTACCACCTTTTGAAACGATGTGGATTAGCGAATGAATCAGCTTGTCACTGCTCATATAATCTTCCAGATTTTCATTTCTGTTGTAGCCAAATGATTCACCAATTCCACGGCATTCTTCCCATGGATGCGTATCCGAGGAAGTTCCCTGACCGTATTCTGTGGTGAAAAAGCTACCGTGTTTTCCCTTGGTATCATTTCCCCAGCGGTCGTTTACTACAATATTTTTGTTAACTGATTTATTATTGAAAAGCCAGGTCAGAAATTCCTTGCTTTTCCATGTTTCCGAAGTTTGGTCCCATTCTCCGTCTGTCCATAGAATATCTGGCTGATATCTCGTAACCAGATCCTTCATTTGCGGAATCATATGGGAATCCACATAACGGTTCACATCTGATTTATAAGTCGGGTTATACCATTCATAAAGCGAATAATAAAAGCCCATATGCAAGCCTTTGTCTTTTACAGATTTTGTCAGATCTCCCGCCAGATCACGGTGCGGACCAACGTCCATAGAATTCCAGTTCCATGATTCTGCACTTGGCCACAGCGCGTAACCTTCATGATGTTTAGACGTTAAAACAACATATTTTGCACCAGCATCTTTAAATATATCTGCCCAGTCGTCAGGATTAAAAAGCTCGGCTTTAAACTCGCCTGCGAAATCCTGGTATTTTGAATTTGGTCCATAATTTTTTTCCTGAAAAGCGACAAATTCTTTGTGGATTTTCAATTTCGGATCCATTAAACGTTGCCAGTACCATTCGGAATATCCGCTTCCAAAACCATCTGCGCCGGATTTTGTTGCCCAGGACGGAACGGAATACAATCCCCAGTGGATAAAAATACCAAATTTTGCATCCTTAAACCAGGTTGGCGTTTCACGCTTGTCCAGTGATTTCCAGTCAGCCTCGTATTGAGCCTGAGTTTTTGAGCCAATAGCAAAAATAATGAAAAAGAGGAGCAGGTTTTTTTTCATGAAATACTATAACAAACTGAAAATTGATAAAGGATTCGCAATTTATTAAAAATTTTTAAAAAGTCAGGAAGTTAATTTATTTTGTCGTGTTGGTCATTGATCTTTATCTTCTATTATTTTAACACAAATGGCAGAATATTTGATTGCATATCACCGTTTTTGGTACCTTTGATATAAAATAAAATTATATATATTTTAATGGTTCTTGAAATTCGAAATTTAACACAGCGATACGGATCATTTGAAGTATTGTCAATTCCCTCATGGACAGTTGATTATGGAATTTACTGGATTCAGGGAGAAAATGGTGCTGGGAAATCTACACTTTTCAGAACTTTGGCAGGCATGTTACCAAGTTCGGGTGACATCATTTTAGATCAAAAGTATAATCTTAAAAATCAGCCGGTTGACTATCGTCTAAGGTTAAATCTTGGTGAAGCGGAACCATTATATCCTTCTTTTCTGACGCCTGGTGATTTGATAGCGTTTATCGCAGAAGCAAAACAAAGTCCAGCCGGACAATCTGAAATGTTGATTGACGCTTTGGGAATCAACTATTTGAAAAATTCCTTCGGAAGCTGTTCAAGTGGAATGGTTAAAAAAGTCTCTCTTGCCGTAGCTTTTTTGGGAAATCCATCTATCATTATTTTGGATGAACCGCTCATTACCATTGATAAAGAAGCCAGACTGGCGCTTTTCAATCTGATCGAAAAGTATCATGCAAAAGGTGTTACTTTTTTGATTTCTTCACATCAGCTTTTTCAACAGGAAGGGTTGCATGTGACAGATAGTTTTGCTTTGAAAAATAAAAATTTAATCAAGCTTGAAACTGTATGAAAGTGTTGATGATTTCTACGGTGCAAGCTTTTTTCCGGCAGCGTTCCGGAATGTTTTTTGTTTTGATGGGCTTGCTTTTTGGATTTTTGAGTGGGAGGGAGCATTATGCGTTTGCGGTTTTCTTTCTTACAGATCGATTTGGAATGCTCTATTTGGGTGGAATCTGGTTTTTATATACACTATTATGCCTGCATTTTATCAAAACTTTATGGATGCAGCCGGAATATAATTTTATCTACAATGCACGACTCTGGCCAGCTTCAAAACGGTTTTTAAGATTTGGACTGATGGCACTCGGATTTTTACAACCCATATTATACTATGGTGTTTACATGATTTCCATTGCCAAACAAGACCGTTTATTGGGTAAAATCTGGCCGATTTTCTTCTGGTATATTTTACTTAGTTTATCGGTAATTATTTTATCAGAATGGCGAATCCGTAATCCGGTTTTATATCAATCCAAAAACAAAACAATTTTTAACTGGCCGTTTCCGAGACCGGTTTCCTGGATTTACTGGTCGGTTGAATGGCTTTTTCGTGAGAGAGGAATTACTTTGCTCGCCTGTAAAGCCGGAGCAATCGGTGTTTCGATGTGTACTCTGATTTATTACAACACTGATCATTATGATCTCAGATTGCCAGCTGTCGGTTTGTCATTGGGTTACCTTTTAAACGTCGGAATTTCTTTTGAACTTTTTCACTGGGAAAACCAAATTTGGCTTTGGAATCGGTCCTTGCCTATTTCAACAACCACCCGTTTTATAAGAATTCTCTTAACACATGCGCTGATCATCATTCCGGAAACTTTGATCGCTGCAAAATATCAGGTACTTGCTTTATTTGAAATCTTACAATTATACGGATTAGGTCTGGCAGTTCTGATGTTATTTCATGCCTATTTATACAAACACGGTGGAATACTTGAAGATCTGCTGAAACCGGTTTTAATCGGGTTCGTGATATTGACATTATTGATTTTATACAAAATTCCGGTCTGGGGACTTGCCGGTGCAGGATTAATTTCTTCTTACTATTTGTATTCGAAGTGGTACGGAAGAAATGAAATTAGTTTGTAGCAAACGGTGCCTAAACCGCTTGCTACAAACTGTCAGATTATTTTCCAGGAACAGAAGGTCTTACTTCGATTTTACTTGGTAAAGTTCTTGCTGGCATTTTGATTAGATCTGAAACAATCTGGCCGATATCTTCCGGCTGGATTTTCCATGCATCTTTTTCTGATGGCGTATGATCAGCAAATTCAGTAGCAACAGAACCGGGCATGATAGTCGAAACTTTGATTCCGTCTTTTCTCACATCCATCATCATCGCTTGTGAAAAACCTACCAAACCGAATTTACTTGCGTTGTAGGCAGTTCCGTCCGGAAAGAAGTTGGTACCGGCAAGACTTGAAATATTGATAAAATATCCTTTCGTTTCTTTCAAAGCCGCAAGTGAAGCTTTTGCACTGAAAAATACGCCGGTAAGATTGATATCAATTGTTTCCTGCCATTGTTCAACCGTCAGGTCATAAATAGGAGCGAAGTGGCCAACGCCGGCATTGGCAATCACATAATCCAGTTGTCCCCATTTTTCAAGAATAACTTTTACAGCATTCTGCTGTGATTCCAGACTGCGGACATCAGATTCAATACCGATCGCAAAACCTTCACGAATCTGGTTAAGTTTGGCAGCCGCTTCATCCGCGCTTTTTTGCGAGCGACTGGTAATTGCTACCTGGATTCCTTCTTTAATCAGTACTTCGGCTACGCCATATCCAATTCCTTTTGAGCCTCCGGTGATCAGGGCCGTTTTTGTTGATTCTGCCATTTTTGTTGGAAATATTTTTCTGACCGAAAAGGTCAATTAATTATTGAGATTTATAAATAGGGCAACAAAGACAGTGCCAGGAAGGTTTGGTTTAACCGAGGATTTTATCAAATCAGATTTTTAAAACTACATGTATTGAGTTCTTCTAATCAAGTAATTTCATTTGACGAACCTCAGAAATTTCATTCAGAATTTCGTCTTCTGTAATTTCAGAAGATTGGGGAAGCGAGGCGGATAATATTTTCCAGCGCTCCAACCACGTCAGTTGATTGGGTATGATTGAAATTAACTCCAAGTCTGCAAGGCTATGAATTAGTTTTCTTACCTTCTCATCTTTTATTTCTATTGTTACAGTTTCCATTGCGCGACTTACAAAATCATTTACTAAGGTAATTGGACATTATCTAATATTAGATGGTGCTTTCAGATTATTTTATTCATTGTTTGATTAGATCATTCATTACCAGATTGGGTACACCGATACTTTCTTTTCTTAGGTCGACCACAACTTTCATCCTCCCAATTTTTGTTCATGCAAGACAATACCCTATTTTTGCGACTCGAAACAATTCTATCCGATTTTTATCCTGTTTATGAGATTAGTAGAAAATAAAGTGGCTTTGGTAACCGGAGCTTCCCGTGGTATTGGACGTTCAATTGCTTTGCGTTTGGCTCAGGAAGGAGCGAACGTGGCATTCACTTATCTTTCCAGCGTGGAAAAAGGGGAGGCATTGGTGAAAGAACTCGAAGCATTCGGTATCAAAGCAAAAGGATATCGGTCTGATGCCGCAGATTTTCAGCAGGCAGACCAACTGGTTACTGACGTTGTTGCAGATTTTGGAAAACTTGATATTTTGATCAATAACGCAGGCGTAACCCGCGATGGCTTACTTATGCGTATGAGTGAGGAAAACTGGGATACGGTTATCAACATCAATTTGAAATCGGTATTTAATCTTACGAAAGCAGCTACAAAAAGCATGATTCGTGCAAAAAGCGGATCTATAATTAATATTACTTCTGTTGTCGGAATCAGTGGAAACGCCGGACAGTCAAATTACGCAGCTTCAAAAGCAGGTATCATCGGTTTCACAAAATCGATTGCATTGGAGCTTGGATCGAGAAATATTCGCTCAAATGCAGTAGCGCCAGGTTTCATCGAAACTGAAATGACTGATGCAGTGGATTCAAAAGCGGTGGATGAATGGAAACAATCCATTCCTATGAAACGTGGAGGCCAGCCGGAAGATGTTGCGGATGCCTGTGTGTTTTTAGCTTCTGATATGTCGAGATACATTACCGGTCAGGTTTTGCAGGTTGATGGGGGAATGCTTACCTAGGAGTTGAAAGCGGCCGCCACGCGGTTGAAAGTTTGGCGAAGCGATTTTTTAGATCGATTCGAATTTATATAGTCAGGAAAAGAGCTTCGGCTCTTTTTTTTGTTTTGGGTAAAAGTGCTTTGTGGTTTGCTTTTTCTATTGTTTTGGAAGAGTGAAAACTGTGATTTCGTGTGGCATTGAATCGTAATTTTAGTTGCTTTTACTAATATTCCGGTTTTTCTTCCCTATATTTTGTTGTAATAATATTTACTACAATAATGCTTTCTGGAAAACTGTTTACTATATTTCTGTAATACTGTTTACTGCGAAACTGCTTACTCACAATTATGCGTTCAGAGCTTATATTTCAAACTCCATATTGGTTCATTATTTTTTGTCTTCTCGCGGGTGGCGCTTATGCATTTCTTTTGTACCAACCGGAAGCTTCATGGAGTAAGAAATTAAATTATGCACTGGGTGCTTTACGCGGGGTTGTCGTAGCTGTGATCTGTTTTTTGTTATTAAGTCCGTTGGTTCGCAGGACAGAAAGTACAGTCGATAAAGCCAAGATTGTTTTTGCAATCGATAATTCAGAATCGGTAAATGGCGCAGGACAGCCGGTTTTGAAACAAATCATAGAAGCAGAGAAGGAGTTAAATGCAGCAGGCTATGAAGTAAGTGTTCAGACTTTTGATAAATCCGGCACTGGCTTAACGGTAGATTCAATTCAGTTCAATAAAAATAAAACGGATCTTTCAGGATTGCTTCAAACGGTTAAAAGTAATTTTGAAGGAAGAAATCTGACGGACGTTATTTTACTTTCAGATGGGATTTCGAATCAGGGTGTTTCACCAACTTTTAATCAATTTCCTTTCAAAGTCAATACCATTGCTGTTGGCGATACAGTTCCGGATCTTGATATCCGTATTAAAGATGTGGTGAATAATCGCGTTGCTTACCTTGGAAATGATTTTCCAATCCGGGTTGATATTGCTGCCAATGGACTTGCCGGAAAATCTACAACGGTTTCTCTAAAACAAGGCGGACGAATTATTTCGACTCAAACAGTAAGTATAGATCGCCCGACTTATTTCAAATCTTTCGATTTTACCACTTCTTCCAAACAAAAAGGTGTTCAGCACTATACCATAGAACTTGGAAATATTCAGGGAGAATCTTCGGCCCGAAATAACAAAAGAGATGTTTATATTGATATCATTGACGGTCGCCAGAAAATACTTTTACTGGCTCTGACTCCACATCCGGACGTTAAAGCGTTGAGAAGTTTGATTGAAAGTAATGAGAATTATGAGCTCGATGTCAATACTCTTACTGCTTCACAAGGAGTAACAGACGCGATCGGAAACAAACCTTATGATCTGGTTATTCTACATCAGATCCCCAATGTGCTGGGACTAGGTAATCCGATTGTGCGTAAAATTCTGGATTCAAAAAGACCAATTTTTTATATTCTGGGTAATCAATCCGCAGTTCCGTTACTCAATACTTTGAATCGTTCTTTAACAATTAATGTAAACCAGGGACAGTTCGACAAAGTAACGGCACGATATAATCCGGCATTTCAGCAAATTAATTTCAATGACGAGAGTATGAAATTGCTGGAACGGCTTCCGCCACTTTCGGTACCTTTTGGTGAATACAACATTTCTCCCGGAACAGAAACGATTTTATTTCAAAAAGTGGGTTCTCTCAATACCACAAAACCGCTTTTGATATTGAATACGGCAACGGAGCAAAAAACTGCCATTCTTGCGGGTGAAGGAATCTGGCAATGGCGGCAGGAAGAATTTGCTTTGACGGGCAAACATGAGCTGGTTGATAATCTGTTTCAAAAAGTGATTCAGATACTTTCTGTTCGCGATGATAAACGTAAATTCAGGATTTATCCCATTAAGCCGGAGTTTGATGCAGGTGAGGAAGTTGTTTTTCAAACTGAAATCTATAATGATATATATGAACCAATTTATGGTCAGGAAGTCAAACTGGATATTGCGGATGAAAAAGGAAAAACCAGGCAATATACTTACACCCATTCAGCTGAAAATCCGCGTTTCAATATCAGTGGTTTAACCGACGGCGTCTATCGTTTTCAGGCCAGTACTGCGGTGCGTGGTATTCAGGAAAAGATTAATGGACAATTTGTTGTCAGAAATGTTGATATTGAAATGGCAAACACAACGGCAGATTTTGGTATGCTTCGTGAACTTGCCGCAAAAACCGGTGGAGAATTTGTTCAACCTGCTTCTTTAAATCAGTTTCTCCAAAAATTAAAAACAAACCGCGCACCTGATCGTCTCGAAAGCAGTGAAGATATGGTCGAGCTGATTCATTTAAAATGGTTATTTTTCTTAATTCTTGTACTTTTGGGAATAGAGTGGGGACTTAGAAAATATCATGGCGGTTATTAAGCTGAGGTGATTTTTCTGAACTCTTAAAGTAATAAAGTCATTTATCAACAACCTTCTGATCGGGTACAAGCTGAAATTTTAGCATTCCTTTCGGTATTTTTTAATGAAATATTTTAAACAAATACGCGTTCTTTTTTTGATACAAATCCTGCTTTCAAGCCAACAATTTTTAATGGCTCAGGAAGCGGAAGTTATTACAGATTCTACAACAAAAATTGTCCCGAATTATAAACTGCTGCATGGGATTTTTGCAGCACAGTCGGTACTCTATCTTGGTACTATTTATGGACTGAGCAAATCATGGTATAAAAACTCGTTAACCAACTTTCGGGTACAGGATGACACTTATGAGTGGCTTCAAATGGACAAAATGGGGCACGTTTACACATCCTACCAAATTGCCCGCCACACTGCTGAAATTTATAAAAAAACTGGTATTTCAAAAAAACAGATGATGATCTATGGTGCCATTTCCGGTATCATTTTTCAGACACCTATTGAAATCCTGGATGGCTTCTCTCCGGACTATGGTTTTTCGCCGGGTGATATGGTTGCGAATCTTACCGGTTCTGCAATTTATTTAGGCCAAATCGCGCTTTGGGATGAAATCAGGATTCAGCCCAAATTTTCTTTTCACTTTACTTCATTGGCCGCACAACGTCCAAATCTTTTGGGCAATAAACCAACTGAACGTTGGTTGAAAGATTATAACGGTCAAACCTATTGGTATTCAGGAAGTCCGCGCTCGTTTTTTAAACATAGCAAATGGCCGCCGTGGCTTTGTTTGTCGGTTGGATATGGTATTCAGAATATGATTTCTGCCGATCCTAAACAAAGTACAGAATTGGGATATCGACCTTACCGGCAATATTATTTTTCTCTCGACATTGATCTGACAAAAATAAAAACCAAAAGCAAATTTGTCAGAACAATTGCTTTTTTGGCTAACTCGTTAAAAATTCCAGCGCCGGCGCTTCAGATAAGTAAAAAGGGAGTGGATTTCCGTCCGTTATATTTTTGATTGAAATTGAAGCAGAGGAGGGATCATAAGAAAGAAGTAACTTAGCAGCGCACAGAAGTTTTGTAAACGGGCTGTCAACGAATTTAAATTAAGAATTATGAATATTGGAGATAAGGTAAGACTGGTACATGGCCGTGAAGAAGGAATTGTTTACGCGTTTTTACAGGGCAATGTTGTTGAAGTAGAAATTGAAGATGGCTTTCGTATACCCGTGTTACGTAGTGAGTTAGTTACAATTTCGCCCGTTGAATCACAGCGCCTTAACAGAACTCCGGCAGGGCAAACCATTGCGCCGCAACGTGAGAGAATAACACCGCGTCAGGCTGCATTTTCGGAAATAGGAATTTATATCGCTTTTGTTTCTATAAATGATAAGGCTGTAACACTGCACATCATCAATAATTCAGATTGGACACTACCTTTCAGCGCAACAACGCAATTGGAAAATGTGCACATAGGACTTGCTGCCGGTGTTTTGCAGCCAAGAACGTCCCAGAAGTTGACAGAATTACAAATGAAAGATTTTGAAAACTGGCCGGTTTTCTCTTTTAATCTGTTGTATTTCAGAGAAGGAACTTTTGATGCACTGCTGCCTTTTCAAAAGAAAATAAAATGTCGTGCGCAGTCTTTTTACAAAAGTAAAGGCCCGGCTCCGGTAATTGGAAAAGATGCTTTTGTTTTTCAGTTAGATGAAGAAAACGTTAAGAAAGAAGAAGTTGTAGTAAAATCAGATATTCAGGAGCAACTTCGTACAAGTTTGATGGGTGGCTCAGTAACGCCTAAAATTGAACTGGAAAAACCGGATGGTGTTGTTGATCTGCATGTTGAAAAACTGGTCGATGACTTTTCAAGATTATCAAAGGAAGAAATATTGAAAAAACAACTGGCAACTTTCGAGACAAGTCTGGAACAGGCCATTGGTAATGGAATGGATGAAATTACGTTTATACATGGTGCAGGAAGTGGTGTATTACGTGACGAATTGCATCGCAGGTTGAGCAAAAATCAACATGTACAGTATTTTAAAGACGCTCAAAAGGAAAAATTCGGATACGGTGCAACGCTCGTTAAAATTAAATAATCGCTTTAAGCGTGTAACATGGTTCTTTTTATTGGCAGGGATCGGGCTGAGTCAATGGCAATGTCGTCCAAAAACCACTACGCCTAAAAAACCTATGGAAGAATATTTGTATTCAGACACAGAAATTCAGAATGAAAAACATCTGTCGGTAATAAATTTACCAATAGAAATGCCCATTGCTGAGCTGCAAAACCAGATTAACAATCAAATTAAAGGTTTGATTTATGAAGACAACAGCTATGAAGATAATGGTGACGACAATCTTAAAGCGAGAGTCTGGAAGTTAAACCCGATCAGGGTTGTAGCCAAAGATTCTACTTTTTTGTTTGAAGTTCCACTGAAAATCTGGGTAAGTGCTGGTTATAAAGTTAGTCCTTTGGGATTAACTTTATCAGGATATAAGGATACAGAGTTTTCAATAAATATCCGGCTCATTTCAAAAATCGGTATTTCGCCTGATTGGAAGCTTAAATCTGAAACCTATGTGGACAGCTACGACTGGATCACAGAACCAAACGTGAAAGTTGCCGGCATCAGCATACCTATTAAAAGCATGGTGAGCAGGATGCTGAACAAAAATTTTGAGAAAATAACAGATGCTATTGATCAGCAGGTTACGGGAAGCATTGAAATAAAAAAATATGTTGAGGCAGCCTGGTTACTTGCACGTCAGCCTGTTTTGCTATCAAAGGAATTTGATACATGGCTGGTTGTTACACCTACATCCATTGTGATGACGCCGTTAATGGCGAGTAATAACATTTTACGTGCTTCAATCGGGATCAAAGGTTATACACAAACCGTAACTTCTGCGATAAAACCAATTGTAAAACCTGCACCAAAACTTCCTGATTTACAGATCACAGATAAGGTTTCTTCTGATTTTCGGGTGGGACTGATAAGCCTGGTATCCTATGAAGATGCCGCCCGGCTGGCAACGGCGCAATTTGCAGGACAAAAATTTTCTTTTTTAGGAGGAAAATATAATGTTGAAGTTACTTCCATTGAAATGTATGGTCAAAATGAGCGGCTGATCATTAAGGCAGGTTTAAAAGGCAGCATGAACGGAAGTATATTTTTAAAGGGAATTCCATACTATGATCCGGTTTCACAGAAGTTATCTTTAAAAAATCTTGATTATGATCTGGATACGAAAAGTACAATTATCAAGACTGCTAACTGGCTTCTTCAAGGGAAATTTACCAAAATGATGGAGAAGGAAATGGTTTTTGGTATTGGAACGCAGATGGCGGAGGCTAAAAAAAGTATCCAACAGACACTTTCTAATTATAAGGTTACGGATGGTGTGCAATTGAAAGGAACACTGGCTGAGATTACGCCGGATAAGGTTTATTTAACCCCAAAACACATTTACGCCGTGGTTTTTGCAGAAGGTAATGTCAATTTGCGTGTAGAAGGATTGCGAAGTTTTGAGTAATTAATTCACTTGTTAAGTAAACAAATGCCATATTTTTTACTTTTTATGGTATATTGACTGCTGATCAAAGGAAAGTATTTCTTAGCTTTGTGGTCAAGTGAAAGGAACGAGCCGTCCTACCGCTGCGGTGAATGCCGGAGAGGAAAGTCCGGACAGCACAGAGTGCCGTACTTCCTAACGGGAAGGCAGTCGATTGGCGACGATCAGCTGACAGCTAGTGCAACAGAGAATATACCGCCTGGCACATTTTTTTATGTCAGGTAAGGGTGAAAAGGTGGAGTAAGAGACCACCGCTTCAAAGGTGACTTTGAAGGCACGGTAAACCTTACGGGCTGAAAGATCAAATAGGTGTTAATTTGTGGGGCTACTCGCCTCCGTTTTTCGGAACATTAGCACGGGTAGATCGTTAGAGGTTTTGAGTGATCAAAATCCTGGATAAATGGTAGGAATTCCGGTGCAAACTGGGATACAGAATCCGGCTTACAGGCTTTTTCCTTTTTCTGCTTTTTAGTAAATAATTAATGAATAATTGAATCACATAACTAGTGTTTCCCATGAAGAAAAAGAATCTTTACATTGCTTTAGTTTGTTTGTCACTAATGAGCCTGGATGCTTTGGCTCAAAAAAACCGAACGTATGATGGACCAAACAAGATGAATACATGGTCTATCTCAGGATATGGTGGCATCACAAAATTCTTTGGTGATTTGAAAGAATACGATTTCAAAAGAGGCGATCATGAAAATTTGACCGGTGCATGGGGACTCTCCATTAACAAACAATTATCTCCAATTTTCGGTGTTCAGCTTACTGGCTACAACGGTTGGTTGCAAGGATCGAAAACTGGCGTGACGGTTCCTAATCCTTCAAATCCAGCGCTTACCAATACGTATGACGCTTATTTTACCAGTCCATCATTTGTTCAGGTATCGTTAGACGGAACTGTTAATCTTAACCGTTTGCTTTTTGGATATAAAAAATTACGCAGATGGAAAGTTGATGCTCACCTTGGAGCGGGTATCATGTATTACCATACTGATGTTACTGCTACAAACGTAACTCCAGGCAGTCCTAATTTTGGAAAGGTTACAAAGCTTTCTTCTAACACAGATGGAAGTTCTAAAACAGCAGGTACCTGGGATCGTAACGGTTCTACTTATACTCGTGAATGGGTTATGCCGGCTGGTTTAGCTGTTCATTATGAACTGTCTCCACGTTTTGACCTTGGTCTTGACTATACTTACACGTATGTTAACACAGAAAAACTTGATTTGACTGTTGGTAACAGAACTGATTACGAAACACAAACTGGTTTGTGGACATTTCAGAAAGGTGATTCAAAAAATGACAGATGGGGAGTTTTGCAAATTGCATTGACTTACAAATTGGGTAAAAATGCAGTAATGGCGAAAAAAGGTAAATACGATGCAGGTAGTGGACGTTACCATTTGCGTTGGGCTAATCCACAAGCTCTTATTCCTGTTCCTTACAACCCGACAATGAACGATGCTGATTCAATTGCAAAAGCTAACATGCCGAAACCAGTTGATCCACGTCTTTATACTGATACTGATGGTGACGGTGTTGCTGATTTGTTTGACAAAGAACCAAATACTCCTGCCGGTAGCGTAGTTTCTGGTGGCGGTGTTGCAATGGATCTTGATAAAATCATCAGAGATGCTATCAAAAACAACTTGCCAAAAGACGAATGCGAAGCGTTGTTCAGCAACATCGAATTTGATACAGATAAAGCAATCATCCGTGATGCTTCAAAAGAAACTTTAAGCAAAGTAATTGAATTGTTGAATCTGCGTACAAACTGCCGTATTGTTCTTGTAGGACATACTGATGCTCGTGCTTCGGATTCTTATAACATGGCTCTTGCCCGTCGTCGCGTGGATGCTGCGAAACGTTTCTTGGTTCGTCAGGGTCTTAAAGACACAAGCAGAATCTTGATTGAGTACTTTGGTGAATATCGCCCGATTGCTGAAAACACAACAGTTGAAGGACTTCAGTCTAACCGTCGTGTTGAAATCAAGATCTTGCCAAACAACACATTGCGTTCAACATATCCTGCTGGTTTCCAGAAATAACAGGTATTTGATATAAGAAAAAAGGGAGGTGATCAGTCACTTCCCTTTTTTTATGCATAATGATTATTGAACCAATTATTTTACGTAAATTTGCACCCTGTTTAATTCAGGGACGAGTTCCCTCTCATAACAAATTCAATAATGGCAGTTAAAATTAGATTAGCGCGTCGTGGACGCAAACAAAAAGCGATTTATGATATCGTAATCGCAGATGCCAGAGCACCACGTGATGGTCGCTTCATCGAAAAGATTGGTAGCTATAACCCAGGTACTAATCCTTCATCCGTTGTTTTAGATACAGCTAAGGCTGTTGACTGGTTGCTTAAAGGTGCTCAGCCAACGGATACAGCTCGTTCAATCCTGCACCACGAAGGTGTAATGCTTCGCAAGCATTTACAAGTTGGTGTGATTAAAGGTGCAATCGGTCAGGACGTTGCTAACGCACGTTTTGAAGAATGGAAATCGTCTAAAACTGATCGTAATGTTTCCGCTGCGGATTCATTATCTCAAAAATTAGATACTGCGAAACAAGCTAAATTGGATGCAGAACGTAAAGTAAATGAGTCACGTGCTGAAGCAATTGCTAAGAAAAACGCTCCTGTTGTAGTAGAAGAACCTGCTGCTGAGGAAACGACTGACGAAGCTGCTGCTGATGAAGCTGTGGCAGAAGATACTAATGAAGCACCAGCTGCTGAATAATTTAGTAGAACATACTTTCTTTATGGGTCTGTCCGGTTTACCGTGCAGACTCATATTTGTTTAAGGACATCATTAAATCAATACTACTTTGACACACGATAGCAGTTTTTTGCTGGGCTATATCGTTCGTACCCATGGTACGACCGGGGATGTTGTTATTTTTCTGGATGTAGATTATCCGGAAGATTATGAAGATCTTGATTCTGTATATTTCGATATAAGAGGAGATTTGGTGCCGTATTTTATCGAGCGTTTCAATTTACAAAAACAAGCCAAAGCGATCGTAAGATTTGAAGACGTTAATACGATTGAAAAAGCCCAGGCTTTGGTTGGTACTTCGCTTTATCTGCCTCTGGATTCTCTTGCTGAGCTGGAAGAAGAAGAATTTTACTATCACGAGATCAAGGGTTATACCGTGGTTGATGAAGTACAAGGAGAATTGGGAATTGTCCGGGAAGTTTATTCTCTGAATGGGCAGGATTTAATTTCGATGGAATATCAGGGTGTTGAAGTTCTTATTCCAACAGCCGAAGATATCGTATTGAAGGCTGATAAAGAAAATAAGAAATTATTGGTGAATTTGCCGGAAGGTTTACTGGAAGTTTATCTGGAAAACGGTTCTGACAGCGATAATACTCCTGACGATGCGGATTGATATTATTTCATGTGTTCCAAGCCTTCTGGATAGCTTCTTTGCGCACTCCATACTCAAACGTGCGCAAGAGGGAAAGTATGTGGAGGTAGTCGTGCATGATTTGCGTGATTATTCTGGCAATAAGCATCGTTCTATTGATGATTATGCTTTTGGCGGAGGTGCAGGTATGGTTTTACAAATTGAACCGATTGCCCGTTGCATACGCGCTTTACAGGCCGAAAGGGATTATGATGAAATAATTTATCTGACTCCGGACGGCGAATTGATGGAGCAGAAAATGGTGAATACACTTTCTTTGAAGGGAAATCTGATTATGTTATGCGGTCATTACAAGGGCGTTGATCAGCGCGTTCGTGATATTTTTATTACCAAAGAAATCAGTATTGGAGATTACGTTTTATCAGGTGGAGAACTTGCAGCAGCGGTTCTTGCTGATGCTATCATTCGTTTATTACCAGGTGTATTAAACGATGAAACTTCTGCGCTGACAGATTCTTTTCAGGATAATTTACTGGCACCACCGGTTTATTCCCGTCCATCTGATTTTGAAGGCCACGGAATTCCGGAAATATTAGTATCTGGTCATGAAGCCAAAATTGAAGAATGGCGGTATGAGCAGTCATTAAAACGGACCAAAGAAAGAAGACCGGATTTACTTAAATAGTATCCGGTCTTCGTTTTTTTTATTTGAAAATCTAATTAAAAATCCAGATTACAATTAATCCATTCATCATCAAAGTTGGTACCATATTTCCGGTAGAAACCAACAGCGGAGGTGTTCCAGTCCAGCACCTGCCACATCATTCCGGTGCATCCTGTTTGTTTTGCAGCAACAACAGTCGCATCAAAAAGAATCTTCCCAATACCATTTCCACGCATATCCTCGGTCACGATGATATCCTCCATATATAATCTCTTCCCTTTCCAGGTTGAGTATCTGTAATAGTACAGGCAAAGACCGATGATTTTAGAATCATCTTCTGCAACGAAAAAGTTGAAAAGATTTTCCTTGTAATCGCGGGACATTTTATCGACATTATTACTAACCTGATCCAGTGCTCTTTCAAAAATAGCAAGCTCTTTTACGAGTTCGAAAATGGCGGGTATATCTTCAACTGTACCTTGGCGGGTGGAAATATTCATTGTGTCAGGTTATTATTTGAACGATTGAATAAGTGCTTTTTAGTTAATTTATACTATTGGTACTTGATAAAATTCTCCCATTTATCAACAATGGTTTGAAAATTTTCGGGGAGCTCCGTATCAAATTGCATCCATTCTTTTGTAGTCGGATGCACAAAACCAAGAGATTTTGCGTGTAAGGCCTGTCCAGGCAGTAATTTAAAATTATTTTCTACAAAAACCTTGAAACTGCCGGTTGTTCCACCTCGTAAAATTTTGTCTCCGCCATAAACAGTATCATTAAAAATCGGATGACCAATGTGTTGCATATGAGCGCGGATCTGATGCGTTCTGCCGGTTTCAAGATTACATTTAACGAGAGAAACATATCGCATTGATTTCAAAACCTCGAAATGTGTTACCGCATGTTTTCCCTGAGAACCATCCTCAAAAATATCCATCACGCGTCGATCCTTTGCACTTCGCCCGATATAGCCTGTTATTGTCCCTTTATTTTCTTTCGGCTCTCCCCAGATCAGAGCGTTGTAAGTTCTTTCAATGGTATGGTCAGAAAATTGTTTTGCCAGAAAGGTCATGGCAAATTCCGTTTTTGCAATAACTAAAAGTCCGGAAGTATCCTTGTCAATTCTATGCACTAAACCTGGCCGGCCTTCACCATTTCTTCCTGTTGGCAGATTTTGAAAGTGATAAACCAGCGCATTGATCAAAGTTCCTGTCCAGTTTCCAAAAGCCGGGTGAACAACCATTCCGGTTGGTTTATTTACCAGAAGCAAAACATCGTCTTCATAAATAATTTCCAGCGGAATATTTTCAGGAATAATTTCTGTGTCACGCGGTGCATTGGGAAGCAATAACGTGATGATATCAAACGGTTTTACCTTGTAACTTGACTTTGCAGGTAAACCATTTACTTTTACGGCCTCCGCTTCAATACCATTTTGTATTTTTGTGCGGGAGGCATTGGCAACATGGACATTCAAAAATTTATCAAGCCGCATTGCTGTTTGCCCTTTGTCGGCCACAATCCGGTAATGTTCAAATAAATCGTCTTCGTCGGCACCGTTATCTATTTCGTCTACGAGCATTTGGTCTGGTGTAATATGAAATGTAAACGATTGATAACTGAATTCAAATCAGTATTCGGGAAGTTTACATCAAGGATCTTAATCTAAAAAACAAAATTACCAAAATTCGTGGACTTACTGGTTCCTTCATTACCGACACCGCTTCTGGAAATATCTGATGAGGTCATTTTAAAGTCTGGTGTCAGATTATTTATCAAACGTGATGATTTAATTCACCCAACGGTTTCAGGAAATAAATGGCGGAAATTGAAATATAATCTTAAACAGGCGAAATCAGAAGGAACAACGACTTTATTAACTTTCGGAGGTGCTTTTTCCAATCATTTGTATGCAACTGCGGCGGCGGGCAAATACTCAGGTTTTCAAACAATTGGTATTGTCAGAGGGGAAGATCCTGGTGAGAAAAAATCTTCTACGTTGAAATTCTGTGAGGCGCAGGGGATGGTTTTACATTACGTTTCAAGGGAAGAATATAAGCTCAGAAATTCGGATGATTATATTAACGGGCTAAAACGAAAATTTCCAAATACGTTTATAATTCCGGAAGGCGGTACCTCAGAATTTGCTTTGAAAGGAGTGGAGGAGATGACGGAAGAGGTAAATCAACAATTAGGTTTTACTCCTCATTACTATGCAATTGCGGCGGGAACTGGCGGAACGGCTGCCGGGATACTTTCCTCGGGTGCTAATGTGGTGGCATTTTCAGCTTTAAAAGGCGGAGATTTTTTAGAAACTGATATTTTAAATATGGTTGAGGAAAATGATAGTCGAGGACAGTTAAAACTGTTTACAGAATATCATTTCAAGGGCTATGCCAAATACACACAGGAATTACTTGATTTTATATTGATGTTCAAAAACAATCATGGAATCCAGTTGGAACAGGTTTATACCGGGAAAATGTTATTCGGCTTATATGATTTGATTGAGAAGGGATATTTTAAAACCGGGGATTGTATTGTGGCTGTTCACACGGGTGGTTTGCAGGGGCTTTTGGCGGAGTTGAAGCAGGATTAATTGTGGTGAAAAGGAATGGAATGATTTAGGCTCGATGTTTCTCTCAGTATACTATGCGTACTACGGTGAAAATAAACACAAAGCGCACAAAGGTTTACACAAAGAAGTACAAAGGCTGGATTTTAATTCTTTTGAGAATAATGGGAATACCATGTGATATTATTACACTTTGTGCCGTTCGTGCAAAACTTAGTGAATCTTTGTGGTAAAAAATAAGTGCGAGAAATCATTATCAAAGACTTTAATATAGTCTAATTCCTACCAAATACTATCCTTCCGCTGAATATAATCCTTAATCAAATCCCTTTCCCCGGCAACCCACAAAACATCTTCCTTTTCAATAATCACTGAAGAATCCGGATTAAGTATACGCTCACCATTTCTTTCCAGTCCAACCACCATACCATGCGTTTGCTCACGAATCTGACTGTTTCTGATTGATTTTCCTATGATATTAAATTCACTTTTAACTTCAATTCGTTGCAGCGTAATTTTGTCTTCCTGAGCCAGATAAGCTTCGCCATTTCTGCTGATTTCTACGTGTCCACGGAAGTTATCCAGTTGATCATCGGTGCCAATTACTTCAATTCTGTCATATGGATATAAAACTTCCGTCGGGCGGGGGAGTTGGATTGTTTTGGTACCACGTTCGATTAGTACAACATTAATTCCAAAACTTTCCCGTATTCCGAGTTGCTGCAAACTTTTTCCAATTAAAGAAGAATCCGGACTTACTTCTAAAAAAGCAAAATGCGCGTCCCATGGTAATAATATTTTCTTCGATTTTCCACTTCCTTCCAGTTGTCGGGCATTAAGGTTTTGCAGAAATCTGTCTTCAATTTTGCTGTAAAATAATTGAAGACGTTGATAAAATATTCCTACCGCAAGCACCATAATCCCACCTGCAATCATCAGTGCCGTTGGCGTTTCAAAAAAGGAATCAAGAAGAAATCCCATCAGAATTATTCCGATTAAAACTCTTGACAATTCAAGTAATAACAAGGGTCCGCGACTATATTTTCTGCTTAACCAAAGTGCCGAATAAGCTTTTCTATTGGATCGTTTAAAAATTAACGCCCAGATAAATGGCGAGATAAATAGAAAGGTTAGTGCGAAAAATGCAGATAATGTCACATAAGTTTTAGGTACCCGCTGAAAAATCTGTGGAGCAATTTGTCGTGACATGATTGACACGATGCCGATAATAACAACAGAATTTAAAACAACAGTTTGCGCGTAAGATTGAAGAATTAAATTCCAATGCGTCGTCTTCGCGATTGTTGCGGTACTGCTGCTGTAACGGTTCAACCGGCTTCTCCATGATTCAGGCAAACGTTTGTCAAACCAATCATAAAAAGGCTCGGAAGCCTTCATCATGTATGGTGTTGTGAATGTGGTAATCACCGAAACACCAACCGCGATTGGATATAAAAATTCGCTTGTAACTTTTAGCGATAATCCCAGATTGGCAATAATGAAAGAAAATTCCCCGATTTGAGATAAACTCATTCCCGCCTGAATAGATTTTTTTAAAGGCTGACCGGAAATGACAGCGCCCATGGTAACATAAGTAGTTTTTCCTAAAATCACCACGAAAACCAAAATGGCAGTAGGTACGGCATATTCAACCAAAAGTTTAGGATTGATCAGCATTCCCACAGATATAAAGAAAATCGCCCCGAAAAGATCTTTTACCGGTTTCAGAAGATGTTCAATTTTTTCTGCGTGTGTAGTTTCAGCCAATATTGAGCCCATAATAAAAGCGCCCAAAGCAGCTGAAAACCCCGCTTTGGTTACCAGAAAAACCATCCCGAAACAAAGCGCGATGGAAGTGATCAAAACACTTTCATCATTCATTAAATTTCGAAAACGGCGGAGCAGCGTGGGAAAGATAAAGATCCCACCTAAAAACCATAAAATCAGGAAGAAGAAAAGTTTAGCTATGGATTCCAGCATTTCCATTCCCGCAAATTGCTGACTGATGGAAAGTGTTGAAAGTAATACCATCAACAAAACAGCTGTCAGATCTTCAATAACCAGTATCCCAAATACGACGCTTGTAAATTGCTGTGTTTTTAAACCTAGTTCTTCAAAAGCACGGAAGATGATTGTTGTTGAAGATATGGCTATAATACCTCCTAGAAATAAACTGTCAATTTTAGTCCATCCTAAAAGCTGTCCGGTTACAAATCCGGTGACAAGCATTAGCGTAACTTCAAAAAGTCCAGTGATGGCAGCAGTACTTCCAACCTTGACAAGTTTTTTGAAACTGAATTCTAATCCAAGATTGAAAAGAAGAAAAATAACTCCGATCTCTGCCCAGATTTCGATGGTTTTAATATCAGTGATAGTAGGGAAAATACTAAAATTGGGGCCAACGATCAGGCCTGCAAGAATATATCCTAAAACAATGGGCTGCTTTAATTTTTTGAAAATGATGGTAATGATACCAGCCATTGTCAGGATTAACGAAAGGTCTACAATTAGCTGTGGAACATGGGTCATTGGGTACTAATATTTCGCGGAAAATATAATAATACCAATAAAATACAAAAAGCCTTTGATGATTCAAAGGCTTTTTGGCAATACTTGAAAAAATGAAATGCAATCCGCTTATCCTACACTACCTTCCAAACTGATTTCCAGAAGCTTCTGCGCTTCAACAGCAAATTCCATGGGAAGTTGATTTAAAACTTCTTTTGCGTATCCATTTACAATCAGAGCAACCGCTTGTTCCGTAGGAATTCCGCGTTGGTTGCAATAAAATAATATATCTTCTCCAATTTTTGAAGTAGTTGCTTCATGCTCCACCGTTGCTGACGGATTGCTAACTTCTATGTAAGGGAAAGTATGCGCACCGCATTTATCACCCAACAGCAACGAATCGCATTGAGAGAAGTTACGTGCCTTATCTGCCTTTTTGAATACCTGAACTAATCCACGGTATGAATTCTGGCTTTTTCCAGCCGAGATACCTTTTGAAACAATACGGCTTTTGGTGTTTTTACCGATATGGATCATTTTTGTTCCTGTATCAGCCTGCTGCATGTTATTGGTAACAGCAACAGAATAAAATTCACCAATCGAATTATCCCCTTTAAGAATTACCGAAGGATATTTCCAGGTTATCGCTGAACCGGTTTCAACCTGAGTCCAGGAAATTTTAGAGAAAGCACCATCACACAAACCACGTTTTGTAACGAAGTTGTAGATACCACCTTTTCCATCTTTATCACCAGGATACCAGTTCTGAACAGTTGAATATTTCACATTTGCATTTTCATGTGCGAAAATTTCAACCACCGCAGCGTGCAACTGATTTTCATCACGCATTGGTGCAGTACAACCTTCAAGATAACTCACGTGACTGTCAGCATCTGCAACAATTAATGTACGTTCAAACTGACCTGTACCAGCCGCATTGATACGGAAATACGTGGAAAGCTCCATCGGGCATTTAACACCTTTTGGAATATATACGAACGATCCATCAGAAAATACTGCGGCATTCAGGGCTGCATAAAAATTATCTTTTGGCGGAACAACTGAGCCAAGATATTTTTTAACCAGATCCGGATGTTCACGAATGGCTTCACTGATCGAACAGAAAATAATTCCTTTTTCTCTTAGTGATTCCTTAAATGTTGTAAACACAGATTCCGAATCCATAACGGCATCAACCGCAATAGAAACACCTGAAAGCCTTTTTTGCTCATTTAAAGAAATTCCTAAACGCTGGAATGTATCACGCAATTCAGGATCTATATCATCCAGGCTTTCAACAACTTTTTTCTTTTTTGGTGCTGAATAATATTTAATTGCCTGAAAGTCAATTTTAGGATAATGTACATTTGGCCATTTAGGCTCAGGCATTTTCAGCCACATCGTAAAAGCCTTCAAACGCCACTCAAGCATCCATTCAGGTTCATTCTTTTTTGCGGAAATAAACCGTATAGTGCTCTCATCCAAGCCCATAGGAGCTTCGTCTGCTTCAATATCAGTTACAAATCCGTATTTGTATTCCGAACTGGTGATTTCCTCCAACAATTCTTCTTCTTTGCTCATAGTCTTATTTATATCACTCTATGGTTGTTATACATGTAACACACAGAAATGACATTGAGTTTATAGATAGACTCAAAAATACGTAAAATTCTGGACAAAGTTATGACCGGGATCATAACTTGTATCCAGAATTCGGTTATTTAGACGGATGAAATATTAGAGATAACTTCCTGACGAAAGATAATCCTTCACATATTCACTAACTCCTTCTTCCAATGTATGAAACGGCTTTGTGTAGCCAATTGCATGCAATTTGCTCATATTTGCCTGCGTAAAATACTGATATTTATCACGAATATCGGCCGGCGTATCGATGAAAGAAATGTCCGGCGTTTTATCCATGGCAAGGAAAGTATTCGTTACCAGATCTTTGAAAGTACGCGCTTTTCCGCTGCCAAGATTATATATGCCTGAATCTTTGCGGTGATGCATGAAGAATATACAAACGTCGATCAGATCCTTTACATAGATGAAGTCGCGCATTTGCTCGCCGTCTTTAAAATCAGGATTGTGCGAACGGAAAAGTTTCATTTTATCCGTTGCCTTAATCTGGTTGAATGCATGGAAAATAACCGAAGCCATACGTCCTTTGTGGTATTCGTTCGGTCCGTATACGTTGAAAAATTTCAAACCAACCCAGAAGAAAGGTTTTTTCTCCTGCTTCAATGCCCAGATATCGAAATCGTTTTTAGAATCTCCATAAGGATTCAACGGTTTCAGTTGTGGAATAAGAGATTCGTTATCATCGTATCCAAGTTCTCCCAATCCGTAAGTTGCTGCTGATGAGGCATAAACCAATGGAATTTGATAGGCAACGCATTTCTCCCAGATCTGTTTCGAATAATCAAGATTGAGCTCGTTGAAGATATCTACATCGAACTCCGTAGTATCGGTTCTGGCACCGATGTGAAAAATGAACTCAACATCCCTGTTGTTTTCATCAAGCCATTCAAATAAAGAACTACGTTCAACACGCTCTTTAATTGTCTTTCCTTCCAGATTCTCTGCCTTCTCGATTTTTGAGAAATCGTCAACGGCAATGATGTTACTAAAGCCTTCCTGGTTGAGTCTGCTGATCAGACCGCTCCCGATAAATCCGGCTGCACCTGTTACTATAATCATATTAGATTATTTGTTTAATGAGGTTAAACTGTAAAAAGAATGCCAGATAAGAGGAATTCTTTTGTTCAATCTACTCATGAAATTTTCTTTTTAAATTGTATTTTTTTGAGTTAACCACTAATATTTTTACAAAACTACCGATACAAGATGTAATTTTGTAACATTATTAGAAAGGGAAGGGAAAATTTATGATTTACGTAACGAGAAAAGAGCATTTCAACGCAGCTCACCGGCTTTTTAACCCGGCTTGGTCAGAAGAGAAAAATCAGGAGGTATTCGGGCCTTGCGCCAATAATAACTGGCATGGACATAATTTTGAGTTAATAGTAACGGTAAAAGGTAAACCGGATCCGGATACCGGGTTCGTGATTGATTTAAAAGTTTTGGGGGATTTGATTAAGGAAAAGATTGTTGACAAGGTCGATCATAAAAACCTGAATCTTGATGTGGATTTCATGAAAGACAAAATGGCTTCCTGTGAAATTTTTGTGACAGAAATTTGGAAAATCCTGGCTCCTGCGATTCAGGAAGTGGCTTCAACTGCACAATTACATTATATCAAACTGGTGGAAACACCGAAAAATTTCGTAGAATACTACGGCGAATAATTCTTTACAGGTATCGGCTGATTTTTTAGACTGGCCGATACTTTTCTTCTCTTCTACAAATATCTCAGCATGAAATACTACCTCATTGCCGGCGAACGTTCGGGTGATTTACACGGTGCCAATCTGATGAAAGGAATAAAATCCAATGATCCGGAGGCGCAGTTTCGTGGCTGGGGCGGTGATATGATGCAGGCGGAGGGAATGGATCTGGTGACACATTATAAGGATACCGCTTTCATGGGTTTTCTGGAAGTAGCGAAAAATATTCTTAAAATTACCGGCTTCCTGAAAAAATGTAAAAAGGATATTCTTGCTTATCAGCCGGATGTAATTGTACTGATCGATTATCCGGGATTTAACTTACGGATGGCTGCATTTGGTAAGAAAAACGGATTTAAAATCTTCTATTATATTTCTCCCAAAGTCTGGGCGTGGAATCAGAAACGTGCCTGGAAAATCAAAGCAAACATCGATCACATGTTTGTCATTTTTCCGTTTGAGATTGATTTTTACAAAAAATTTGACTTCAAAGTGGACTATGTCGGCAACCCTTTAATGGATGCGATTGAAGCTTTTAAGCCAGATCCGGAGTTTATGAAAAAGAATAATCTGGATAATAATCAGCCTGTTATCGCCTTGCTTCCCGGTAGCCGCAAACAGGAAATAATCAATATGCTGGATCTGATGTTAACCGTTCAGCCACATTTTCCGGATTATCAATTTGTTATTGCAGGTGTGAAAAATCTTCCTTCATCTTTGTACGAAAAATATGAAGCGTTGGGAAATGTTTCTGTTGTATACGAGTCAACCTATGATTTACTGTCGGTATCAGAAGCTGCACTTGTGACATCCGGTACTGCAACTCTGGAAACGGCATTATTAAATATTCCGGAAGTAGTTTGCTACAAAACGAGCGGCTTTTCTTACGCCGTTGCCAAAAGATTAATCCGGGTCCCTTTCATTTCTCTCGTTAACCTGATTATGGAAAAAGAAGTTGTCCGGGAGCTTATTCAGGATGAACTGAATGAAAAACACTTGGTAGAGGAATTGAAATCAATTCTGAAAAACGGAGAGAAGAGAAATATCCAGCTCGATGATTATAAAAAGCTCCACCAACTGGTAGGCGGATCAGGTGCTTCACAAAAAACAGGAAGGTTAATAGAGAAATATTTACAAAAGTTATAGAATAAATTTGTAGATATTCTGCTACGAAATTTGAGAAATTTTGCTACTTCTTTCTAGCAAAAAGTAAATTACTTTTGCACAGCGTGCAGGGAATATGGCCTTGAAAGCATGTATTAGTATCACCATACCTCCTTTACCTAATTGATTATGCGTCAGGTGCTTTTAATTAATAAGGATCCGGATATGCATTCGGATTTGAACTCGCTTTTTCAGGAAAATAATTATGAAAGTGTAATATTGGATGAAGTTGAGACAGGAAATGAGGCGTTAAGAAAAGTGGTAAATGATTCTTACGACATGCTGATCCTGAATCTTGATTTGCCAAATACGAATATGCTTGGGTTAATCAATAAATTAAGACTTTTAAATCAGGACTTACCCATACTGATATATTCCTTAGAGCTTGAATATATTTTCATCAAACGATATCTCACCAGCGGCGTTAATGGTTATTGTTTTTTCAAAAATGGTGATGTTGGCGAAATCCTGGATGCAGCTGTCCGCATAAGCACGGGAAAGTGGTATATCAGTCAGGAAATGGTTGAACTAATTGTTGAAAAAGCATTATACAGTAAGAAAATAGATCGTTTCGATAATCTGGATGAGCAGGAATTTGAAATACTTACGCACCTGATAAAGGGAGATACAGTTGCCAATATTGCCAAAATCATGGGCGTACATTTACCAACGGTTTCTGTTTATAAAACCCGGATTCTTGATAAACTAAGAATTACCAGTTTGCTTGAATTGAAAAACATAATCAAAATACCGTTACTTTCCGAAAGCTAATTTCGCATCCGGGCAAGTTTTTCGTAGTCTAGTACCGTTATCAGACTGCCTTTCATATCAACGAGTTTCTCTTCTTTAAAATCCGATAAAGTCCGGATCACCGTTTCCGTTGCTGTACCTACCATAGAAGCAATGTCTTCACGGGTAATGGCCATCGAAAATGGTTTGGAACGATCTTCCTGATAACGCTGCACGAGCATCACCAAAGCCTGCGCAACACGCTTTCTTACAGAGTTATATGCTAATTGCAATAGTCGCTCTTCACGATCTTTAATCTCATTAGAAAGCATTTTAATAAACTTAGTCGCCACTTCCCGGTTTCCCTGCAAAAGGTTGAAAAAATCATCTTTTGGTATCATCGCCACTTCTGATTTTTCAAGGGAAATGGTAGTTTCCTGGTAAGGTTCACCTTGAAGCAAATCCAGGTAACCGAAAAAATCGCCTTCCTTATATAACTCAGTTATGTATTCTTTTCCGTTGTCGTTCGACTTATATGCTTTTACCTTCCCTTTTTGAAGAAAGAAAACGTTGGAAGGAAAGCTGCCCTCGGTATAAATGGTCTCCTTTTTTCTCAGCGTTTTTGTTTTTTTATCGTCCGCCAATTTTGTGATCAGATCAAAAGATTTTGCTTCGTGAATAAATTCGTCCAGACCTTCCGCTGTGCGTGTAAATTGTCCTTTTAACCGCTCGCTCTTTTTAAGGCGCATTTCAACGGCATTTAATAACTCGACATCGTCATAAGGTTTTGTCAGATAATCATCTGCGCCCATGGTCATTCCCTTCCGGTAATCATTTTTTTCTGCCTTCGCAGTCAGAAAAACAAATGGAATATTGGCTGTATGATCATCTTTGCTAAGCAAAAGCAGTACTCCGTAACCATCCAGTTCAGGCATCATAATGTCACAAATAATTAAATCCGGTCTTTCGTGATGTGCAAGCTGAACGCCTTCTTTTCCATTGTGTGCAGTCAAGACGTGATAATTGGCCAATTCCAGAATTTCGGCTGTATTTTCACGCATTTCAGGGTTGTCCTCAATCAATAATATTCTTTTATTTTCCATTATAGCGTTGACGTATTAATTAGCGGGTAAATGATCCGGCAGTTGGATATTGAAAGTGGTGCCTTTATTAACCTCACTGGTAAAAGAAACTTCTCCACCCATCAGATTGACATAATTTTGTACGATGTTTAATCCCAAACCGGTTCCCTGAGCATTCCCGGCATTATTTGCACGGAAAAAACGGTCGAAAATATGCATTTGGTCAGTCTCAGGTATACCAATTCCCTGATCTGCAATTTCAATTAAAATGGTTTTTCCGTCGGCTTTTATATCAAATCGGATTAATTTCCCGGGATCAGAATATTTGATAGCATTTGAAATCAGGTTAAAGATTACGTTACGAAGCAATTGTTTGTCTACCCAAACACCGTTATTTCCGGTATAAGAAAATGAAATCGTTTGTCCTTCTTTACACAAACCTTTGATTTCCTCAATTAATCCTTCACAAAAAACAGGCAATTCTGTGTAAACCGGAACACTATGAATTCTTCCTTCTTCCAGTTTTCCAATAGACATGAAATCATTTAAAATCTCAGTCAGGTTAGTAACCGCAGATTTTATCCGTTGCACGTGTTTCTGTCTTTTGTCCTCTTCTTCACTTTTTGGATATCGCCCAATGAGAGAGGCTGAGGAAAGAATTGTGGCCAGCGGCGTACGGAATTCGTGCGAAGCAATGGTCACAAACTGACTTTTCATATTGTTCAGCTCACGTTCTTTTTTCAAAGCACGCATGACTTCTTCCTGTGATTGTTCAATTTTATAAATTGCCTTTGCCAATTCTTCGGTTCGTTGATTTACGCGTTCTTCCAGTTCTGCATTCAGTTTCTGAATTTCCTGATTTGCTTCCTGGATAATATTTTCCTGTTTTTTTCTTTCCGTAATATCAATCACAAAACTTACAACAAACTGTCCTTCACTGGTTTTGAAAGGACTTAAACTAACTTCCACAGGAAATTCACTTCCGTCTTTTCTTCTTGCAAAAAGTTCAAGAGAGCTCCCCATTCCGCGTGCATGCGGCGATTCCAGATAATGATCGCGGTGATGAACGTGGGCTTTTGAAAGTCTTCTCGGGATAAGACTTTCGATTTTCTGATCGACAAGTTCTTTGTCGTCGTAACCAAAAAGTTCTAGTGCCTTGGGATTCAACATCACAATAACTCCTTCTTTGTTGACTACAACAATTCCTTCGGTGGCATGTTTAAAAAGTGCGTCGAGCATTTCAATGTGCCGTGTCATGGCTTTTGTATGTTTTTCTAAATAAGTCGTACTAAACATACCAAGTTACAGGACATATGTGAAGGGAACAAACGAAACAGAAACAATGATAGAATGAGTGAATGACAGACTGAGTGAATAATGGCTCAAATTTCAACTCATACGGTCTGACTAAATTGGTTACTTGCCGGTGATTCTGCCCATAATTTTGCGTCGAAAGCCATGCATACATTTCTTACAAAAGCTTTTCCGGTTGGGGTTACACGTAAACGATAAGTTTCAATTTCAACCAGTTCATCGAATTGCAATTCAGACAACCGTTCCAGTGCTTTGTACAAATCGTCGCACACTTCATCCGCATTTCTCCATGTCGTTTCAAATTGCGTCATGATCCTGAGAATGTGTTTCCGAAGAATCAGATCTTCTTTTGTCAGTTCATGACCTTTGATAATTGGTAAATGTCCGGCGTTGATTTTCTCATAATATGCCTCAACATTTTTTTCATTCTGAACATAACCAGTCCAGCTGTCGCTGATCGAAGAAGCACCCAAACCGATTAGAAGCTGCGTATGCGTATCGGTATACCCCATGAAGTTTCTGTGCAAACGACCATCTTGTTGTGCTTTGAAAAGTTCATCCGTTTCCAATGAAAAATGATCCATACCGATATCATGATAACCGGATAATTCCAGTGCATTTCTGCCGGTTTCATAGATCGCCATTTTTTTATCAGGATCGGGCAAATCACTTTCGGTATATTTTCTCTGTCCCGGTTTAATCCAGGGAATATGGGCGTAACTGTAAAAAGCAATTCGGTCGGGGCGAAGCTGAACAACGCGCATAATCGTTTCCATCATCGTGCAAACTTTTTGCATCGGTAAACCGTAAACAATGTCATAGTTCACAGAGGTATACCCAATTTCTCTCGCTTTTTTTGTCAGATGACTAACCTGTTCATACGTTTGCTGACGGTTAATCACAGCCAGTACCAACAGATTAAAGTCTTGTACGCCAATACTTATTCTGCGAAAACCGACATTGAAAAGCGCTTGCAAATGTTCATCCGTTGTATTTCCGGGATGCGCTTCAAAACTGAATTGTGCTTTTGGATGAACGTCAGCATTTTTCAGCAAACCTTCAATCAGTTTTGTAAGATTTTCAGGACTGAAAAAAGTGGGTGTTCCTCCTCCTAAATGAATTTCTCTGATGACAGGTTTTGTTTCGCCAAAAATGGAAAAATACAATTCCCATTCTTTCAAAACTGCATTGATATAAGTTTCTTCTACCTTATGATTAATCGTAATACGCGTATTGCAGCCACAATAAGTACACAGACTTTCGCAAAAAGGTAAGTGTACGTAAAGACTGATTCCTTCTTTTTCGTTGGAAATAGTGAAAGCTTCTTTGGAAAGTTTTTTCCAGTTTTGTTCTGTTGGCGGCGTTTTTTGCCAGTATGGAACAGTTGGATAACTTGTATATCTTGGCCCGGGAGTATTGTATTTAAAAAGCAAATCCTTATCCATGGGAGTCGTGTTTTGAATTAAATTCTATACTTCAAAACTAGTCAGGCGCTGCGGCTAAAAACATGACTTAAATCAGCTGGAAAACTTACTTTTGAAAGGAATTTTACCTTTTGAAATGAAAAAATGAAATTCTATTTGCCGTGACAAACCGTAATGGTATTAAGATTAGAAGAATTGTTGGCAGTATATTGGATCAATATTCCTCTCATAATCAGAATAATGCCAGCCAGTGTCAGCATAAATGGCGTGAGTTTTCGAATATGCATACGAAGTGAAATTGAAAACCATTGTTTGAAAAAACCTACCGCCATCATCGCAGGCAAAGTTCCCATTCCAAACATCAGCATATAAAAACCGCCATTAAAAGCATTTCCGGTTGCAATAGAACTGATCAGCGCCAGATAAACCAGGCCGCAGGGGAGTAATCCGTTTAAAACTCCAAGTAAAAACCAGCTTTGCATTTTCCGGCTTCGCAGCATTGCTGACATTTGTTTTTTCAAATGTTGAATAAACTTTTGCCAGAATTTTGGAGGATGAAAATAGGGATCCAGTCGCGTTGGCCAGAAAACATATAGCAGCATTAACACTCCGGCAAAAATAGAAAGATATCGGAGATAGCCGATCCAGGCAAAAGAGTAACCGAGGGATCCCAAAGCAATTCCCAGTGCTGCATAGGTAAAAGTTCGGCCGGTATTATACAAAGCCAAACCGGCAAATTGCTGAAACCGGTTTCCTTTTTGTACAGGTAATGCCAGCGCAATCGGGCCGCACATGGCGATACAATGAAAACTGCTCAGTAATCCCATTGACAAGGCAAGATAGGGCAGTGCATTGTTCATCACATTTCCTTTTTTGAAATCACAACAACGCCTTCATTCCAGTAGGATTTTTTTCCATTTTTCCAGTCAATTTGCAAATAATAACGGCCTGGTTTAAGGTCTGATCCAGCAATTAACTGATCATTGTTTTTCGCTTTTACTGGAAAATTACGATCCTTCGTATTATCTGATGGACAATACAATTTCACATTTCCGGTTAAAGTATCTTTTGCAAATTCTTCTGGATAATGAATAATGATTCCCCTCTCTTCCACTTGCCAGATTAATGGATTTTTCAATTTTTTGGCGAGATTTACTTTATTTATTTTGTTTTGAAATTGAAGTTCTTCTTCATAATACTGATCCGTTACCAGATCGATTTTCTGGCTGGCACTCATGCCTACCAGCAAAAGTATCATGGCCACAAATCCGGCATAGAGTATTGCAATGCCTGCGCCCCAGTTTATTTTCATGATATTTTTTGTTTAATTATTTGAAATATGATTTCTGAGCAAAGCGCTTTTAATCATTCTTCCGGTGCCATGAACGTGGTTTCGAAAGTTTCCAGTTTTTCCTTTGCCTGATAAACAGAAAGTTTGAGTTTTGTTTTACGATTTTTTAATTCGCTTTTTGGTATGATAATGAAAACGGTCCCTTCCGACATGCCAGCTCCTTCCAGCGTCAAATCCGGTTTACCGGCAAAAAGTAAAGTGCCTTTTGGTGAATCAAGATGAATGACCGGTTTTACAATCTGGTTTGTCTTATTGAAAATTTTGAAAGTGTATAAGTTGCTGATCGTACCATCTTTATTTTCAATATACTGACTTCCCGGTGCGCGAAATAAAGTTGTCTGTGTATCATTTCTGGAAACGACCAGATATCCAAGTGCGGACCAAAGCAGAACCAGCACAAAAATATATCCTCGCGTACGATTTGTAATTAGTTTATTGACACCACTGACAATCGCATTTTCGGAAGTGTATTTGATCAAACCTTTATCAAAACCTACTTTATCCATGATTGAATCACAGGCATCGATGCAGGCAGTGCAGTTTACACATTCCATTTGGGTACCATTTCGGATATCAATTCCGGTAGGGCAAACGGCGACACATTGAAAACAGCTGATACAATCTCCGGCAGTCCGGTCATGGCCTTTATGTAACTTTTCGCGGGGTTCCCCGCGTTTGTAATCGTAGGCAACGACAATAGAATTTCTGTCCATTAATACACCTTGCAGCCGTCCATATGGACAAACAACCGTACAAGCCTGATCACGCAGCCAGGCAAAATTGAAGTAGAAGACCGCAGTGAAAATGATTATTCCTGAGAAAAACGGAACATGCTGACTTATCGGCTCGCTAATAATTTTTGACAGTTTATCAACACCAATTACGTAGGATAAAAGCAGATTGGCAATAAGGAATGAAACCAGTAAAAAAGAGAAATATTTAGTACCCTTTTTTAGAACTTTGTCACCAGTCCAAGGGCTTTTGTTTAGTAGTTTTTGTTTGCTGCTGTCACCTTCAATAAAGTACTCGATTTTCCGGAAAACCATTTCCATAAAAACAGTCTGCGGACAGGCCCAGCCACACCATAAGCGGCCAAAAATGGTTGTGAACAAAACAATGAAAACCATGAAGGATAACATCGTAAGTCCAAAAAGCCAGTAATCCTGCGGTCCGATGAACAAACCGAAAATGATAAATTTTCTTTCAAGAACATTGAAAAGCAAAAGGGGCTGATTGTTGTATTTTAAAAAAGGCGTTACAAATAACAAAGTAAGAATGACGACTGTAAACCATATACGCCGGTTATGCCATACTCCTTTTGGCTTTTGCGGATAAAACCAATTCCGCTTTCCATCTTCATTGATACCATTAAAATGATCCCGAAAAGAATCGTCGGCGGGAGGCGTGGAAACAGGAATTGAGTTTGGTGTAATCATTTCATCAGTCCAAATGGACGTTAATTCTTTCAACTATTTAACCGCTATCGTACTATCCGCAGACATTTTACCTTCTTCAAAAATGTCCCCTTGCGGTTCCTTGGGATTTGCCGGTTTACTTCCTTTTAGAGATAGTACGAAACTGGCCACTTTCTGAATGTCAGTCGGAGAAAGCTGTTTTTCCCAGGAGATCATGCCTTTTTCAGGAACGCCGTATTTTATTACTTTGAAAAGATTTTTAATATTTCCGCCGTGCAGCCAGTATTTGTCGGTGAGGTTTGGACCAACTCCACCGCCGCCTTCAACACCATGACAAGCTGTACATTTTTCCTGAAAAATTGCCTTTCCTGCATCAATTCCGGCAGTTTCTGTGAGTTGGGTAACTGTATTTTCATCCATACTTGAACCTACTTTTTCCAGATAAGCTTTTTTCTCAATATCAGCCATCGCAATTTCCTTGTCGAGTTCGGCGATTTGAGAATCACCCATGCCGCTGAAATAATATGCTGAATATCCGATGGCGATTAAAACCGTTGCCAGAAATAAAGATTGCAGCCAGGGAGGCATCCGGTTATCCAGTTCCTGAATTCCGTCATAATCATGACCATCAATCAGGATTGTTTTTTCATCACTCAATGCGACACCGAGGCCAGCGAATTTTTTAAACCAGCTTGTTTTTGGAGCAGTTTCAGGAACGGTATTCGTAACCTGTTTAAGTACAGAAAGTGCATTGGCTAATAAAATAATGACCAGCACCATTATGAAAAATAACAATCCCAGTAACATTAAAAGTAAAATGTCGGTACCGGAAATTGCACGAATTTCTTCTTTTTGTTCCTGAGCGAAAGCCGGAACAGACAGGAGGAAAAAGGTAATCAGGGACAGGATTCCTTTTTTGATACTTCCATCGTTTAATGGAATGTTTTTCATTTTGTTGACGGACTTATTATCCAGTTTGAAAACGTAAAACAGAAGTGCAACAAAGAAGACAAAAAATATGATGAGGGAAATGAGCGGGAAAATTCCCACACCCGCAATGGTTTCGAGATAGTTTCGGAATTTCATGTTTATATATTATTTAGGTAGGGGCGACCCTCGTGGTCGCCCGGATTTCAGATTGTCAGGATTTGGGCAACCACAAGGGTTGCCCCTATCGCGTTTTTATATCAGTCCCCAATCGTTGCAGATAAGCAATCAGCGCAATAATTTCCTTATTCTCATTGGCCTTGATCCCGCTTTGTTTCAATCTTGACTGGATACCCAACGCCTGTTTATGGAGCTCGGCATTAGCAATTTTATCATACCCTTTTTCATACGGAACACCAAGTGTCTGCATCGCACGGATTTTTCCAGGGGTGGAAGCAGTGTCCAGATCATCTTCCAATAACCAGCCATAACGAGGCATGATTGAACCCGGCGACATCGAAGTTGGATCTTCCATATGATTATAATGCCATGAATCAGGATATTTTCCACCAATTCTATGCAAATCCGGACCGGTGCGTTTAGAGCCCCACTGGTGCGGGTGATCATAAACAAATTCTCCTGATTTTGAATATTCTCCATAACGTTCAATTTCGGAACGAAAAGGACGAATCATTTGTGTATGACAAACATAACATCCTTCCCGAACATAAATATCGCGACCCTGAAGTTCGAGTGGGGTATAAGGTTTTACACTGGCAATGGTCGGAACATTGGATTCGATCATGAAAGTTGGAATCATTTCAATCATCCCACCAATGGAAACAACGAGAAGTGCAATAATTGTGATCGTGAGAGGTTTACGCTCCAATAATCTTTGGTGCCAGAATTCTTTTTGCTCCGGATGCCAGACAGCGGCTAGCGGCATTGCTTTTGCTTTTTCAAACGGAACAAGATTTCCTTTCAAAGCTGTCATCCACAAATTATAAATCATTACCACAAAACCAATGATGTATAAAGTACCACCAACACTTCTTAGGAAATATAATGGTGCAAGCTGTGTTACCGTTTCAAGGAAGTTAGGATATTTCAACAAACCTTCAGCTGTAAATTCCTTCCACATAGAACTTTGTACCCAACCAGCCCAATACATTGGAATGGTATAAAACAAAATCCCTAACGTCCCGATCCAGAAATGGAAACTGGCAAGTTTTGGAGAAAACAGAGGGCGATTGTACAAACGTGGGAAAAGCCAGTAAAGCATACCAAATGTCAGGAAGCCATTCCAGCCTAACGCTCCTACGTGTACGTGAGCCACGATCCAGTCGGTATAATGTGCGATGGCGTTCACATTTTTGAATGCTAGCATAGGACCTTCGAAAGTTGCCATACCATACGCGGTGATTGCAACGACAAAGAATTTCAACACCACATCTTCACGAACTTTGTCCCATGCGCCTCGTAAAGTCAAAAGTCCGTTCATCATCCCGCCCCAGGATGGAGCGATCAGCATCAAAGAAAATACAGTTCCCAATGTTTGAGCCCAATCCGGCAACGCTGTATAAAGCAAATGGTGAGGACCAGCCCAGATGTAAAGGAAAATTAATGACCAGAAATGGACGATGGAAAGTCTGTAAGAATAAATAGGGCGATTCGCCGCTTTTGGCAAAAAGTAGTACATCAAACCCAAATAAGGTGTAGTCAGGAAAAACGCTACTGCATTGTGTCCATACCACCATTGAACCAAAGCATCCTGAACACCAGCGTAAAGAGAATAACTTTTGAAAAGTGAAACCGGAAGTTCCAGATTATTAACCACATGGAGCATCGCAACCGTCACAAACGAAGCAATATAAAACCAGATCGCTGCATAAATATGTTCAACACGGCGGTGAATGGTTGTCATCACCAAGTTGGTTAAGCCTGAAAGCCAAACTACTGCAATCGCGATATCAAGCGGCCATTCCAATTCTGCATATTCCTTGGCGCTGGATAATCCCATCGGCAAAGTGATGGCCGCGCCTATGATAATAAACTGCCATGCCCAAAAGTGAAAACGACTTAAAACCGGGCTCCACATGGGAGTGCGCAAAACCCTTGGTGCTGAGTAATACAGACCGGTGAAAAATCCGTTTCCTACAAAAGCAAAAATAACAGCATTAGTATGAAGCGGCCTGATTCGACTGAAAGTGGTGTATGGTAAATCCATATTTAAGTTTGGAAATACAAGCTGAAAGGCGGCAAGGAGACCGACAAGCATACCGATAAGTCCGAACAGGATCGTCGCGATAGCAAAGTTTCGTACGATTTTATTATCATATTGAAACTCGTCCAGCTCAATGGATGCGATACCTGGATTGGGAAGGTTTGACATAATTTTTGAGAGCAGAATGGTGAATAGATATTGGTAATGATTGGGTAGAATGACTTAATTCGGAGTTATTTAGGTAGACTTTTTAGCCGGTTTTTGATTTGTGTTTCCGTCATCCAGAAGTATGCGCATGGCTGGCGTGCAATCGTCATCAAAATGACCTTTTCGGACCGACCAGATAAATGTGCTGAGGAAGCCTAATGCTACAAACAGGCTGACGAGAATCAAAACATAAAGGGCGCTCATGAGAATTTTTTGTTTGTTATTTTTATTGATAATCAGAGTTTTAGATCAATTGTTTCTTCTGATTTTCATGAACCAAAACTACCTGAGTTGATGTCGGTAAACGATGATTTTTGAATGGTATTTAAACTGATGTTTATCAGCTTTTCATCCATTTTCTGGCTGAGATATTAGTTGCGATGGTGGTAAAAAGGACGATGGTTATGGAACTTAAGGGCATAAGAATCGCTGCGATTACCGGTGATAATTTTCCTGCAACTGCAAAGGATAAACCGAAGACATTATACAAAAGTGATATGGCAAAACTGATCTTGATAATGCGCTGACCGGATTTGGCAAGATTGATAAAAGAAGGAAGTTTTTCCAATTGATTTCCTTCCACAATGGCATCGCAGGCGGGAGAAAAATTGTTTATATCATCTGAAACAGCCAGTCCGACATTACTTTGTCGAAGCGCTCCTGCATCATTCAGTCCATCGCCGATCATCAAAACATTTCTTCGTTGGTTTTTTTGTAAACTTTCAATAAAACGAAGCTTTTCTTCGGGTTTTTGTTCAAATAACAAGTTTGAATCTTTCCCGAAAATCGGTGATAATATAGCGCGATCAGTCTGTTTGTCGCCGGATAAAAGATACGTTTCAAATCCTTCTTTTTGAAGTACTTTAACAGTCTTTGCCAACTCGGGGCGGTATTTGCTTTTAAGTGTAAAATAGCCCCTTATTTGTTTGTTAAAGGAAATATAAACATGTGAAGCATTATCCGTTTTCTCTGTTGGGTCTGAATTTTCGACCCATTTTGATGATCCTAATTTTACTTCTGTTTTTCCCCAGAACGCTTTAATCCCAGCACCTCCGGTTTCTTCAAAATGCATCAGCACCCGTCCGCTTCCAGTCACATTTTCTAGTTTTTTGACTAACATTCTGCTTAACGGATGAGAGGATTGCATGGCTAATGTTTTGATAATAACCAGTTCAACATCAGTTAGTTTATTCCCAAAAAATTCGATTTCAGCTTCGTTGGTCTGTGTTATGGTTCCTGTTTTATCAAAAACAATGGTATCAATATGCGAAAGTCTTTCAATGGCATCTGCGTTTTTTGGATAAAAACGGAATTTTCCAAAGAGACTTAATAAATTTCCATTTGTAAAAGTTGAAGATAGTAACAGCGCACATGGACACGCAACGAGCAAAGAAGTTGTAAAAGCTCTGAAAGCAGTTTCGTGTTCATTCAATATAAAAAACCAAAACAGAAAAGTAAGACCGGCGATAACCAGTACAACTGACGAAAAATACCGGTTAATTCGAGCTGCAAGTGTCTGGTTTTGATTCTCTTTTTCTTTGGTAAAAGTGTCATTATTCCAAAGCTGGGTAAGATAACTTTGTGATACCTGTCTCAATACTTCCAGTTCAACAGACAATCCTGTCTGTTTCCCCCCGGCGAAAATGGTATCACCTTTTTTGCGTTCAACAGGTTCGGCTTCTCCGGATACAAAACTGTAATCGATTAATGCTCTGTTGCTTAGCAATACTGCATCTGCCGGGATTAATTCCTGGTTTCTGACAAGCATTTTATCGCCGTGGGAAAGTTCAGTGATGGGGACACGGTTTTCTTTTCCGTCTTTTAGGACAGTGACGGCTACCGGGAAATAAGATTTGTAATCTCTGTCGAAAGAAATACCAGCATAGGTTTTATCCTGAAAATATCTTCCGATCAACATGAAAAATACAGCACCAGTCAGGGAATCAAAATATCCCGGGCCAGTTTTGGAAACGATTTGGTATATACTGGTCAGAAAAACACAAAGAAGAGCCAGAGCGATTGGCGCATCAATATTTAGATATTTACCTTTTAAAGCTGACCAGGCAGATTTGAAAAAATCAGCGGCGCAATAAAAAAATACCGGCAGACTTAATACGAAATTGATAATGCTAAAAAGTGTCCGGAGATTCTGATCCGATGAACTTTCGCCCAAATGGAAATATTCCGGAAAACTCAAAAGCATGATATTACCAAAAGCAAAACCGGCAATCCCGATTTTATATAATCGGGTTCTGTTCCATTTCTCGCTTTGAGTTCCTTCTACGTCGTTTAAGCTGATGTAAGGTTCGTATCCAATTTTGGTAATAAGTGCCGCCAGTTCACTCAGTTTAATATTTTGAGCGTCAAAAGTTATTCTTACTTTTTTTTCGGGGAAATTAACTACTGAACTTCGTATGGCTGGATTTAATCTGTTCAATTGTTCCAGCAGCCAAATACAGGAGCTGCAATGTATTTTAGGTATCAGCCAATTGACACTGGAAAGTTTCCCGTCGGTAAATTCCAACAATTTTTTGGAGACTTCCGGCAGATCCAGATGGTCGAATTTTCCTTTAAAATAATTTGAATCAGGAGATATTCCCTGTGCTCCGTCAATGGCATAATAACTGCAAAGATTGTTTGCATTCAGAATGTCATAAACCGTGGAACAACCTTCACAACAGAAATCATGACCGTCGGAGTGAATGATTTCCTCTCTGCATTCCTCACCACAATGATAACAGGAGTGCTTGTCAGGTATCTGTTTGTCAATAATCAATTCGGCAGATTTCATAGTTGAGAAGGTGGGTTTAAAATCAGCGTTTAAAATATCATGAAGCGTAATGTGACACTTTTCTAAAATGTTAGTCAAAATTGGCGGATTTGAATGGGAGAGAAGATGACCAGCATCTTCAAGCTGGGTGACTTTTGTCAGTATTGGCAATTCTTTTCGCAAAATGAGTGACTTACATGATGTGTTAATACATGCGTAAAAAGAATGATATATTATTAAAAAGTGCTTTTGAAGAGGCATTCCCGGATTTGTTACGGTTCTTTTTTGAAGATGCTGATAACATTTTCAATATGGATCGTGGTTTTGAATTTATGGACAAGGAGTTGAGCGAATTATTTCCTGAACTTGAAAAACAAGGCGGCAGCAGATTTGTGGATATGCTGGTTAAAACTTTTCTGGGGAGCGGAGAGGAAGAGTGGATATTAATTCATATTGAGATTGAATCGGTGTCTGGTAGGAATTTCGCAAAAAGAATGTTTCAGTATTATTACAGAATCCTTGATCGTTTTGAGGTTGAAATAGTTGCGTTGGCAGTTTTTACAGGGAAGAAAAATCAAAACCAGCCTGCCTTTTATCAGAAGAATTTTCTTGGAACGAAGATTACGTATGAATATAATGCCTACGGAATTCAGCAGCATAGCGAAAAAGAGCTACTTGCTATGAATAATCCATTTGCATTTATTGTTTTGGCTGCGCAGAAGGCCTTGTTAATGGGTAAAATTCCGGAGGAAGAGTTGGGGGAACAACGGTTAACTATTGCAAGAGCGCTCATTCAAACCAAACAATATGATAATGAGCAGATAAGGCGTTTTTTGTATTTTTTGAAGACATTCATTCACATAGAAAATTTTGAAATAAATAGTAAATTTGATAAAGAAATCAATTCATTAACCGGTAAAGAAACTGCTATGGGAATTATTGAAACGATAAAAATGCTGGCAAAGGAGGAGGGAATTGAAAAAGGACGTGAAGAAGAAAAAGTTATAATAATAAAACATCTTCTTAAAATTTCCGACTTTGATGTGGATAAAATATCCTTTCTGACTGGTGTGGCAAAGGAATTTATTGAAGAGGTGAAAATTGATTTGAATAATAACCGGTGAGAAACTGCTATGGGAATTATTAAAACGATAAAAATGCTGGCAAAGGAAGAGGGTGAAGTAGAAGGTTTAGAAAAAGGACGTGAAGAAGAAAAAGTCATAATAGTAAAACATCTTCTTAAAAATTCCGGCTTTGATGTGGAAAAAATATCCTTTCTGACTGGTGTGGCAAAGGAGTTTATTGAGAAGTGAAAATTGATTTGAATAATAACCTGTAAGAATCTACGATGGGAATTATTGTATCAGTTGATTTTGTACGATGAGTGAAAACTGGTTTTGAGAATAATCAATAAATAGGTTTAAAGCATTATTTTCCTGTAACTTATCGACCTTATAAACTTCCCGTAAAACCACCCCTTTGAAACTTCCCTATATTTTTCAGCAAAATAAAAATCCATATTCACAAGTTCGAAAGCTTCAACTTTGCTTAATATTCCAAAAAACAAATACATTGTCTTCAATAGGAGTTTTTGCCAGATTTTGGTTTGATATTTACTCGGAATGAAATCAGTATAAAACCACAATCCATCTTTCCTCAACTTCTCATTTAATCCGGAAAACAGAAACTTAATCTTGTCTTTTTTGAAAAGGTCGAAAAAGAAGGGTGTTATGATGATGTCAAAGAGCTTTTCAGTTTGGTAATCTTCAATCCGGGCAGTAATGAAATTAACAGTATTATTTTTACAGCTCCTTTTTTTAGATAATTCAATCATTTTCGGAGACGATTCCACGTAAATAATTTCCAGACCGGATTCATGGATTTTTGTGATTTCTTCAAGTATCCAACCGGTTCCTCCACCAACTATTAAAATGCTACTATCTGGTAAAATTTGAGAGAGCAAACTTACTTGCGCCCTTACTAAGGCATCTCCAAATACCAATCTGCTAATAAAATCATACGGACGGGCAACTCCATCAAAATCAGTGTCCATATTTAGTCTAGTGAATAAATTGTGATCCGGCTATGCCACATATTGCTTTTATCAGTAAAAGTCCATCAATGACAATAAGATAGTATAAAATATTTTTATGTTTGAGCATAGACCAGGCAACGACCAGCATCAGAATAAAAGGTGTTAAGTTAAATAGGAAAATAATCGTTTTGAAATGTCGGAAATGCGCAAAAAGAGACAGAGAAACTACACCAATCGTTAGCAAAGGTATCAAAACAAAAAAGATTGTTTTTTCTAATCCGTAACGAACCACAAATGTTTTTAGCTGCTGGTTTGAGTCGTCTTCATAATCCTTCAAATCAAACATGATGGCATTTACTGTACAAAACATCCAGTTTTTAACAAACAGCCAAAGTGCAAAAACCGGATCGACGTAATATGTGCCACGTTCAATTTGTAAAACTACGAGGGGTAATAAATTTACACAGCAGGCCCAAACAAATCCGATAATAAATGCTTTGAGCCAGCCAGTATTTCGCAAATTTAATTTTATAAAGGATTTGGGTATCAAACCGTAATATAAAATCGCAGCAAGGCAGATTGCTCCCACGACAATCCAGTATGCGACTGGCAATCGGAGTATATTTTCATAATATTGAATTAGCAAAACGGATGATAAAATCGTGCAGATGACAAGCAAAAAAGGCTGGCTCCATTTGATGAAATCATGATGTTCGGCATACCAGATTGTTCTTGGATTTACGGAATTGTTAGCGCTTGTGATACCTGAATACGCATAGGTATAGTACATCACCGTTCCAAAAAACAATAGCAAATAATATGTTAAGGAGTTAAAATGAATTTGAAGCTGAAAAGCGGTTTCCAAAGAAAGAGCGACAGCCAGCGTACCGACAAAGTAATTTCCGAAAAAGATAAATTTTACCAATTTTGCTCCCACCTGTAAGCTATTTCCGATTTTCAAAATCAAACTTCCGGACTTATTTAATTTTCAGACCGAAGTGTTTGTATAGGTTGGAAATATATCAATTTAAAGTGGCTGTAACCAGCTTTCAGGTTTTTCTCTTTTTCTTTCTTGCCGATGGAAACAGGACGTTGTTAAGAATAAGCCGGTAACCTGGTGAATTGGGGTAAAGATTTAAATCTGTCGCCATCCTGCGATTCCCGCCACGCCGTCCTTCCGGATCGTGCCCGCCATAAAATGTCCATTGGCCGCGCCCGAGTTCGCCATAAATGTATCGGTCTGACTGACTGCTTGTTCCCATCACCAGTACATTTGGTTTAACTGTATATTTTGTAAATGCATTGGTTTGTCCAAAAAATTCGCGAATCAGACTTTCATGATTCTGGACAAGCATCGCTGGTATCACATCCCACTTTGCGGAGAAATCAAAAAGAGAAAAATAATCTTCATTTTCGCTGTACCATGATCTTCCACCCGTTGCATTAATATCCGAAAATGCACTTCCATCATCATCGTCCAGATGCAGCTTGAAATTTTGGAAGGCAAAAGTTTTTGAATAATCCAGTTTTGCCTGTGCATTAGGATCCACACCGTCGCCATCTATACCATCGACAATATCAATTCCTTCGGCAGCAAGGGCTATGTCAAACGTTTCTGCGCCTGAACACATTGCAAAAAGAAATCCGCCGCCGGCACAGAATTCTTTAATCGATTTTGCCACGGCCGATTTCATCTGTGACACTTTGGTATAACCAAAACGATTAGCTATTGCTTCCTGTGCTTTGATATCACTGGGCGACAGGCGGCGCAAATTTCTTCCAAACTGACCTGTAAAATCTTCATGGTGAAGGTGAAGCCAGTCATATTTTGGCAAATCTCCTTTTAAAATTTCTTCATCATAAATTACTTCAAAAGGGATTTCTGCATATTTCAGGACAAGCAATACTGCATCCGTATTTTCAGATTCTGACGGACTTATTTTTATTGGGGAATATACAGCAATTTTCGCAGCTGTATGCAGTTTAATCACTTCCATATTCACATTCGGATTGCTGATCTGGCTGACGATTTGTGCTTCGGAAGCATCAGATAAAATCTCGAATGAAATTGCACGTAGTTTACATTCCGTTTCAATGGACTTTGAATATTGAACCATAAAACTGCCGCCGCGATAATTCAAAAGCCAGTCCAGTTCAATATCATCTTTGAGTATTGCATAAGCCAAACCATATGCTTTAAGATGATTGGTTTGGGTTTTGTCCATCGGTATCAATAGAAAATTCGCCATGCAAACAGGCGAAACAAGAACCAGCAGCAATGGGAGAAATCTTCTGAACATAGCCAATACCGTTAGAATTGCTAAATTAGATGCAGAACATTATCAAATTTAGCGAATAAAAACTGATTTATCCAGCTGTAATTCAGGTTGGTACATTATTCTTTATGATTTTGGCAGGTAAGCTTCGAAACATCATATCCTTTGGCTTCACACCGGGCCACAATGTCTGAATAAAGTTTTTTATCCATCGTCTTTTTTCGACTCATAATGAATAAAAATTTATGTTCCGGGTGACCAACCACGACGTAGGAATAGTCTTGCGCAAGTTCGATTACCCAATAATCGATTTTAAATGGCCACAAGAATTGAGCCTTCATCTGGGCATTATTAGTGCCTGGCACCTGATATACTTTGGAATTTACCGCATGAACTTCTTCACTGCCTTCTTTTTTATAGGAGGTAACAACGTCATAATATTCCCCCTTTTTGTTCCAGGTATACTTCCCTGTTGTTTCCCTGCTTCCTTTGTCATATGTTGACGGAATTGAATAAAGTGAATACCAGGTTCCTGCATAATGGTTGATGTCAACTTTTTCAACCGTAGTATTAGGAAGCTTGAAAGCGCATAAAAAGCAGACAAAAATGATTGATGTGAATAGTTTCATAATGAAGTGCGTTTTTCGGAATATACGGTTTCATGTTTCATTTGGATGAATTATAATTTAAAACCGTCACTTTTCATGAAAATGTTTTTTGAAATAAAGACGCACCGGGCTCTTAATATTTCCTAATTTTGCCTCATGAGTAGTCCGGTTCAAATTCCTTTCAAAAGCATGGTCATTATAGACCGGGTTTTGGACACACCAGTTTATTTACAGATTGTCCATCAGATAATCAACGCGATTCAGCGTGGCGTATTAACGCCCGGAATCCAGTTGCCCGGATCTCGTGCGTTATCGCAGGAGCTTGAAGTGCATCGTAAAACCATTATCGCTGTGTATGACGAATTGAATGCCCAGGGCTGGACCGAAATTCAGCCTAATAAAGGAACTTTTGTAAGCAACAAAGCACCTGCCAGAAGATCGGATTCCTTAAAATACAATACTGAATTTCTAACAAGTTATCCGGCAAAAGCGGGTTTTGCGTTTAAACAAAACATATTGCTTGATAAACCTAGCGTAAGTACGAATTCCGTTCTTGAATTTACAGACGGCCTTCCTGATATTCGCCTGGCGCCCTTGGATCGTTTATCAAAAGTTTACGGCGGAATTTTGAAAAGGAAAAGCAGTCACAAACATTTTGGCTATTCTCATGTGGAGGGCAATGAATTTTATCGCGAAACACTTGCGCATTACCTCAACAACACCCGTGGACTGCACATTACTAAAAATAATATTTTGACAACCAGAGGAATTCATATGAGTATTTATCTGGCTTCCAATATGTTAATTGATAAAGGTGATCTGGTTATCGTCGGGGATTTAAGTTATTATGTTGCTAATATGATCTTTCAGGAAGCCGGCGCACGTATCATTCCGGTGGCGGTGGATGAAGATGGAATTTCTGTTGAAGCGATTAAAAAGCTCTGTGAAACCAGGAAAATCAGAATGCTTTACCTTACGCCGCATCATCATTATCCAACAACGGTTACGCTGAGTGCTGAGCGGAGACTTGAATTGTTAAGTCTTTCAGCGCAATATGGTTTTATTATTCTGGAAGATGATTATGACTATGATTTTCACTACAACAGCAGTCCGGTGCTGCCGCTCACCAGCGCCGACCGGCATGGAATGGTGGTTTATATCGGCTCTTTTTGTAATTCTCTTGCTCCGGGTTTTCGCTCCGGGTATTTGGTGGCGCCGGTAAATCTGATTCAGGAACTAGGAAAATTTAGACGAATCGTTGATCGTCAGGGAGATATGCTGATGGAACAGGCTTTGGGAGAATTGCTTGAAGAAAGAGAAATACAGCGGCATCTTAAAAAAGCCTTGAAAATATATCAGGAACGAAGAGATTCTTTGTGTGATTTGTTAAATTCAGAACTGGGCGATTATGTGTCATTTTCAGCGCCGCCGGGAGGATTATCTATCTGGACAAAATGGAATTCTGAACTCAACCTCATGCGGATCAGCAAAAATTGTCTGGCGCAAAATCTCCATTTACCTCAAAAACTTTTATATCAAACTGAAAGTGTAACAGCCATGCGCCTGGGCTTTGGAAATCTGACGATTGAGGAAATGAAAGAGGCAGTTAGTATTCTAAAAAAAGCAGTTATGAAAGGATAGTCAAAATAGTATTGACAATTATGGCAAATTATTACTATCCTCTGACGATGGTTTTTCTTTGTCCTCACTTTGCTTTTTATCAAGCTTTCCAGAAATCCAGGAAGCCAGCACAAAAGGCGAAAGTAAGATGCTGGTGATCACAGTGGCTAAAAACCATATGATAACAACAATTCCTTTTATTAAAATAATAAAAAATCTGCTCATCAAACAACGGAGGGATAGTCCTTTTTAATTAGATATTTTATAAGTTAAATCTTTGAAAGTCTCGCTTTTATCGTATTTCAGACCTGGTGAAAGAAGACTTTTCTTCGTTGAGTGGAGCTTGAATTAATAGTGGGCAAATGTACTAACTATTTGATTATAAGTGACATATTTTGATTTAACGGTCACTCTTTCCATATACAGCTAAGTTTTACTTCTACAAGATTTGTAGGCCTTTAAAGTAGTAGTAATGTAAAGAATTAGCGGAGTGTTTGAATAGTTTTATTTTAAATTATTTAAATCATAAAATTTTACATTATCTTCGGAATAATAAATTTTTTCGTAGAAAAAATTCTATTGATATATTTGCACTATGTAGAACCTCTATTGGAAAAAAAAAGTGAAAAAATATTTAATAGTTTTGATTATGTGTTGTATTTCAACACAGTTTGTTTTTGCACAGGATCTTATAGTCAAACATGATGGTGCGAAGTTAAATGTCAAGGTTAATTACGTAACTGAAAGTATCATTGTTTATACAGATCCGGCAAATTCCCATTCAGACAAATTAGGTAAAGCAGAAGTTGAGAAAATAGTTTATAAGTCCGGCCGTATCGAGCCAATTTCAGATAAAATAGAGGTACATGGTAAAAAAGACTGGGAGAAAATTGTTGTAACCAGCAATCCCCTTTCTGTTATAGGATTGATCAAAAAGGGAGAAATTCATGTGAAATCAGTCCATCAGATTCATGGTATTTCAAATATCGAATCCAAAGACGTTGAAAAGATGAAAAAACAGGCTGCTGAAATGGGAGCGCACGTTATTGTGCTGAAAGGGTATGACGCACGTCAGGAATCTATTAAAAATAACGACCAGGTTGTGATCGCATACGGGTATGAATGATAAGAAATTTTTTTTTGATCTTTAAAAAAATTATAGTCTGCTGTTACTTCCCACGTAGCAGCTTTTTTTACGTATAAGGCGTCAGGTTAAATTTAGTTGAGATAATATTTGCAAAAACAGGCACAAACAAAATATTTATTGCCTCAATAATAGATTTAGTGATTTTTACTCTTGTTTTGGACGTCCTGATTCTAGTGGAGACAATATTCTTTCTCACATTAATAAAAGAGTTTTTGAACATTTTCTCTTCTCTCAACTGAGGAAATTGATTTAAAAATAACTACTTTTGCGTCCATTATATGAAGAACGCTTAACAATGAGTCGCCATAACACCAGATGTTATCGAATTCATGCAATGTAAAGCTTCCGCGGAAAAATGATAATTGACTTATGTGAATTATTTCCCGGAAAAGATGTTCTCTATAAATATATTTTATGGAAGCAGGGTTCAATATTGTTGAAGTACCCGGTTCTAAGAATCGGAAAGTTGCAGGAAAAAAGCAACAATGGTACAGAACGGCAATTTCAGAAATGTTTTCATCTTATTGTAATCTGCTGTACATCAGTGCTTTCGTACAGAATGTAGATGGAAATCAGAATGTTTTGGTTTCAAAATTGTTTCCATATTCATTTCATCAGTCCAACACAGAAGGCAATTTATTTTTCTCCACAGATTCGGAAACGAAGTCTGTATTCAGTTTAAAACTTCAAAAAACAATTCGTTTACTCTTTTCCGGTGATACTGTTGTATTAGTTAAATCTTATTTTTCTTCAATTTATAAAATGAAGAATTTGGATTTTAATTATATGATTGCATCGTTTGGCGGGAGAGCGATAAATTTAAAAAACAGATAAAATGGCTCAGTATTTAAACGAAACATCGAGAACTTTTAGCGAATACCTGTTAATTCCTGGTCTGACAACCAAGGATTGTGTTCCAAATAAGGTATCATTAAAAACGCCTTTGACAAAATTCAAAAAGGGAGAAATCTCTGATATAGAACTGAATGTGCCTTTTGTATCAGCCATCATGCAGTCGGTGTCTGATGATAATATGGCCATTGCATTGGCGAAAAACGGTGGGCTTTCATTCATTTTTGGTTCTCAATCCATTGAAGAGCAAGCTGAAATGATCAGAAAAGTGAAAAATCACAAATCCGGCTTTGTTATCAGCACTGCTAACCTTACGCAAGAACATACGCTAAAAGATGTCATTCTTTTAAAAGGGAAAACCGGACACTCAACCATCGCAATTACTGACAATGGAAAGCCTGAAGGAAAATTGCTGGGTATTGTGACGAGCAGAGATTACCGTGTCACAAACGATAGTCTGGATAAAAAGGTGAAGGAATTCATGACACCTTTTTCAAATCTTGTAACGGCAGAACTTGGAATTTCACTGAAAGAGGCAAATGATATTATTTGGGAACACAAGCTTAACAGTCTTCCTGTAATTGATGAAAATAACAATTTCAAATTCTTTGTTTTCAGAAAGGATTATGATAATCACAAAGACAATCCGTTGGAATTGTCTGATTCTCAAAAGAAATTAATCGTTGGTGCCGGTATCAACACAAGAGATTATAAAGAAAGAGTTCCTGCTTTGGTTGAAGCTGGTGCAGATGTTTTATGTATAGATTCGTCAGACGGATTTTCTGAATGGCAAAAAGAAACGCTGGAATACATCAAAACTGAGTTTGGCGGAAAAGTAAAAGTTGGTGCCGGGAATGTTGTTGACAAAGAAGGTTTCTTATACCTTGTTGAAGCAGGTGCTGATTTTATTAAGGTTGGTGTGGGCGGAGGATCTATTTGTATTACCAGAGAAACAAAAGGTATTGGCCGTGGCCAGGCGACTGCGCTTATTGAAGTGGCAGATGCACGTGACGAATATTTTAAAGAAACGGGAATTTATATTCCGATCTGTTCGGATGGAGGAATTGCCCAAGATTATCACATGGTGCTTGCTCTGGCCATGGGTGCTGACTTTCTGATGATGGGAAGATATTTCGCTCGTTTTGATGAAAGTCCGACACGGAAATTAATGGTTAATGGAAACTATGTAAAAGAGTATTGGGGTGAAGGTTCCAATCGTGCACGCAACTGGCAACGCTATGATATGGGTGATACCTCAGACGGGCTGAAATTCGAAGAAGGTGTTGACAGCTACGTTCCTTATGCTGGTACATTAAAAGACAATCTGGCAATAACTGTTGGTAAAATTAAATCAACCATGTGCAGCTGTGGAACAATTTCGATACCATTATTGAAAGAAAAAGCGAAAATTACATTAGTGTCTTCTGTAAGTATAGTTGAAGGCGGAGCACATGATGTGATTGTAAAAGAATAAAATTCAGCATATTAATTTGGCCGGCCAGACAAGTTTTTATACTTGCCTGGCCGGCTTTTTTAATTTAGATTTTTCTCCTAAGTAAATTCCAGGGCTACGTATCGGTCATGCCTCTTGCAGTTTATTCTTTACAAATGCCATCGGCATGACCGACATTGTAGCCGTGGATTTTAACCCACGAACAAGGAAATTACATTTTTCTGTAAATGCCATCGGCATGACCGACATTGTAGCCGTTGGTTTTAACCCACGGACAAGGAAATTACATTTTTCTGTAAATGCCATCGGCATGACCGACATTGTAGCCGTGGGTTTTAACCCCCGGAACCGGAAATTTCCCTAACAATTTAAAATGCCGTAGGCATGGCCGACATGATAGCTATGGATTAACCCATGAAATCTCAGAATTTAATTAAATCATTTGTAAAATAATACCGAATGGTATATTTTTGTTTTGGAATTGACGAGATGAAACCTGATACAATACTTTCATTTTTGAGAAATAGTAATTCATAAAAAAACACAATTAAAAAGATCGGCAATGAGAAAGTTATTGATAAGAATATACCGATCGTTATTATTATGAAAAGAACAATCCTTCTGATTACCGTGATTGCGGCTGCCGTCATGGAATTAATTGATACATCAATTGTAAACGTTGCCCTGTCGCATATGAGCGGAAACCTGGGTTCCACGCTTGAAGATACCTCCTGGGTAATAACATCTTATGCCATAGCCAACGTGATCATTATCCCGATGACCAGCTTTCTTGCCCTGAAACTGGGTCGGAGAAATTATTACATCGGATCCGTCATTGCTTTCACATTCTTTTCCTTTATGTGCGGACAAGCGTCAGGAATCTGGATGCTGGTTTTCTTTCGATTTTTACAGGGACTTGGCGGAGGCGCGTTGCTTTCTGTTTCCCAGGCTATTGTTTTTGAATTATTTCCAAAAGAAAAACAAAATGTGGCCAGCGCCATTTTTGGCGTAGGTGTATTTTTAGGCCCAACGATAGGGCCGACCTTGGGTGGTTTTATCACAGAATATTACTCCTGGCCGTGGATTTTCTACATCAATGTTCCCATTGGAATAACGGTAGCTTCACTTTGTTATGTTTTACTGGGAGAGCCAAAATTCAAGCAAGCGGCGGGAAATATCGACTGGACAGGCATTTTGTTATTGGCTATTGGTGTCGGTTCCTTACAAACTGTTTTGGAAAGGGGAGAAATAGATGACTGGTTCGATGCCAATTATATTATTTGGCTGAGCGTAGCAGCATCACTTGGACTATCCTTATTTATCTGGTGGGAATTGAAAGTGAAAAGTCCGGTGGTTAATCTGCGGGTTTTGAAAAGCAAAAATCTTAGTATCGCGGCAATTGTCACATTTATTTCCGGAATCGGGCTTTTCAGTTCTGTCTTTTTAACGCCGGTTTTTGCACAGCGTTTATTGAATTTTACACCTTCACAAACCGGATTACTATTATTGCCAGGCGCTTTTCTGGCAATTGGGGGTTTAATTATCTCGGCAAAATTATTACAGAAAGGCGTTTCTCCATTGTTTATGATCACAACCGGGATGATACTTTTTGTTCTGTTCAGCTGGCAGATGTCACGGTTAAATTTGAATGCCAGTGCACATGACATTACCATTTCCCTGATTTTCCGAGGTGTCGGACTTGCGATTGTAACAGTGCCGCTTACGGCGCTGGCAGTTTCTGCACTTGAACCGAAAGATATTCCGCAAGGCGCAGCACTAAATAATATGATGCGGCAACTTGGAGGCTCGGTGGGGCTGGCTATGGTGAATACGTATTTGCATAACCGTAATGCCCTGCACCGATCTGATCTTGTTTCAAATGTTACGGAATATAATCCCCTGGCCATGCAGCGTGTTGCCGGCTACACCAATTTTTTCATGAGTAAAGGTTTCACTTTATTCGATGCCAATAAAAAAGCAATGGGTTTAATCGATGCAGGAATTGGGCGCCAGAGTAACTTGCTAAGTTTTAACGATGCCTATTTATTAGTCGGCGCTGTTTTTCTTTGTGCTTTGCCATTATTGTTTTTAGTTACAAAGAAAAAAGGAAGCAAGCCGCAAGTCATTTTGTCGGATCACTAAACGCTGATAATCACATTAAATAAGAAATTGTTTCTGGTAACTTCTCTTTCAGATATTTCTGAAATGAGGATCATAAAAAGTTTTCCAAACCTTTATTGTTTCTTCAATGGTTTCGGGTGGACTGGACAGGTAATCTTTAATTTTGGTGAGATTCACAGACGTGGAATGGCTGGAAGAAGACCTTACCAGATTTGTTAAAAGTTTGTCAATGGCCGATGAATCTGTTTGCCAGTTTGGGCTGTATTTTTGGTACCAGTTTTCGTTCAAAAAAGCAAAACCTTCATAAGTGTACGCATTGACAATTCCGTCGGAATCAATAATGACTGCTTCGGTGGGATTTTCTTTTTCAAGTTCAGCATATTTTTCGTTGAAATTTGTAATGCCTTCGCCCAGTATGGCAATGTTTCTTAATACCTTAATCATGATTCGGGGTTTGTTCTGAGGTAATTATTCGTTTTGATTATTAATTTACCAGACATAATTATCATGCCGGCAAAGCTGGTTCCCGTTTTTTGAATTAATTATCTAACGGTCTGGCTTTCATTTCGTCAAAAATTAAGGGAATCAGGATTTTATTCCGGATTCCCTTCCTGGTGTTAATAGAGCGAGGTTTTACATAAGTTCTTAAGGGTCGGGCTTAAAAAAATATGCCAGTTATTAATATTTTCAATGACAGCGTTTGCGTTTTATCTGTATTTATATCAATCCTCTCTGCTGTAAAGGTACCATCGAAATGGGTTATTTCAAACAGTAAGATTTTTCAATTTAAATGGTCTGAAATTGAATCGCGGTTTATAAATTTATCATTCAATTTTGATAAAAATAGATGTTCCGGTCGAAATCCGTTTTTCGATTGCTTACTTTTGAATGTTATTATTCCCGGAGCTGTTTTGTTAAACAGTATCCCATTTTACTATCTTTAAAATGATTAAAATTTCGCAGCTTCCTTTAATTACTACCGCTGATCAGTTCCATGCAGCAAAACAGATTCTGCTTGTGGATGTGTTATATGTTGGTGATGCGCCAAGAACGATGCGGGAATATATCAAAACAAGTCACGGCGGATTTGTTTACGAAAAGAAAACTTACATGCCGATAACCTTAACCGGAAATCCGGAAAGTCTGATTGCTAATGCGGAAAAGGGTATTCATTTCAAATTTGATAAAGGGTTTGAAAATGTATATTTCCTTGATGGAAATCTGGATTCTGCGATCTGGCACAGGAAATTGTATGATATGACTGCCTACGCCAATGAGCCGGCAATTGGTTTTGAACGCGAAGTGGATTTTATTATTGAAAGATACTTATCAGGTTACGTTGAATATCCAAAACCGGAAACCACCCTATTAAAATTGCCTGCAAAAATGCCGGCAATTGGCACCAAAGCCATGCGCGGATTAAAGCCGGTTGTCAGGAAATAATTTGAGAAATTGATCTTGGATAGTTTTGTTTACCCGTCCGACGGCGAAAAAGCCGTCGGACGGGCCGCCAATAACAACTTATTTGCCAGAAACGCGTTCGGGCCACCGATCAGACGGTTTTTTCCACCGTCCGACCGGTAAACAAAACATGGATCTTGCCAGAAACGCGTTCCGGTAAACAAAACATAAATCAAAAATCCTAATCAGAAAACTCCCGGAATTTAGAAACCAAAAAAATCCTCCCAAAACAAAGTTCTGAGAGGATCCTTTACTTCCAAAATATCAAGATTATTTAATCGCAGCAATCTCTTCAATAATTGCAGAAACTTCATTAGGCTGAGAAAGATGCGCTGTATGTCCCGCTGTTAAGCTGTATACTTTTTTAATCGTTGTCGTTTTAATCATTTGATCCTGCAAATTGATACCGATCGCATGATCATTAATCGTACGAATGTAAAATTTTGTAACACTTCCGAAATTTGCGTCTGTTAAAGTCACTTTATTCGTCAAAGGCAAAAGTGGTTCTGTTCTGTTTTTTGATAAGATAAGTTGTTTAATTTCAGCACTTCCATCCTGGCAGAAAATATTGATCAGACTGTCTGATTTTACAGAGATTGTTGACTGGTCTGCACTTACTTCCAGAGCTTTTGGTAAAAGCGTTTGTTTATCAGCGCCGGAAATTTCAAATAAGGATTGTTGATTTTGGGGAAGAAATGCAGCCAAATAGACAAGTTTGGCTATTTTGGCAGGCACTTTTTCAGCAACCGCAGAAATCACCATGCCGCCCAAACTATGACCTACCAGAATTACCTTGGAAGGTTGTGCCTCAATAGCCGAAATTACTTTTGCGCTATAACTGTCCAGCGTCAAACCGGCAACTGGCGTAGTATCATCTCCGTGAGCGGGCAATTCCACGGCAACAACAGTAAATCCTTTTTTCTCTAAATTACTTTTGACAATTTTCCAGGTAAAAGCGCCCTGCCAGGCGCCATGGACTAAAACTACGGTTTCTGCTTTCTTTTCAGGTGCCGGACTGGATTCTGAATTACATGAAGTGAATGCCATTGTAAGCAAAATTGCCAGGGATGTGATGATCGTTTTCATTGTTTTTAAGGATTATGTTTTGAAAATAATTTGTTTGTTTTTTGATAGGTCAAAGGTAGAAGCGGCCCCCGGCAATAATTTTCACCTATGTTAAAAAGCGACGAAACGGTATAAAATATGATATCAGGCGAAAAGAGTGCAGGAAATAAGTGGTACCTTAGTTCTATGAAAAGTGTGGTATAGAATCAGTTATTTTCAGTTTTGGTATCCGCAGTTTTATTTCTTAAAATCAAATTTTACAATGCTTTTAAGTCCTAAGGAAACATTACATAATAGCCTCAGTCATTTTGCGCAGCTTAGTGAAGAAGATATCCGGCTGGCAGATCATATGTGGACGCACAGGAAAATTGCAAAAAATGAATTTTTCAATTTCCGTAATTCCGTTTGCAGACAAATCGGTTTTATCGTCAAAGGATTGTTCCGGGTTTATTACACGGATTTAAAAACAGAGACGGAACATAATATTTATTTCATCCCGGAAAACACATTTCTGGTTTCCCTGAAAAGTTTCCTGACGCAGACAGCCTGTCCGTATAGTATTGAAGCCCTTGAAGATTCCGAATTGATCGTGATCAGTCATGAAAATTTATTATCGCTGTACCCGCAATCACACGGTTGGGAGCGTTTTGGAAGACTTTTAGCCGAACAATACTATGTTTACAGCCAAACTAAGGCAGAGGGTTTGTTAAGCCAGTCAGCCGAGGATCGCTATCTTTCCCTGTTGGCCGAATTCCCGGATGTTGCCAATCGCGTTTCGCTGGGACATGTAGCCTCTTATCTTGGAATCAAAGGCCCTTCCCTAAGCAGAATCCGTGCGCAAATGGCAGGGAAATAAATGTAATAAATTGCCAAAGTTTGGCGACGAGCCACCCGTCCGGCGGCTTTTTTCGCCGTCGGACGGGTTAACAAACCCGGCAACAAGTCTAAAAATTTCAGCCCTCCACAGATCAACAAAAAAGTAAAATGTCAAAAATAGTAAATGTTTTCAGGATGAAATGTCCGCGTTGTCATCAGGGAAACCTGTTTACAAAACGGAATCCATATAGTCTGAAAGACGCATTAAAAATGCCTGATAATTGTCCCGTTTGTGGTCAGGATTTCAAAATCGAACCTGGTTTTTATATCGGCGCTTTATGGACAAGTTTTCCAATCGTCATTTTCCTGATGACACTTTTATCTGTGCTTTTACTTGTCTTTGTCAAAATGCAGTTAGAATGGTTTTTCGTCGCCATTACCATCATTCTGTTTTCCTTGCAGCCAATAATCATTCGCTTGGGAAGGGCAATATGGATCAATATTTTTGTTGACTTTGAAGAAAATGCGGAGAATAAATGAATTAATCTCCGCAAATTTGCGGAGATTATAAATTGATATTTTGAAATATTGCTCGACCAGAAGTAAGATTTAATATTCTGATTAACAGCTATTTGAAAATAAATTTTCGTCACTATCTGACTATCATTCTCATCTGTATTATTTAAAATGCGGAAAATAAATTTGCTAATCTCCGCAAATTTGCGGAGATTGTTTCTAGTATTCACCGCAGAAAAATAATGAGCCTATACATCCACCAAAGAAAAAACTGGCCTCAATTTAGTTGGGATGAAGCTGAGCTTTCGACAGTTTTGGGAGAGGTGCGTTATGTTCAGGGAAAGATTGCAGGACGAATGGAGGCTTTGGGTTTTTCATCAAAAGCGGAAACCATATTAAAAACACTTACCGAAGATGTTTTAAAATCGTCGGAAATTGAAGGCGAAGTATTGGGACGTGAAGAAGTGCGTTCATCTATTGCAAGACGGTTGGGCATAGAAATCGCCGGGCTCGTTCCTTCCGACCGGAACGTGGATGGCGTCGTGGAAATGACGCTGGATGCTACCCAGAAATACAATCATGAACTGACAAAAGATCGTTTGCTGGGTTGGCAATCATCCTTATTTCCATCCGGACGAAGCGGTATGTATCAAATCCTGACTGGAAAATGGCGGGACAATGAGAAAGGTCCGATGCAGGTAGTTTCCGGTCCGTTGGGAAGAGAAACAGTACATTTTGAAGCACCGGATGCAACACGTGTTGAACACGAAATGGCACAATTTCTGAGCTGGTTTAATAGTGCTGCTAATATAGATCCGGTCATCAAGTCGGGAATTGCTCATTTGTGGTTTGTGACAATACATCCTTTTGATGACGGAAATGGCCGGATTGCGCGGGCCATCGCAGATATGCAGCTTGCCCGGACGGAAGGCAGCGGTCAGCGGTATTACAGCATGTCGGCGCAGATCAGAAAACGTAGAAATGAATATTATGCCATACTGGAAAAAACACAAAAGGGCGACCTTGATATAACGCTCTGGCTTCAATGGTTTTTGTCCTGCATGCGCGATGCTTTGCAGGTAACCGAAGAAACGCTGAATGTGGTTTTGCAAAGGGTATCGTTTTGGGACAAACATGCTGCAACGCCACTTAATGAGCGTCAACGTTTCATGATAAACAAAATGCAGGAAGATTTTTTTGGAAAACTGACTTCCTCCAAATGGGCGAAAATGACAAAGTGTTCCCAGGATACTGCCGGCAGGGATATTCAGGATTTGATTGGAAAAGGAGTATTGGCAAAAGATGGAGGCGGGGGCAGAAGCAGCGGCTATTTGCTGGTTTGGGAATAATTTGAAGATTAAAATGTAACACCGGCGATTTTTATCCGCCTCAAAATATTAGCATAAAACAATATGGAAATCACTTATTATTTAAACGAAAGCGAAGAAGAGAATTTGTTTTGTCGCATCAGTGACGGCGCTGAAACGGTATCTTTTCCACTGGGTTACAATGTTGAGGATGGCGAATGGGATGAAGAAAACGCGGAAGTTTCTCCGGACGATCCCTATTTTTATTCGCTCATGAGTTTAAAATCCTATCTCTCCGAAAGATATGAAACACTGTCATTTGGCGGTGAAAGCAATGTTTTGACTGTGTTAAAAAGCGAAGTGGAAGCCATTACGGAAGAAACGGGAATTCAGGGCATTGCACGTAATATGTTTGATAATGAAAATACGCCGGAAGGAATTCCTGCTTATGACGAATTCATCCAGGCATTTGAGAAGTTTTCAGAACTTGAAGACGATGCATACGAAGCGCTCGTCATTGATAACACACTGGAATTTGGCACGGAGGATGGTGACGATTTTCAAATGGATACCATGGCGGGACTTAAAGCGCGGTTAAGGTCTTTCATCGAAAAGAAATCCTATGCCGAACTGGGGGCCATGACCAGCAAATTTATCTGGAGTAAAATTTACAGCGATGCGGGGGGAATAGAAAAACATATTTTCCTGCCTGAAATGCTTCTGGAATGGGAAATATTCTGGGATAGTGAATATGAAGAAATCCAGAATGCCGGCAGCGACACAAAACATCTCGATAAAACCAAAGAAAAATCCTGGCGACAATTCCAGGTTTTTATGGCCTGTTACAGCGATTCCGTTGACATTATCCAGCTCGCCTTTGAAATTGATGACATGGAATTATACCCGATGATCGTGACCGTTATGCTGAGAATTTTCGATGCCGAAGTTTGTTTTGATGAATATTGTGAGGCAGAATTTAGCGGTGACGACTGGGAACAAATTGAAAGTAACGGCGTGCGGTTTTTTGTTAAGGAAGGCGATTTTTGAGGTGCTAAAAATAAGTGTCACCTCAAAAATCGCTGATATTTAAAAGCAAAAAGACAGATTGAAAAAGGAATGATCACAATATTCTTTTTTCAATCGCTTTGCCCCAAAACTTACCAAGTACAACAACACCTTCTTCATTAGGATGCAGATAAAATGTTCCCTGCTGTCCTTTTTCCGGTTTCAGTAATTGGAGATAATGTTTTTTGAAATATTTAAACGCCTTGGTATCGCCCTTGAAAACCCGTCCCGGATCCGAAGTTTTGTATTCCGAAATCATGCCGTCGATCTCAGGAATATAAGTTTCCAACCTGTCCAGGCCTTCTTGCAGATATTTGGAGCTGTTGTAAGTATTGGTACTATACCAGATCGGATGATGCACAATCACCTTGCTGCCCGGATACTTTTTGAGCAGCGTTGAAATAATAGTCTGCATATTTTTCTTATAATCTTCCCTGGAAACCGGCGAGCCATTCGGCCCCTGTATGGCACTGTCATTGGTACCCAGTTTCATGGAAAATACGAGCTGGTGATCTTTTTTTAGGAACAGACTATCGGCCGCCTCAATTACTTTCACAAAATACTTCCCGCTTCCCGGCAGCCAATCCAAAGTAGTAGACCCGCTCCGTCCCAAATTAGCAAAAACCACATCCTGAACTCCTTTTTGCTCCTTCAAATAATTGACCGCATGCGTCGGCGGAGGAAACCCATCCGGCCCACCTTTGCCCTGGGTGATGCTGTTGCCAATGAAGACGATGGCGAGGTTTTGGTTTTTTTGGGCGTAGGTTGTGAGGGTGATTAGGAGGAGGAGTAGGGTGGGTTTTAGGTTCATGGGTTATTACAGCTTTAATTTATTACACGATTTAAGTCTACTTTTTAAGTTTCACTTTAAGTCCAGGTACAGCAGAGATAATATTTTTAAATTGAATTACATCGTCAATTGTAAAGGCTCGTTTAGGAATTACATTGGCGCTACCATCTGAAACTTTTAAAAGAAAAAAATTTCTAGTTTCTATTACGGAATGTAATTTTTCTAATGACATTTGAATATTGAAACTTTCGCCGGTAAAACTAAAATAGTTTGAATCAACCTTTATAAGCATGTTTTCTACGAGTGGATCTTTTGTTTTTAACAGGCTTGGAACTTGAAGTTTAGCTGTTATTTCGGAAATGAAAATCATAAATAATTGTAGAAATATGGGAAAGAAAAAACCGAAACTTAGGACAAGACTCCCATTACTAATATTAAATATGAATAGCAGAATCATTAGAGAAAGAAGGGCAATTCCGATTACTCTAAGTACTCTTACCACAAACTTTGATTTCGATATCTCAACTAAACTTTCATATAGTTCATTTTCTGTAAGTTTAAAAGTAGCTGTTATCATTACAACTTTATATTTAGTGAATAAAGAATATTTAAATTTTAATAATAAGATGAATTTTACCCAACCGCCATCTTCGCAGTTTCCTTCCACATATAATGTGGTATCGGCTCTTCCAATTTCCAGTGAATGTTCATCGGTTTTGAACCATAATGATCCAGATAATTTGCCGCTCCTAGAAAAACGTAGGCAAAAGTATTTCCAAATTCGTCATCGTTTCTTTCCCTTACAAAAAGTAAAATGATTTTTCCCTTTTCTTCTTGCTTTATATATGATAATCCTTTTCCAGTTTCCGGTCTTGCACTGTTTTGAGACTGCCAGTGGAATAGCGTTTCGCTGACTGCGTAATCATTATACAAAGTGGTAGGAGAGTAATTTTCTTCTGTTTTTTTAAGAGTGATAAGTAACAGTTCCGTTTTCTTGCTGTCAAGATTTACTACGCCTTCCCGGTTGCTGGATTTTCTTTCAAATGTGCTGTCGCCAAATGCCACTAGAATTTGCTCACGCGTGTAACGACTATGTACTTTCAAAGGTTGCGCGTACGGAAGATCAATATCCAATTCAATATGAGAAATTTGATCAATTAAAAGTTCTAGAACCTCCACGATCTCCTTGACCAGAATTGAATTGTCGCCTATTTTTTGAATACTTGTTTGAAGGTTTTCAGAGCCAGCATTGGTCTGCCAAAAGTCATAATGCAGCATGGTGAGCATTAGTCTTTCTGATTCATCAAACTCGGTAATATTGATTTGAAAATCTCGTTTGGCAAGTTTTAAAATAAATGACAAATAACTGTATGAATTACAGCAGAGCCATTTTTTTGCAATCGCTCTTTTTATTTCTATTTCATTATTTACTGAGAAATCGTTAGCTTGATTGGCAAAAAAACATAATCTACTCCAAGTACCTTTTTTGTAAATAGCTTGAAGAGGAATATGATAGAATTCTGTAAAATTTTTAAGTGTTAGCGGTAAAGTCGTTTGATGTTTGAAGTTGGCAATTTTATTTATCAATTGTTTGCTGCTCAATTGCGTGGCAGCCTTGATATTTTGTAAAATAAAATCCTTCGCCTTTTTTTCTAAAACAATGGAACAGCCTAGTGGTAAATGTGGAAAATCACGTTCAAGTTCGTCTTTGGTGGATGTGTTGGTTTTGCCAATCAAGGCTCTGAATTTACCTTCAAAATCATACTCAGATCTAGCATTTCCTACAAAATCCAGAACAGTCAGGCATTCTTTTCTTTCTGATAAGCGTAACCCTCTTCCCAATTGCTGTAAAAATACGGTAAGACTTTCCGTTGGCCTTAGAAACAAAACGGTATCTAATTCTGGAATATCAACGCCCTCATTGAAGATATCAACCGCAAATAAATAATTTATTTCCTTCTTTCTAAACCTGGATTTAATCGTCGATCTCAACTCTTCCCGATCATTACCACTCACAAGATAATCTGCTTTTAGGCCGGCCAGCGCAAATTTTTCCGCCATGTAAGATGCGTGTTCCCTAGTAATACAAAAACCTAACGCGCGCACATCTTCATAGTCCCGCAGATATTTTGCGCAGTTATTTATGATTTCGCCAACCCGGATATCGTTTTGAGTATAAATTCTGGTTAGTTCTGCCGGCAAATACCGTCCGTTTTGCCAAGATGCGTTCGATAAATCAACGCTATCAGTAATACCAAAATATTGAAAAGGACAAAGCAACTTTCTATTTAACGCTTCGGGTAACCGGATTTCTGCCGCAATAGTATTATCAAAATCAGCAAGGATATTTGCATTGTCCATCCTTTCTGGCGTTGCGGTTAGTCCTAGTAAAATCTTTGGTTTAAATTTTTCTAAAATTGGCCGATAACTATCTGCGGTAATGTGGTGTACTTCATCCACAATTATAAAATCATAGTAGTTTTTAGAAAGCGTTATTGTGCCAATTCTGTTTTTCAAAGTGGCCACAGAGGCAAAGACAAATTCATAACGATCTGGTTCTATTCCTTCTACCCAAAGCTCTCCAAAATTATTATCTTTTAAAATTCCGGCAAATGTCGCTCTTGCCTGTACAAGAATTTCCTTTCGATGTGCAACGAAGAGAAGCCGGGCGTTAGGGTTTTTAACATAATACCTTTTGAAATCAAAGGCAGATATAACTGTTTTTCCCGTTCCGGTTGCGGCTACTAAAAGATTTCTATATCGATTATGAATTATTCTTTCAGCAGCTAGTTTTTCTAAAATTTCAGCTTGAAATGGGAAAGGATTTAATTCAAAGTAAGACGAAGCTTCATTTTTGTCTCTACTTTTTTCTCTTTTAAGAGCAACTTTTAGTTTTTCAGTATGTTCACCAAGTCGGAATATTTCAAATTCATTATCCTCCCAATAGGTCTCAAAAGTTTTGGAAAACTTATCAATAATGTGTCCAACTTCCTGCGTTGTAACTTTAAGATTCCATTCCAAACCGCTGGTTAAAGCACTTCTGGACAAATTGGAAGATCCAATATAACCCGTATTAAAACCGGTATTTCTGAAAAATAAATAGGATTTTGCATGAAGGCGCTCATTCTCTGTATTGTACGAAATCTTAACTTCTGTATTGGGTAAGCCAGCTAGAAATTCCACTGCGATCAAATCAGTAGCTCCCATATAGGAAGTTGTAATAACTTTCAACGAATTTCCCCTGCTGGTATATTCTTCCAATTCTTTTTTGAAGATCCTTATACCTGACCACTTAATAAAAGAAACCAGAAAATAAATTTTGTCTGATGAAAGAATCTCCTTTCTCAATTCGCTGTCAAGAGAAATCCCAACATTCGATCCTGTGAATAATTCGCTCTGGCTTAGGCGTGTATAGGGTGTGATCTCTTTTAAGCGTTTGTCAAAATCCGAGAAGGGCGCATCTATTTTTGAAAATACTGCATTCAATATCCTACCATTGACCGTAATCAAATCATCGTTGAAATCTGTATCTGCCAATTCATCACGTAATAGTCGAATGATTTTATTCGAGATTTCAATTTGTCTTTCAATACTGATATCTCCGGTAATTGATCCCAAGCCGCGATTAATCACTTCATTCAAATAAAGACTTAAAACTTTTGCAGCCTCACTTTTTTCGACGATCGTTTCTCTAACAAAAAATTCTTTCTGGTCTATACTTTCCAGTTTGGAAGAAATTAGCTTTGTAATAAGTTGCTCGTAAAGACCTTGTTGCATGTGTTGAGGATTATATTATTTGCCTAAAATAGCATAATTAAAGCAACTAAGTCCCTCTGGCACAAATTTTACCCAGCCAAACTTAGAAATCACAAATATCTAATCTCTAAACCACCCCAAAAAATGTTCATCATCTCCCTAACCTACATCGTCCCCCTCGAAGAACTCGACCAGCATATGGCTGCTCATGTCAAATACCTCAAAAAGTATTATAAGAAAAATATATTCGTAGCGTCGGGAAGGAAAGTGCCGCGGTCGGGTGGGATAATTTTGGCTTTGGCGGAGTCGGAGGAGCAGGTTAGAGAAATTATTAGTGAAGATCCGTTTTATAAACTGGAACTGGCTGAGTTTGATATTACCCACTTTCTGACCTCACAATTTCACCCGGATCTTAAAGATTTGCTGAAAGGGAAATAAAAGTTAAATCACTGAAATAAAGGTTTCAGATGAAAGTTACGACGGCAGATCAATCGGACTTTCATCTGAAAAGCAGGCGGATATTTAAAGATCAGAATTTACCCAAGGCCCAGTTCAAATGTCCTAAATGATGGTAAATGTGCCAGTGAGAAATCGCAAGCGCATCTTTTTGTGTAAACCAAACTTGCCGGGCCGAATGATAATAACTGATCGACAGCTGTTCTTCGGTCAGGGTCCTGGCCAGGAAAACGTAACGTTTTAAAGTACCTTCAAAGGACTGCAAAGAATCTTCAATGGGCGCGGAAAGTGAATCCGCCGTAGCAGCCCAGGCATTCATATCAATCAGGATCATTTCTTTGTTTTCGGGCTCTGTCAGCGCTTTTTTGAGCCGCAGATAGTGAATGTACTGTATATCACTCACATGATGTACAATCTGGCGCACGTTCCAGCTATCGTCACGATAAGTTTTGGCCAGTTCTGCTTCTGAAAGATTTCCAACCAGCTCACGGTAATTGGCCGGAGCCAGTTCTATACCCTGAATGATACTTTCAATGGCTTCTTTGGAATAATCTTCCCGTTTTATAAATGGGCCAATAGGAAATTTGCGGTCAGTCATGGCAATCGATCAGAGATTTTTAAACTAGAAATAAGATTGAACTTCGAAGAAAATCCGGTTGCCAAAGTTAGCAAGAAAAGGTTTTAACTATCACTACTATACGTTTTGTATATTAAATCTGAAAGGGTAAAGTTGATTTGTCTCTTTAAATGAGCGGGAGAAGTAATGAAGCGGATAAAAACCTGATTTGCCTCTCAATTTTGTCGTGTTCTGCCACGAATTTCGTCGTTTATACACCCCTTTATTTTAAATCAGAGTTTATAAATTTGTTGTATTAAAACCAGAAAATTTATATCATTATGGCACAAATCAATGCGTATCTGACTTTTGGCGGCAAATGCCGTGAAGCAATGAATTTTTATAAGGAATCTCTGGGCGGAGAACTGGAATTCATCGTGATCGAAGATTCTCCAATGGCGCAGCATTTTCCGGCTGAATTGCAAAAGAGCATTTTACATGCAAGCCTGACAAAAGGTGATCTGATGTTTATGGCGACAGACATGATTGGCCCTGACGGAATTGTCCCGGGAAATAATGTGGCCCTGACAATAACGGCCACCAGTGAAGAGGAAATGAACGATTTCTTTTCAGCATTATCGCTTGGCGGAAGAGTAACTCATGCGCTGGAAGATTTTTTTGCGGGCAGAATGGGATCACTGGTCGATAAATTCGGTATTTACTGGTCGGTTTTTTATGATATAAACAGCGGAAAATAACCTTTGGCGTAATCCACCCCCAAGATTGCCGTGTTTGCCCCCTTTTTGATCAAAACGGTGACATTACTTTTGCAGCGTACTTATTAATACCTAAACATAAAGAAAATGAATGTCCTTAAAATTATCCTGATCGGCATTGTACTGATAATTGGGCTTGTGCTTGTCGTCGCTTTGTTTGTCAAAAAAGAATACACGATCGAAAGGGAAATCACGATCAACAAACCGAATCAGGCGGTTTATGATTACGTTAAATATGTTAAAAATCAGGACAATTTTAATGTGTGGGTGATGATGGACAAAACAATCACGAAGCAGTTCAGGGGCACGGACGGCACTGTTGGTTTTGTATATGCCTGGGAGGGAAAGGAAAGAGCCGGAAAAGGCGAACAGGAAATAAAGGCACTTCATGAAGGTAAGGAAGTGGACCTGGAAATCCGTTTCGAAAAACCATTTGAAGGCATCTCACAAACACAAATGATAGCGGAACCGGTTTCGGAAAACCAGACAAAAATGATCTGGAAAATGGTGGGTGCCAGTAAATATCCAATGAATATTACCAACTTATTCACTGGCAAACTTCTGGGTGGGGATATGGAAAAAAGTCTCGTAACCCTGAAAGGAATCATTGAAAAACAATAAGTTAACAGACCCTTACTTATATTTCTCATCAGAAAATTTAACTCACTAAAAACAATGGCAACTAAAATTTTCGTCAACTTACCCGTAAAAGACCTGAATAAGTCGATAGCGTTTTTTACGAACCTGGGCTATACCTTCAACGCGCAGTTCACCAATGAAAATGCGACTTGTATGATCATCAGCGAAGACATTTTTGTGATGCTTCTGGTTGAACCTTTTTTCAAAGGATTTACAAAAAAAGAAATTCCCGATACGCAGGAGTATGCGCAGGCAATTGTCTGTTTGTCGGCTGAAAGCAGGGAAGAAGTGGATAAGCTCGTGAGTCTGGCTCTGGAAGCCGGCGGAACAGCGCCGAATGCAGTTCAGGACCAGGGCTTTATGTATGGTCACGGTTTTCAGGATCTGGATGGGCATTTGTGGGAAGTAATGTGGATGGATCCGGCTGTAATTCAGGGTTGAAATTGAAAATTATTTATATTAGGGTGAAAAAGGTGTTTTGACCACGCCTATCCAAATTCTATCTAAACTTTAAGAACGAAAAACATGAAAATTGCAGTCATCATTGTACGTGTGCTAATGGGATTGATGTTCCTTTTTGCTTCCATCGCATTCTTTTTTAAACTGATTCCACAACCTGAATTGGCCGGTCCGATGAAACTTTTTAACGAAGGTCTGGCAGCATCTGGTTATTTTATGCCGTTTTTGAAAGCTGTGGAACTGATCGCCGGACTATTGCTCGTAGCAGGCTTATTTATCCCGCTGACTGCCATTGTGATATTTCCGATAACCATACACATTTTTCTGGTGCATGTTTTCCTGGCACCGGAAGGCATACCGATTGCAATTTTCATGTTGGTCGGGAATTTGTTTATTGCCTGGTATTACCGCAAAAGTTATGCGCCTTTGTTTATCATGAAATAAGTTGAGACGCTTCGTATAAAGAGGATAGTTTAGTGTTTTTTTGAAAAAATGGTACCTTGCCGGCTGATCAGGGGCGCACTGAACTATCCTTATTTTGAGATTGAAATTGAAAAAATAAAATGGCAAAAAATAACGGGCAAACGGGATTATTTGAGCAACCTGTTGCCGACAAACCTGTTACATACGAATACGAGGTCTTTCTTTCCATATCAAAAAATATTGAAGAGGATGCGGTTATGCTGAAAGCACAAACGGAAGCCATCGTTGGGCCCGATCGACAGAAATATTTCCGGCCTCATATTTCTTTTCTTTCGTTTAAACAAAAAGCAGAAAAGGATTTGGTTTTGAGTACTTTGCAAGCGGCTTTGGTAAATACTTCGCCAATTGATGTTGAAATAAACGGATTTGGCATTTTCCATAAGGGGCCATATGGACAAACGTTGTTTCTGAATGTCGTTGAATCGGAGGAACTGAAAAATCTGTATGCCTTGATTCAATCCACTTTTCGTTGCGGGAAAATGAAAGGTTTGCACCTTACAATCGTGCGGACGGTTTATCTTGATGATCCGGAAACTGTTCTGGGTCAATTAAATGCATTGAATTATACCGGGACTTTCCGCTGTACGCAACTCACACTGCTCAGAAGGCCAAAAGACACGAAGGAAAAATACGAGGAAGTAGGAATTCTGAATTTGGGAAATTAAGCGGGTTGTATTTATCTGATTAAGAGCCAAAACTAAAAATCATCCATATGATAGAAGTTTTTAAGACCAACGTCACCGACCGCGAAGTTGCCAATATGCTGCTGGATCAGATTCATTTGACCTTTGTAGGTTATCAGGCCAATTTTGATCTGGAAGATTGTGACAAAATCCTGCGGGTTTGTTTTGATTCTGGCATCGTTCAATCTTCCCTGATCATCAGCTTGCTCAGATACTTTAAATTTGAAGCAGAAGTTCTGCCGGAAAACCATCGTTCTCCGGCAGAGCAAATTCTTTTGGTCAAATAAGTACAGATTACAACGCTACCATATCCTTGTTGTATCTATTTTTATATCCGATTGGCGAAAGCCCGGTGATCTTTTTGAAAGTTGTCCGGAACGCTTTGGTATCCGAATAACCGACATCGTTCATCACCTCATTGATATTTTTGCGACTTCCCTCAAAACTCTTTTTGGCAGCCTCAATTTTGACGCGCTGGATATATTCCGAAACAGTATTACAAGTGGCTTTTTTAAAGCGGCGTTCCAGACTTCTCCGCCCGATCGCAAACATAGATGATAACTGATCGACAGTGATTTTTTCCTGAAAATTCGTCTCGATAAATTCCTGGGCTTTTTTGATCGGTTCGTCCTGATGTTCGCTCTGGCCGTTGAACATAATAAATGGCGACTGACTTTTCCGGTCCATTTCTATCTCGAAATATTTGGAAGCCAGAATAGCCATATTTCTATCTGTATATTTTTCTAATAGATACAAAAGCAGATTCCAGTATGAGTTAGCGCCACCGCTGGAATAAATTCCGTTTTCATCGGTAATGATTTTGTCGGCTACCAGATCAACATCCGGAAACATTCTTCTGAAATCATTCTCGGCAACCCAGTGTGTCGCACATTTTTTTCCTTTCATTAAACCAGTGGAAGCCAGCAAGAAAGCACCAACGCAAAGGCTGGCAATTTCTGAACCTTCCTCATATCTCTGAACAATCCAGGGAAAGAATTCTTTATTAGCTTCTATCACAGCTTCTCTGTCGCCATTGACAGCCGGAATAATGATCAGATCCGTTTTTGGAATTTCACCAATCATAGCATCCGGATAAACGCGAAATAATTTATCATAAATCTCCGGCTCTTTGGAAAGTCCGATAAGCTTTACATCAAACAGAGCCTGTTTTCCTTTGATTTCCAGAAACTCATTGATTTTGGTAAACATATTGAACGGGCCTTCAATACAGCTTAACGCCGCAGCACCTTTGGGAACGAGAATAGCTATGTGTTTCATATTTCAAAAATAGAACGAAAAAATGTCGCAATCAACCCTCCACATCGTCTTGATTGCACCACCTGGGTTTATAAATATGATGTTAAATTTGCAATATAAATAGTTGATAAACGATTAAACTTTGGCTTTCCGGATTTCTTTACAAGACCATATACAACGATTGCGGAAAGCTGATGCATTTAATAAATCAATTCACGGATTAAATTCAAGACTATGGAAACTGCAAAATTATTAATCCAAAAATCAATATTGATTAAAGCGCCCAAAGAAAAAGTCTGGGATGTTTTGTTTACAGATCCGTATATCAGGATTTGGTATAATGAATTCAGTGTAGGTTGTTATGCGGTAACCGATTGGAAATTAGGTAGTAAGGCGGTTTTTAAAGATGATAGTGAAAGCGGATTGATTGGAGAAATTGTTGCAAGCCAACCCAATGAATTACTATCGATTGAATATACAGGAGTACTGCAAGGCGGTGTTGAGGATTTTGAAAGCGAAATGGCAAACCAGATGAAAGGAGGCCGCGAAACTTATAAAATATCAGATGCCGAGGGAGGCACTTTTCTGGAAGTTGATCTTGATATAGCTCCGGAATATTTTGAAATGATGTCTTCCGCCTGGGATAATGCTATCGTAAAAATTAAGGAATTGTCTGAAAATTAATCACATATACTGCTTTTGCCCTTTGTGAAAAATCTTGGTGCGCTTTGTGTTAATGTTACCACAAAGTTGCACCAAGAAAGAAACACCAAGATTCACAAAGTCAAATAAAATTTGTTTTTCGATTTTGAATTAGAGTTTTATACCGAGACTTTAAAGCCAGAGTTTCTCCATTTCTTCCAAAGTTTTCTCTTTTGTTTCAGGAATAAATTTCCAGACAAAAAGAAAAGCTCCAACGGACATCAGCATAAAAATCCAGAAAGTAAATGCGTTTCCGATTGATTGAAGCAAAATTGGAAAGCATTGGGAGACAATAAATACAAAAATCCACAAAGCAAAAACACAGATGGACATGGCGCGTCCGCGTGTGCGGTTTGGGAATATTTCTGCTATAACCACAAAAGCCAGTGGTCCGAGTGAGAGAGCGAAAAAGGCGATGTATGCCAAAATAGAAATAAGAACGAGATAACCTTTGGCCAGATCAAGGTAAAAAGCACCGCCAATTAAAGCGAGGCAAATTGTCATTCCTGCTGAACCGACTAGTAACAAACCTTTTCTGCCAACTTTGTCAACATATTTTATCGCAACAATCGTAAAAAGAAAATTCACCACGCCGACTAAAATGGTTTGCAGCAAAGCAGAATCAGAACCATCGCCAGTGGATTTGAAAATTTCAGGCGCATAATACATGATGGCGTTGATACCTGTGATTTGAGAAAACATAGCCAGAATAATTCCGGCAATCAGTGCTTTTCTGATTCCGGGTTTGAAGATCTCAGAGAAAGAAACGGATTCTGTATTTAAATTTTGATTGATCTCAACGAGTTCGATTCCGGCTTTTTCCGGTCCGTTTATTTTTGTCAGAATGATAAGCGCTTCTTCATTTCTGCCTTGTTTGGCCAGCCAGCGCGGACTTTCCGGTACAAAAAATAGTAAGATCAAAAATATCACAGACGGAAAAATGCCTGAACCAAACATCCATCGCCAGCCGGTTTCCACATTCCAGGTTTGATCATACATGCCGGCAATTTCTGCATTGACAAAATAAATCAGCAGAATTCCGGTTACGATACCGAGCTGGTTAATGGACACAAGTCTGCCACGTTTTTCTGCCGGTGCGATTTCAGTAATGTACATTGGTGCCAGCATGGAAGCGATTCCAATGCCTAATCCGCCGATGATGCGGAAAAAAACGAACCAGTTCAAATCAGAAGGAACAGCGATTCCAAGAGAAGATATGCCAAATAAAATCGCAGAGAGAATCAGGATTTTTTTTCTTCCCAGCCAGTCGCTAAGCGCACCTGCAAACAAAGCTCCAAAAACACAGCCGATCAATGCGCAGGAAGCAACCCAGCCGACCATCGATGGAGATAAATCAAATTTAATCTGTAAAAATCCGATTGCTCCGGCGATTACTGCCGTGTCATAACCAAACAACAAACCACCCACCGCCGCTACCAGGGTAATTTTATATAGAAAAAATACGCTTCCCTGATTTCCCATGATTAATTGATTTTATAATCTTCTTTGAGATTGTTGGTTCTGATGCTCGCCTTGATCGTCGCACATTCTTGTACGGCACTTTCACCGTGTGGTGTAATTGTATACCTTCCTACGCTGGCAGGGACTATAAATGTTTCAGCATAATGAACAACAAAAGGCTCAAACGCAGCGGTTGGACTTTCCACAATGGCCTCACGACCAGAAATCAGGTTCAGGACATTTACAATTCCTTCGGTATTATGCTCCACTTTTTTCGTAAACCAATGCCTTCTTGTTTCTATGAAAGATTCGGTATCAAGTCCTGTTCTTTCTTCACGCCAGCCATCTCCGGAAGCTATATTTTCAATCTGGTTTACAAGATTTTTTCTTGCCCATTCGGTAGTTCTTTCCCACTGGATATTATTTTTTCCATGTTCAAGAGAAATCGGACGCGGTTTACCATCCAGTCCCATACGTCCCCAATCCCACAATTTGAAAGTGAAAATGAAAGGTGTTGCACTGATTTCAAGCACAACCGTATCGGCACCTGAGCAATGAACAGTCCCGGCAGGAATTAATATATGATCGTGTTTTTTAACCGGCCATTTCTGGACAAATTTATCGGCGTCAAAATCAGCTTCACCTTCCTGAGCAGTTTCCAGTTCTTCCAGCATTAATGCCGGATCGATATTTTCCTTTAATCCGAGATACACAAAACCATCGTCCTTGGTATCAAGAAAATAGTAGCTTTCATTCTGCGTATATCCCATACCGAACTTGTCTTTGATATACTGATGCATGGGATGAACCTGCAAACTCAGATTGCCGCCTTCCATGGTATCCAGAAAATCAAAACGGATCGGGAATTCTGCTCCAAAAGCTTCATAAACTGCTTCGCCAAGCAGACTGGCAGGATGTGTAAAAACAAGATTGATGGACGGAATTTCAAAAGCCACGCCATCAAAATCAAAAACAAGACTGTTTTCTTCGGGAACACAATCAAATCCCCAGGCATAATTCTGCGCCGTCCGGTCCAGATCTACAACTTCTTTCAACCACTGACCACCCCAGGGACCCGGATCGAAAAACGGGACAACACGGAATGGTTGTTCAATGGTTTTGTCCAACGCATCTTTTATAGCAGCTCCGGTTACCAATTTAGGATGGTTTTCAATGGTCGTATCCAGAACAAAATCCCAATGATCCATCAGCGCTTTTTTGTGGTTATCGCAAACTTTCCAGTCAACGAAAAAGCTTCTTTTATATTGATATGAAAATGCATCTCCCGCATTATCCGCACCAAGATTACTGATTTTATTTTTTCTGAAACGAAGCTGGATTTCCCATCTTGGCATATCAGCATAAATCAGAATATCTGGGTCAGGAGCAATTAGTGACGCTCCAATTCCTGCAATCAGGATAATTCCTTCTTTGACATCCTGAATTTCTTTTTGCATGATATTCACTTTTTCAGGATCAAAAAAAGCAGACAGTTCCAAAGTTGTTACAAATCCAAAAACGGGATCATCAGTAACAAACGGATAAACTAGTTCTTCCAGTTTTTCCGGATCCAGAAAAGCTTTTGAGACGTCAAATACAGTAGATTCTGTTTGTCCGATTTTCAATCCTGATAATATTTCGTCAATATAAACACCATGGTAAGTGTCCAGTACCACGATGGTTTTTGTGGAAGAAATTGATTTAATTTTATCCTGAATAGTTTGTGAAATATCCTCCCAACCCGTTACAGCCTTGTGTCCGGCAATTTTTACCTGAGGGAATTTGTTAAAATTTGACTTTTTCAAAACGATGATTTTAAGGGGTTAAATAACTAGGCTGCCAACGCCCAGAAGAGCAGCAGTGTTGATTAATGACGCTTCCGTAACTTTCACTTTTCCCCAGATAGCCCAGGCATTTTGATTTACTTTTTCCTGGATGTATGGCAAAATAACTTCTTTGCTACCCATGATTCCGCCACCCATAATCAATATTTCAGGGTCGTAAGCGTGAATTAAATTCATGGCACAGGCACTCCATATTTCCAGACATTCATTACAAACCAGCACAGCAAGCGGATCTTCGGCAGCGGCAAACCGGAAAATGGTTTTGAAATCGAGTTGAGGCTGTTGAAAAAGTAAACTGTCGAAAAACTCCGGATGGCTGTTTACAATTTTTTGCAGATTCCAGGTAGATGCTTCTGCTTCGGCGCATCCATAATTTCCACAATTACAGCGGTCGCCCTTAACGTTGACCATAAAATGACCGCCCAGAATTCCAGCCTGAAAATGTTTTCCTCTCAGGATTTTTCCTTCAATCACGGCGGAAGTTCCAATGCCGGTTCCAAGGTTCATCAGTACAACATTGTCGTAACCTTTTCCTTTTCCAAACTTCCATTCTCCCAACAATGCCGACCTGGTATCGTTTTCAAGGAAAAGCGGAAGATTCCATGTTTTCTTTGCCCATTCGCTCAAATCAATCGTTGGTGCATCGTTATACTTATCATTGATGGTTAAGATTTTTTTATCAACAGAATCAATAATTCCGGGGATGGCCATACCAAGGCCGGCGATATCATTGGCAGAAAGTGAAGCTTTTTCCAAAAGTTGATTTAAACATTTTTCAATTTCCGGCAAGCGTTCTCTCAAACCATTTCCGGCTTGTGAATCAATCTGGGTTGAAGAAAGTATTTCAGCACCTCTGACCAATCCCATTTTTATCTGCGTGCCGCCCAGGTCGATGGCCATTACTGTTTTTTCTTCCATTTTTATTTCTCTTTCAAATCGTCTTTTTCGAATAAAATGATCGCATCATATAACACGCCCGCCTCTCCGCGAAATGTTCCGGAGCCTTTTGGTTTATTATCGACCGTGTACCATTCGTAAAACCCTTTATTGTCGATGACTCTTTTTAGCATCGGTTTGAGCTGTTCGTAAGCTTCATTTTTGAATCCGTTTTGGTATAATGCACTAACCATACGGGCACCAAACCAAGTCCAGTCGCCGCCGTTTTGATAGCCATATGGATACATTCCTTTATTTTTAAAACTGCCTGCGGGATAGGTAGGGTATAAGGTAAGTCCGATGGAACCGGCACCCGATTTTTTTACATTATCAATCATTTTATCGAGCGAAACCTTGATTTGCTCTTTTGATAAAAGATTTGCTTCAATAGCTACCGCCGTCCCGCCGTGATAATAAATTTCATTTTCATTCAGACTATCAGGAAACGGCGAGCCGTTCAGGTATACATGTGGGATGAATTTCTGGTTTTTTTCGTCCCAAAGATGTGTCATGGTATTTTTGGCAATAGCATCACGAATAGGCTGCCACTTGGCTTTTTTCGCAGGAATCAGTTCCATCAGTTTGTCAAGCGCAATCAGGAACATAGCGTTGTCGTATATATCAATGGCCAAATGTGTGTCTTTTGTCAGGTAAACGCCCCAGTCATGTTCTGGTTGAACATCGCCCCAATCGGCCGTTGTAGCACCCCAGATTAATCCGTGTTTTTTATCATATCGATGATTCATCAAGAATTCCATGGCCCAATCCAATCTTTGCGCTACGGTTTTTGAACCGATTTTTTCACTTAGAAAAGCGGTGTCACCACTTACTTTTACATATTTCTCAACAGCCTGAACGAGGGAGGATTCCTGATCGGTTTCTACGGTATTTTTATGTCCGGCATATTTTGGTTCGAGGTCATTGTAAATATATTCATAGCCAACTTTTGATTCTTTGGCTTTTTGAATGGGAATAAATCCGTCGACAATGTTTCCGTCCTCGCCTTGTAATTTGAAAAATACGCTCAGGTTTTCTTTCAATGTTTCCGGTTTGTGAACTTCTGCGGACAGGGTGATGAAGGTGTTATAATCTCTGATCCAGACTTCACCATATCCGTCTCCGGCGTTGAAACCGGTTTTGACAATTTCCAATGCTTTTGCTTTTACAATGGAAAGGGTGCTATCGGTTTGATAAATGCTTTTTTCTGGTTTTTCTTTTGTAGCGCAACTCAGGAGTAAGGAAGAAAAGGTAAGGGTTAGGATGGTATTTTTCATGGTTATGGGTTTTGTTTCATGCAAAGCAAAAAAGGATGGGCGCTAAGATTTTTTTAAGATGTTTTAGTTATTCAGTTGGTGGTAGGGTGGCAGTTCCCCAGGTTGTGTTTGGATTTGGACCCATTTCTAAAATCAATGATCCGCCCTTTAATAAATCGGAGGCGTTGAACCAGAAGCTATCTAATGGTTTTCCGTTTAGTAAGGCTTTTTGGACGTAAATGTTTTTTCTCGAAGTGTTTTTGGCTTCGATTGTGAATGTTTTTCCTCTGCCAAATTTTTCTCCTAAATCAATTATTGCTTTTTCAAATAATGGACTGCCGATTTCGTAGATTGGATTTACTCTTGTACCGCCGTCGGTCTGGAAAAGTCCCAGTGCGTTCATCACAAACCATGCGCTCATTTGTCCCTGATCTTCATCGCCCAGATATGCGTTGGAAACTTCGTGACCGTAATATCTGTCGACAATCGATCTGCTCCATTTTTGAGTCAGCCACGGGTTTTTGACCCAGTTAAAAAGAAATGCAAAATGCATCGACTGCTGGTTTCCCTGAACTACCGGATAATCCCAATACTGGTCATTTGGACCGTTGTATCTCCATTTTACACTTTCATTAAAACCCCAATCCAGTCTTTTTACAAATTCTGCTTCTCCGATTGTTTTTGCCAATCCGGTCACATCCTGCGGTACGAAAAAGGTTAACTGCCAGGCATTTCCTTCAACATAATGGTGGTTGGCGCCGGATTTGAACGGATCAAAATCTGCAAGCCAATTTGCTTTTGCATCTTTCATTCTGGCAAAACCGGTTTTTGGATCAATCACATTTTTCCACCAGTTTCCTCTGTCTTTAAAGATCTGATAATCTTCTTTTTTGCCTAATGCTTTTGCGAATTGGGAAACGGTGTAGTCATCGAAACTGTATTCCAGGGAGTTTGAAAAACGGCCTTCATCATATGGTACATATTTGTGTTTTAAATAAGTAACCAGATCTTCGTTTCCTGCGCGACCACCACCAACATTTGCTGCTGGTGTTGTTTGCATTTTGTGTACGGCTTCATAGGCTTTGTTCACATCATATCCGCGGATGCCCATCTGATAAGCACCAACGATTAATGGAATTTCATGTTCAGCCACCATTACCGGAATATATTCCATTCCCGCCGGACCTTTTGCAAGCCATCCGCCGCTGTCGTACATAGCAAGTTGTGATTTTACCCAGCGGTTCGACCATTCCGGCGTTACCAGATTCCAGAACTGATTCAGGTTCCAGAAGGTGTTCCAGAAAGCATCACAACCCAACGCGATATCATCTTTATTCTGGAATTTATTTATCCTTTCATCCGCATCGCGCCAGCTTCCATCCACATCGCTGAATGTATTTCTGCTCGCCAGAGAGCGGTACATATTTGTGTAAAATCTTTCTTTTTCACGCTGATCATTGCTGGTAATGGCAACACGCCCGAGTAAATCATTCCAAACTTTTTCCTGATTATTTCTGACCAGCTCAAAGTTCCAGTTGAAAGGATCGGAGATTTCTGTTTTTAAATTGAGTGCTGCGTTTTCAATACTGACGTAGGAAATCCCTGATCTCAGCTGAACAACTTTGTTGTTTTTGGTATCAAATTCAAGATAAATTCCTGCATTTTTCGCACTGTCAGCCAGCAGGTTTGTGTTTTTCTTGATCTCGTCATTCAGCCAAACTCCATAGTTTTTGATAGGCTGATCAAACTCAATTACAAAATGAACTTTGTACTGCTGATCAACACCACCTGACCACACGTTGCGGGAAAGCTGGTCGCTATAACCCTCAATTCTGTGATCATTAATTTTATCAATTTTGATATTTTTAATCTTGTATCCATATTCGGTAGGAATTTGAAAATCCACCATCACACGGCCAATATCGCTCTGATGGTAAGTATAACGTTGAAAAGAGGCGCGGGTAGTGGATGTTAATTCAGCAGTAATGTTATTATCAGTCAGGTTTACTTTATAATAACCAAGCGGCGCCTGTTCGGAGCTTTTGTCTATTCTGGACCGGTAACCTTCATCCGGATGACTTTGATCACCCATTTTTATTTGTAAGGGTCCGCTGGTTGGAAATGTGCCAAGGCCTGTCATCGTCCATTCATGGATATGACTAAATGTGCCGATGGATTCAAATGTAGGATCGTAGCCAGCCTGCCAGCCGCTGTTTTGATTATCCGGACTAAGCTTCACCATTCCGAAAGGCATCCATGGTCCGGGTGCAATCATCCACCGCGAATGTCCGGCGCCCATCATGGTATTGACGTAGCCAGCAGGAGTTTTCAATTTCATTATTGAACGTCCAACAACTCCTTTTTTTGCAAGTATATTGTTGATCAATACCTCATATTGACTGGATTTTTGCCCAGAAACTGCCGGCATAGGAGCTTCAAGAATATAGCGATCCTGTTCAATAATTTGATTCAGGATAACTTGTCCATCCAGCTTTACCTGAATTGTTGGATTCCCTTTGATATGTGATAAATCAACCAGAAATGGCTGAAATAGTTTTCCGTTTTTGTTGATTTCATAATCGGCTGCTTTGATATTCCGGATCAGAATATCTCCTGGAATTGCCAGTTTTGTTGTTTCCGGTCCGTCAAGTTTTATCTGGTCAAAGGCCAGCCAGCCGCCTTCCAGAGAAGTCATCACAATTTCGTTGGCGCCGGTTTTTATCAGGTCTGCTGGAATGTCAATTTTGATTAACTGCTCTTTTGGATTTGCGGTGAAATGATCAGGATCTTTGAAACTTGACCCTTTATCTAACCTATATTCCCAGGATTTTCCGTTGACAAGTACTTTGAAAAAAGGTGCATTAAGCGAATCTGTGTCCAGTATATCTATTATCAGCTGCCATTTTCCGGTTGCGGGTTTGTCATTTATTTCAAAGAAAACGGTCAAAAAGTGCGAACGGATTCCTGCTGTATTTCCAGTGCCGCCCCAGCCATTAACCGGTCCCGGAAGTATGTAGGGCCAGTCTTTTTTTGCATCTGAATGCCCTATCAGAAAAAAACGGTCTTCGTAACCAAAATCGTTTTCAACAAAACTTTTATACTTATCCGGAGCAAGCGCCATACCACTGGCAGCATTGTCGTTTTCTCCAATTTTCCAGATTGTTTTTTGTTGGGCAAAAAGTGGAAGACAACACAGACTGAAAAGCAGGAACAGGTAATTAGCTATTTTCATTGGAAAGGAATCTTTAACTGACAAGAACTTGGCGGATATTTTTCGGGTGATTTTTAGATACTGATTTCTCCACTGATAGGAACATACTAAATTTATATGTTGGTATGTATGGACATATAAAATGCAAATGTAACAATTTTCATTTTTAATTATATTAAAATTTAACGAACTTTTTTAATCTTGTTTTAATCCTTATTTTGAATTCTCTCTAACTTTGAAGAGAAATCTTACTTTTATACCAGCGGTCAATTTTGAATGTCCCTGTTTTCTGGATTTTTTTCAAAATGCTGAATAGCATTAGTAGAGACTGATTTTAACATGTTTTTTCTTGTATAATTTATAGTAAATCAATTAAGTAAACATCAGTTTACAAGCAAAAAGTGAAAAAGTTCCCGACTCGTGTAGATTAAATTTTACAAAAAATCTTAAAATAGTAGAACTATAATTTTTCTGTTAAAATAATTATTTTCAAATTTGAATGTTCATATGTATAAACATAGCAAAAGGGAAATGGAAATATTCAGTATAGACCATGACAGCGCTCTTCCCCTGCATGTACAGGTAGAGGAAATATTAAGAGGGCTTATTGGTGATCCTGAATATCAAAATGGAAAACTTTTCCCGAACGAAGTGGATATTGCCAAGCGATTGGGGATTTCCAGAAATACTGTTAGGCAGGCACTTAATAAACTGGTTCACGAGCAGCTTTTAACACGAAAGAAAGGAGTTGGTACCAAGGTTTCCAAAAACAACATCACAACTAAATTAAACAAATGGTCGAGTTTTACACTTGAAATGCATGAAAAAGGAGTAGCCTTCAAAACGTATGACCTGAAAGTGGATTGGGTTAATGCGGATCAGACAGTATCAGAATTGTTTGGCATCAGCAAGGATACCAAAGTTTTGAAGCTTGAAAGACTGAGAGGGCTGGACATAGGACCGATTGTAAATTTTATTTCCTATTTCCATCCAAGGGTTGGCCTTACCGGAGATGAAGATTTTTCCAAACCTTTATATGAGATGCTCGAAAAGGATCATCACACCGTGGTGGCCGTTTCAAAAGAGGAGATTAGCGCTACACTGGCTGATGAGAAATTAGCAGATATTTTGCACATGAAAACGGGTGATCCGGTTTTGTTACGCAAAAGAGTTGTTTGTGATCCCGGCGACAGATTAATTGAATACAACCTGGGTTTTTATCGGGCGGACAGGTTTACTTATGCCATCGATATTGCAAGGTTTGTAGCACTTGTGGCAGGCTGGACTTATGCCATCGCCGATCGGTTTAATTATGCAATAGACATCGTTTAAAAAACACTTTAACCTCAGATTTGATAATAAAATTACGTTGCTAAAACGTTTTAACAAATTCTTAAATGGTACACTTTTTTGCATTTTATATGTATAAACATTTATACATATAAAATTTCATCTTTCTTTTATTTTAATCACACAGCCGCATGAAAATACATATCCGCTCCCCAGCTGCATCTCAGCGTTTCCCTAAATAAATTTTTGAAATAAATTCAACCGTCAACCTATCTAACTAGTATGAAAAGTTGTGTACCAAGACCCGTCGTTCAGTCGGGCAAGATTATTAAAATAATCTTACTGAACTTATTGCTGGCAAGCAGTTTTGCCTCTTATGCAAGTAACGTGTCGCTGCATTTGGCAGATAAAATAGTTAAAGGAAAGGTAACAGATGCCGCTAATAATTCGACCCTGCCGGGTGTGAATGTCGTTGTAAAAGGAACAAGCACTGGAACATCAACAGATGCGGATGGAAATTTTACAATTTCTGTACCAAGTGAATCGTCTGTCCTTGTATTCAGCTTTGTTGGTTTTGTAAGTCAGGAAATTCCGGTAGGTAATAAGACAACTTTGTCTGTTTCACTTACTTCTGATTCAAAAGCACTTAGCGAAGTGGTTGTAATTGGTTATGGAACAGTGAAAAAATCGGATCTGACCGGATCGGTTGCAACGATTAAAGGTGAGCAGCTGATGGACAAACCGGTTCCCAACGTTTCTCAGGCTTTGCAGGGTAAAATTGCTGGGGTTGAAGTAAGCGTAAACAGCAATGCACCGGGTGCAGCAGCAAAAGTGCGGGTTCGTGGTTTGGGTTCTATTAACTCCAATATTGATCCGCTTTATGTAGTGGATGGTGTGATCGGTGTTGACGGAAACTCTATTAACCCAAATGATATTGCTTCACTTGAAGTTCTGAAAGATGCCTCATCCACAGCGATTTATGGTGCGAGAGGTGCGAATGGTGTCATCATGATCACCACAAAACGCGGAAGAGTGGGCGGAACAAAAGTATCTTATGATGGAAACGTAAACGTGAGTGATTTGTACCGTCACGTAAAAACGCTGAATTCTGAGCAGTTTGTTCAGACCTATAATACTGCCTTTGCAAACGGACAAAAATTTGATCCTGCGGGCGGTACCTGGGCACCAGCGGCGGCATTAAATCATGCCAATTACCCGAAATTATTTGATGCAAATGATAAACCTTTGTACGATACTAACTGGGAAAAGGAAGTGTATAAACCTGCTACTTCACACAATCACCAATTGAATTTTCAAGGGGGAAGTGATAAAACTTTGTTCAGTGTATCACTGGGTTACCTGAATCAAAAAGGTTTGATGGCCACGTCCGGATTTGATCGTTATTCTGCAAGAATTACGATGGACAGTGATATTAACAAATGGCTGAAAGTAGGGGGTAGCCTTTCCGGTATCAAAAGCAAACAACGTCTGGTATCTGATGGTAATGGCGGTTTGAACGTCCCGCGTATGGTTTCAGAAGAAGTTCCTATTGTTCCGGTAAAATATCCTGACGGAACATGGGGTGGAAATAATGATATTGCCGGACTTGAAGGAGGACCAAACCCTGTAAATATTGCAAACAATCGTTATACGATCAATAATACATTCCAGCTTCTTGGTAACAATTATTTGCAATTTCACATTACCAAGGATCTGGATTTCAAAACAGATTTTGGTTATAATATCAGTTCCCAAAAAAATAATTTCTTTTCTTCCCAAAACCTGGCTCACTTATCGGCTGATCAGGGTGGTGTGGCAAGTATCAGAAATTATCAAAATACGTACTGGCAGTCTGAAAACTACCTGACTTATAATAAAACGATAAATTCCCGTCAGCGTTTTACTGCTTTATTGGGAGCGTCGTGGCAGCAGTATAACCAGGAAACAAACTATGTAGAAACGCAGAATTTTATTGATGATGTTTTTTCATGGCATACGCTTGGTTCCGGATCTGTTAAAGCTTCTTCAACATCAGGTGATTACAAATGGGCGATGAATTCATACTTTGCCCGTGTGACTTATAATCTGGATGAAAAGTATTTGTTCACAGCGACAGGCCGTTATGACGGATCTTCCAAATTTGGAGAAAATAACAAATTTGCATTTTTCCCTTCTGTGGGTGGAGCATGGCGCGTGTCCGAAGAAGGTTTCCTTAAAGGCAATAAAAACATTACCAATTTGAAGGTTCGTGCCAGTTATGGTATGTCTGGTAACCAGGAAATTGGTCAATATCAATCAATTGCTCAAATCCAGCCAGGCACTACGGTTTTAGGCGGAGCTCAGCAATCTACTTTATTGCCAAGTTACCTTGGAAATCCTAATTTGAAATGGGAAAGATCATTGCAGTTTGATGCAGGTGTAGAACTTGGAATTCGTGAAAATATCAATCTTGTTGTGGATTATTACAACCGTACAACAAAGGATCTTTTGCTTCAGGCACCAATTCCATGGTCGGCCGGTGAAACTAATGCGAACGTTTATCAGAACGTAGGATCGGTTAGAAACTCAGGTTTTGAAGTTGCTTTGAATACAACAAACATTCAAACTGACAATTTTACCTGGACGACCAATTTCATTTTTGCAGCGAACAAAAACAAGATTTTGAAGCTGAATCATGGTAATGCTGACATTTTCCCTGGTCCAAACTTTTTGGGACAAACCAACATTTTGCGCGTAGGAGAGTCAATCGGTTCATTGTATGGTATGACACGTCTGGGTACTTACAGCACGGATGAGGCCGATCTTGCAGCAGCGCACAATCTGAAACCAGGTGACAGAAAGTATGTTTACAATGCAGATGGAAGTAACTATTACAGCATTATTGGCCGGACCACACCAAAATGGACTGGTACTTTCAGCAGTACATTGAAATATAAAGCGTGGGATTTCACATTCGATATCCGTTTTGTGGAAGGCCTGAATACAGCTGCAACTTTCAAACACTCGACGGAAGACAGACAAACATTGGCAAACAGCTTGGCTACGGTTTTGGATGCCTGGACTCCAACGCATCAGAACACAATGATATCGCAGGTTCGTAATTACAAATTTGCTCAGGATTCACATTTTGATACCTGGTGGGTTGAAAACGGATCTTTCATTCGTGGGCAAAACTTTATGCTGGGTTACTCATTGCAGGATCCTCTTTTGCAAAAGCTGAAACTTAGCCGTTTGCGTGTTTATGCAAGTGTGCAAAATCTTTTCGTAATTACCAAATACACAGGTTATGATCCTGAGGTAGATACGTTTAACTCTGGCTATGGAGCAAATAGTTCGTTTTCTCAAAACCTGGACTTTTTTGCCAACCCTCGCCCGCGTGTCTGGAACCTAGGTGCAACACTTACTTTTTAACCTGAAAATCAATAGACATGAAAGTGCTCAAACATATCCTATTAGCAGCCTCAATGTTATCATTGGGCTCGTGTAAAGATTTTTTAGAAGAACAGCCAACGGGATTTTTAACGCCGGACTCAGATGTGTCAAGTGTTAAAGTGGCCCGGGCTTATGCCAATGCAGGTTATGCCAATTTACAGGGATTTCTTGCCGGTCAGCCATCTTCCTATGGCGGGAATACCTGGAACTTAATGGAATTTGTAACAGGAAAGGCCAACAGTGATTTGGGACAGACTGGGTTTGTTAATTTCCAAAACCTGAGCTACAACAATACGGCGTTTTATATTGATACCTGGTGGCAACAATTGTATCAGGGCGTTGGTGCTTGTAACCTTGCTATACAAAGCATACCGACAATTAATGCGTCCGGACTTACAGATGAACAAAAAACGAATATGCTGGCAGAAGCTCATATGCTGCGTGCTTTGTATTATTTTCATCTGGTAAGAATGTACGGTGCTGTACCAAGTGTAACAGAAGTGCCAAAAAATCTTGACCTGAATCTGCCGCGGACGGCGGCCAAAGATATTTATGACAAGATCATTATTCCGGATCTTCTTTTGGCTGAAAAATCAACCTTGCCCTGGTCTGATAATACCGGAAAAGTTTCGATGGGCGCAGTTGAATCTCTGCTGGCGGATGTATATCTGACTTATGCTGGTGCAGCGATTAATGGCGGAGCTCAGTATTATGCAGAATCAGCGAAACGTTCTTTGGCGGTTATTACCAATGGCGGTTATACCTTGTTCCCGAATTACACGGATATGATTTTGCCTTCTAATAAAAATATGGGCGAATTTATTTTCCAGGTGCAATATGCTGCAAGCGTGCCTTCAACAAATCCGTTGACACCGCTTACGATTCCAAATTATTCGGGTATCTCGTTGTATGCAGATGAGTATGGCTCTGTTTACCCTACGCCTCAATTTATTAAATCCTTCCCGGCTGGTGATAAACGTGTACAGGAAAAACAGTTTTTCTTTACAACATATCCAAGTGCAAAAACAGGACAGCCGGTGGTTTTCAGAAACACTTATATTTATAAATGGTTTGACGTAACCGCAGCAACCAGTACAATTAAATCGGATCTAAACTACACCTTATATCGTTTGGCTGATGTTTATTTAATGTACGCAGAAGCTTCAAACCGTGCGGAAGGCGGACCAAATGCCAAGGCCATCGACGTTGTAAATGCGATACGGAAACGTGCTAATCTTGCTAATATCGGTACTTTATCTCAAACAGATTTTGAGCATGAAGTATGGGCGCAGCGCTATTATGAACTATGTTTTGAAAACAAAATGTGGTTTGATATGATCCGTACCCGTAAAGTGCATAATGATATAACAGGTAACTGGGATGATTTTGTTGGTCATAAAACAGTTTTCAATGCTACTTTCCAGGAAAAGAATTTACTATTCCCAATTCCAAAACAGGAATCGGATGTAAATCCTAACCTGCTGCCGAATAATCCAGGGTATTGATAAATTGCATTGCTAATTTTAGATGTAATTCTAATAACGCAAAAGCGGTCGCACATTTTGTGCGACCGCTTTTGCGTTATTAGATATTTACAGCTATATGATGGTAATATCTTGTCTTATTTGTTTTACCTCTGACTCTTCAACCTTACAGAGTGCAGCAATTTTTTGATCATAAAAATCAGTATCTGCTAAAATGGATTTAACAAAATCTATTTTTTCTTCTTCCTAAGTAATCATTTTAATAAACACAATAATTCCCAAAGCATGTTTGTTTAGAGACTTAGATCTTGTCTCATTTGGCTAACTTCCGATTCTTCAACGTTACAAAGTGAAGCAATTTTTTGGTTGTCAAAATCCGTTTTAAGCAAGAGAGATTTGACGACATTCATTTGCCCTTTCTCTATTCCCTCTTCAACACCTTCTTCCCGAATAATCATTTTAATCGTCTCAATAATTCCCATGGCATGTTTGTTTTTTGTTAGGATGTCAATCTTCTTATCAAATTTAATATTTATTTCCTGATTGTCAATGTGGAGGAAAGTTTTGAGAAAGTACAGAAAACGCCGGATTTGTTCGTTATCGTATCTCTTACTTTCTATTAATGCTCTAGCGATGGTAAGTCTTTGCTCACCAAGTTCTTGTTCAGGGATTTTGTCCGCCAGCAACGCCTTTTGTGCTGCCAGAATAATCAGCGCAAAGGGATTTTCCATACTTAGCAATTGCTTTTCTGTATGATCAAGAATATGATATGCGTTGTATTTATACCGGATTTCCGTTCCTAAAAAACTTTTGTGAAAATAATTAGGCCGCTTTTGATTTTTACCACCAGTAAATACGGTAAGCGCAATAATATCAGTCTCAAAACGATCATAAATTCGATACCAATATTGAAACATTCGAAAGGCAAAATTATCAGTTCTTTCTCCTTGAATTTCAAGATGAATAAGGATCCATTCTTCCGTCCCGTTTTTAAGATAAGTTTTCACAAGCATGTCTACAAAACGGCTGCCGCCTTTTCTTTCCAGTTCGGGGAAAAGTTCGTTTAATTCCTTATCCATAAATTCAAAACCGCGGTCAAGGTCAAACAGAGAATCAGTCTTGTCAAAAAAGAATCGGAGTAAATCAGGAAAGGCTTCTTCAAAGGCACTTTTCAAAAGAATATCATTTTTTCTCCTCATAAAATGGATATCTGGTTAATCCGCTATATACATAGTACGAGATCCCGATTTTTGGTCACCCAAAATGGTTTTCGAAAAATACTTTAATTCAAATATTTCGGGTGTTCAGAATTCCAGTGTTGAATAACTCCTGCTGTTTACAATTTTATGTAAGTTTTCAATCCATTGATTTTTATAATTAACACTTTGATTTCTTTAATCCGGTTGAGGATTGCAATTCTACCTTTGTTATGACTTTCAGAAATCATTATCTGAATTCTTACTTTAAACCATTAACTGCAATCAAATGAGCACAATCAAAAAAATAAAACTGGGCAGTCAGGGCTTGGAAGTATCACAAGAAGGATTGGGATGTATGGGAATGACAACCATTGCAGGCGGGGATATTTATGGCAAAGCGGATGAACAGGAATCTATTGCAACTATTCACCGTGCCTTGGAATTAGGAATAGATTTTCTTGATACAGCGGATTTATACGGTCCATTATTAAATGAACGCCTGGTTGCGAAAGCTATCAAAGGTAACCGTGAAAAATATACAATTGCCACCAAATTCGGTTATGAAATAGATGACAGCGACCAGCTGACCTGGGGATTTAACGGTTCCCCGGAATATGTAAGAAAGGCAGTTGACCGTTCGTTGAAAAATTTGGAAACGGATTATATTGATCTTTATTATCTGCACAGGCTGGATCCAAATACACCGATTGAAGAAACGGTAGGAGCGATGTCGGAGTTGGTGAAATCGGGAAAAGTAAAATATATTGGTTTATCCGAGGTTTCCGCTGACACGATAAAAAAAGCGCATAAAATTCATCCATTAACGGCCGTTCAGACAGAATACTCTTTGTTCGAACGTGAACCGGAGGCAAATGGTGTTTTGGACACTTCGAATGAACTTGGAATTGGCTTTGTAGCTTATTCGCCGCTGGGAAGAGGTTTTATTACAGGCGAAATTAAAAGTCCGGACGATTTTGCGGACAACGATTTCCGCAAAGGTATTCCAAGATATCAGGGTGAAAATTTCTACAAAAACCTTGATCTTTTAAAACAAATCCAGGTAATGGCAGATAAAAAGGAAATTACACCTTCCCAGCTTGCATTAGCCTGGGTTATTTCAAATGGGATTGTGGCTATTCCGGGAACAAAACGTATCAAATATATAGAAGAAAATGCGGCAGCAATGAATGTGGAATTAACAACTGAGGAAAAAGTGCAGCTGGAATCAATCATCCCGGTTGGTATCACCGCAGGTACGCGTTATGATGCACAGGGAATGAAGCATGTAAGTATTTAAGTTTTGAAATTATCTTCAAGATGATTTGAAGAGTAATTGTCAGCCTTGGTGAAATGTCTGATAGTTACTCTTTTTTAGTAAAAGTGAGTTAAAGCACTTTTTGTATTGAACCTGAAATTAAGTTAGTGTTATTTCAAGCTTTTGATTTGACAATCAATTTTGAAGCTAAAAGGTCCATAGTTGTATTTTTCAAATGTGGATTTTTAGATACAGTTTATTAAGACAGGCATACATACTAATCTGTTAACCTGAGATCAATATTTTTATGATCTCTGAAAATCTCAACGATAATGTCACAAAGCACTGGCCCCTCGCCGTTTTTAAGTTCTGTCAGTTTCTCCTGGAAAAGGTTCACATTATAGGGATAGCCTTTATCTATTTTCATCTTATAAAGCTTCATCGTTTCTTCTAATCCAAGGTCCTTTTTGCTTTTTGAGAAATTTTCCCACAAAACAATAACTTTCTCTCCTGGATTATAAACACCAAAACCGCCGTAAAGAATATCGTTTAAGGCATCAAGGCTGTGTCCTATTTTCCAGTCAACATCCTTCATGAAGAGCCTGTTCATTTCTTCATAAAAACCGGCCAGGTCTGAGAAATTAGCAGCGTTTATGGTTATAGTATTATTATTCATTTTCGTTTAATGTTTCATGCCATGCTTTTTTGGGTCTTGTTTTTGGATAACCGTTTTCCAACCGAAATTTTTTTCGCTCCTCGGTAAAATTCCACCACATTTTTGTCACGTCATTAGTGTTGGCGTAATATACCGCCAATCGAAATTGGTCTTCTACACAAGGATCTGTCCAAAATCCCTTCTTTTGTTCATACTCATCCGTTAAGGTTGCTCCGTTTTTGTCTCTAAGTTCGTTCAGTGAATAATAACCCATAAAGACAAGATCTTCCGCAAACTTTATTCCGATTGATGGCACAGTTTGAAATTCTGCCAAAGCAAATATCTGTCTCGCACGTTTTGGCGATGCGTTTAATATTACTTCCAGTTCATCTGCTGAATAATTGAGAATTTCACTGATTTTTACTCTGCTTCTTTTTAAGTTTTGTTTTTCAATAGCAGTAAGCGGGAGTTTCAGGATCGTTTTAGTTTTCATATTCACTTTATATTAATTCTACATCAAGTAATCCTTTTTGATTATTCATATAATCTCTGGCCGATGAGTATCTGTATTCCCAAGGTTCATCTACCAATCCTGCCTTTACCGGATTTTCATGAATGTAAGTTAGTTTTTGATTAATAAATTTATTGCTAAATAATTCAATCGGATGGTTTTCCTGTTGCCAGAACTGGTAATTGGTGTTTTTGGAATTGGCTTCTCCCGCTTTGCGGAATATCCATAAGATCCAGTTTCTTCTGCTTTCTGGTAAGTTTTTATCCTCAATCTCAGCGATTATTTGTTTTGATGTATATTTCTTTAAGTCACGAAGAACATCTGAAGGGTGATGGCCTGATTTGGTTGAAATCATTAAATGAACATGATTTGACATTATACACCAGGCATGAATTATTAATCCCTTTTCCTTCTGACAATATCTTAAACTATTTAATAAAATATCAACATAGTTGCTCCTGGTAAATACGTCAACCCATTGAACAGTTGCGAAAGTTATAAAATGTAAAGCTTCCGGATTTTTAATTCTTCTTGCAAATGCCACATATTCTGATTTTTCTTCTGGACGTTGGCAATAAGATCCGGTCACAATTGTTGTGCGTAGTGTTCTTCGAACACTGCGTACTTCCAATAAATTACCGTTTGTAACGGTCTGTATTAAGTTTAATGGTTTTGAAGTATTTTCGAAAGCTTACCGTTACAAACGGTAAATTATTAAAATTCGTAGTTCAAACTACGAATAACGCGTTGTGCGTAGTGTTCTTCGAACACTGAGTACTTTCAATAAATGACCGTTTGTAACGGTCGGTATTAAGTATAATGATTTTGAAGCGTTTTCGGAAGCTTACCGTTACAAACGGTAAATTATTAAAATTCGTAGTTCAAACTACGAATAACGCGTTGTGCGTATTGTTCTTCGAACACTGCGTACCTCCAATAAGTGACCGTTTGTAACGGTCTTTAATAAGTTAATCGTTTTGAAGTGTTTTCGAAAGCTTACCGTTACAAACGGTAAATATTAAAATTCGTAGTTCAAACTACGAATAACGCGTTGTGCGTAGTGTTCTTCGAACACTGCCTACTTTCAATAAATGACCGTTTGTAACGGTCTATATTAAGTTTAATAGTTTTGAAGTATTTTCGAAAGCTTACCGTTACAAACGGTAAATTATTAAAATTCGTAGTTTGAACTACGAATAACGGCGAAAACTAACTTCAAACTACAAAAAACAACATCCGTAGAAAAATACAACAATTTACATTTATTAAAAGCCTGAAAATTCCCTTCAAGCTTACTGGAACGATTATTATAAAAGAAGGTTATCAGCATAATCCAATATTTCTTCCGAAAAAATGATCGAAGACAACTTGACTAACTCAGACATTACAAGTAAAGAAAATCTATTATCCCGCAGACGGTTTTTTCGCAATTCCGGAGCAGCAATTTTAACTACAACACTTTTATCGTCATGCAATGTTATAGATGATATTTTTCCGAAAAATGATAAGGAGGACCGCGATAAGACGCTGGCTTTTTTTGGTGACAGCCTGACTATTGGCGCGGGTGGTACTGCACCTTATGGTAATATTGTTGGCGCAGCCCTGGATGGAAGACCAGTGACAAGTGACGGAATTGTTGGTCAGATTGCATCGCGCATTGCCGTCAGGCAAGGAGGTGTGCCGCTTAAAATTTCTGTCGAAGGCAACAAACTGAATGGAATCCAGCCTGTAAAAATTACCAAACTTAGCAGTCAGTTTTTGTCGACGCCATCAAATAGTGATGAATACAGCAGAACAGGATCAGTTAATGGAGTACGGTGTACGATAAGAAGAAGTGCGATTACCGGACAGGACGATGTGTATACGATCACTCCTACAACAGTAAGTATAATAGATGTTGCGGCAGACTCCGAGTTTTTGCTCGAAGATGCAGCAAGACTTAAAACCGCAACGCAGATTTTATGGTATGGTCGCAACAATATTGGAAAAACGGGTGCCGAGGCGGAAATTATCTCTTCACTTGAAAGTTCAATAGCCTACATTACATTGCCAGCGCGATATGTTGTTCTGGGAGTTCTTATTGCTGCAAGCGAAAATAAAGGAACAGACAACTATAATCAGGCAGCCTCAATCAATGCCAGTTTGCTGGCTAAGTATAGTGACCGGTTTGTGGAAATGACTCCGCCGACGGACGCTGAAATGGCTGCGATTAGTTATAGTCCGACTGCTGATGATCTAAAAGATCTTGAAAATTTGAATTTTCCAAGAGGCATGCGAATGGATATAATCAATGATGATATCCACCTGAACGATAAAGGGTATCAAATTGTAGCTAACCGGGTTATTGAAAAGTTAAAAGCACTTAAATATTGATTGTTTCTGGCTGGTCGTTATTTACCTGATTTTGTTTCAATCAAGGCTATAATCTCTTTGCGATTTTTCGATTTGGCAAAATCCAGGGCAGATTTACCGTCATTTGATAGAAGATTTAAATCCGCGCCGGCATCTAAAAGCAGTTTGACAATTTCAATATTGCCTTGCCAAATGGCGTCATGCAGGGCTGTGTATCCATTATATGGCCCTTGTTTGTTGATATCAATATGATATTTTAATAAAAGTTTGACTGCCTCAGTTCTTCCGGCGTATGCGGCAGCATGTAAGGCTGTCGCTTTCATGCCCGGATCAACGGCTCGTACATCAGCGCCTGCTTCCAGTAATAATTGTACAATTTGGTTATAACCTTTGTAAGCTGCAATCACTAATGGAGAATCCTGGTTTTGATCTAACTCGTCAACATCAGCACCTTTTTGAATAAGTTGTTTTACGAGTGAAGTATCATTTTTGTTAATTGCATTCATCAAAGCCGTCATGTCGATTCCTTTTTTTAAGTCATTCAAACAGGGAAGTTTTACAATTTATTTGCTTCTGGGAAACGTCTGGAAATAATGTCTTTTGTCATTAAACCAATTATTCATAACCTTTAATTTTTGCCAAACTTCTTACCGACATCCAGTACAAAACGAGCGACAGTGGTATTAGAAGAAGCAAGCTTGTTGTAACATACTTGGCTACCATACCGGCAGTTATGGCAACTATCCAGATACTGAAAAAATATTTTGTCCAGGGAAGTTTTGACATGGCCTATGTTTTTGAACTATTGTGAGGAATTATATAAAAATAGTACAATCCGGATGAAGTATCAAGTCAGAGACAAATTTTAATTTGGTGCAGATATTCATCAACTCAAATTCTAGAATTTTCAAATTATAACAGGTTCAGATTATTTTGAAAGTAAATAATGTCAAGACGTAATACTAATAATCAAAGTTTATCATAATTAAAACCTTCTAATTGTATTTTTCTTTGTTATTCCGGGCACTGAGGCCTAAATTTATGGTGTGAAGAAACTGATTCGAAATATTATCCTGACCATCGTCATACTTGATACTACCTCATTGTATCAGATTATGAAAGTGCCGTCTTTGATCAGGCATTTCGTTGAACACAAATCGTTAAATCACAATATCGACTTTATAGATTATCTGGCAATGCATTACGGTGGTAAGGACATTGACGATGACGATGATGAAAAGGACATGCAGCTGCCCTTTAAGAAAGTCGAAAATACCCACGCAAATTTCCTTTTTATCTCCGGTACAGAAAGTTTTTCATTTGTCCGGTATGATCAGTTAACGATCAGGTCAAAATATGGGCCTGACAAACCCCAGTTGGATTACAGTACAACGCTGGGCTCTTTGTTCCGTCCGCCACGAGCATAAATATAATCTTATTGAAAGGGATTTGATCCCGTTTATCCGGTTGTGCATTTAAGCAATGTCTCGTCCGGTTCAATTTGTTTTGTATTTATTGTATTGAATCATGCTGAATAAAATTATCCAGTTCTCTGTGAAGAACAAACTGGTAATTGGGATTTTCATGCTGCTATGGATTGTCTGTGGCATCTATGAACTGACCCGCTTACCCGTAGATGCAGTTCCCGATATAACCAATAACCAGGTTCAGGTTATCACCACCGCTCCGTCGCTTGGCGCGGAAGATGTGGAGCGCCTGATCACTTTTCCCATTGAGCAGGCGATCAGCAACATTCCCGGATTGAAGGAAAGCCGAAGTATGTCAAGATTCGGTTTATCTTTGATTACGATTGTTTTTGAAGATGGATCGGATGTATACTGGGCTCGGCAGCAAGTTACCGAGCGTTTGGCGCAGGTTGAAATTGATCAGAATGCCAATAAACCACAGCTTGCTCCTGCCACAACAGGTCTGGGTGAAATTTATCAATACGTTGTCAAGCCAAAAGACGGGTATGAAAAGAAATATTCGCTGGCAGATTTGCGCACTACGCAGGACTGGATTATCAGAAGACAACTTTTGGGAACTCCCGGTGTGGCAGACGTATCCACTTTTGGAGGCGACTTAAAACAATATGAAGTAGCCGTGATTCCGGCAAATCTGAAAGCGCTGAATTTATCTATAAGTGATGTTTTTACTGCACTGAGCCGCAATAACCAGAATACTGGTGGTGCGTATATAGAGAAGGGTCCTTCGGTTTTGTACATCCGAAGTGTAGGTCTTGCCGGTTCTATGAGTGATATTGAAAAAATCGTTGTCAAAAATAATAGCAACGGAACGCCGGTACTGATCAGTCACATTGCGGAAGTTCGCCTTGGTTCAGCAATTCGGTATGGCGCATTGACAATGGCTGGGAAAGGCGAGCTATCCGGCGGAATTGTAATGATGCTTAAAGGAGGAAATTCCTCAGAGGTTATTAAAAATATAAAAGCCCGGGTTGCAGAAATTCAGAAAACACTTCCGGAAGGTCTGGAAATCGAACCATTTCTCGACAGGACCAAGATGGTAAACAATGCAATCGGGACTGTTGAGCATAATCTTGTTGAAGGTGCATTAATCGTTGTTTTGATACTGGTTATCTTTTTGGGAAATCTCAGAGCAGGACTGATTGTGGCCTCGGTAATTCCTTTGTCGATGCTTTTTGCCATCGCCATGATGAATCTATTTGGTGTAAGCGGAAACCTGATGAGTTTAGGTGCGCTGGATTTTGGTCTTATCGTTGATGGAGCTGTGATCATCGTGGAAGCCATTTTACATCACATGCATTTTTCCAAAAAGTATGCAAACGTTGACCGCGTTTCGCAGCAGGAAATGGATGTTGAAGTTTCCGGAGCCGCCTCTCGTATGATGAATGCAGCCGTTTTTGGACAGATCATTATCCTTATTGTTTACTTACCCATTCTTTCTCTTTCAGGAATTGAGGGAAAAATGTTTAAGCCAATGGCTCAGACGGTTGCTTTTGCAGTAACAGGTGCATTCATTCTGTCGCTGACCTATATTCCGATGATCAGCTCGATGGTCATCAGTAAAAAGATTTCCCATAAACCAAATATCTCTGACCGTATTATGAACCGTATAGAAAATGGTTATGCGAGGGCATTGTCCGGCGCATTACGGATAAAAAAAATAATGGTTTTATCGGCATTTACTCTTTTTGGTATTGCCGTCTTCCTGTTTATACAAATGGGTGGAGAATTTATTCCGCAGCTTGAAGAAGGTGATTTTGCAACGGAAACTAGGCTTCTTGTAGGCACCAACCTGAGTACTACCATCGATGCTTTCAACCGTATTTCGGAAAGGTTAAAATCTGAATATCCCGAGGTACTCAATATCGTATCCAGGATAGGAAGTGCAGAAATTCCAACGGATCCAATGCCTATTGAAGGTGGTGATATGATTATCGTTTTAAAAGATAAATCAGAATGGACAAGCGCGAAAACGTTCCCTGATCTTGCCAGTAAAATGGCGGCTTCTGCCCAGCAGGTGGTTCCGGGCGTAACAACAGGTTTTCAGTATCCTGTACAAATGCGTTTTAATGAGCTGATGACGGGTGCAAAACAGGATGTGGTTTGTAAGATATTCGGAGAAGATCTGGATAAACTCGCTGCCTATGCCGAGAAACTGGGAGATATTTCTAAAACAGTAAAAGGAACTGCGGACTGGTATGTCGAAAAAGTAACAGGAATGCCTCAGGTAGTGATTGAATTCAACCGTGATGAAATTGCCAAATATGGTATGAATATCGACGATATCAACCGTACAATAAACGCCGCTTTTGCAGGAGCCGCAGCGGGACAAATCTACGAAGGAGAGAAAAAGTTTGATCTTGTGGTACGCGTTGGCAACGAAGGTCGCCGTAATATTAACGACGTCCAGAATCTGCTTATTTCAACGCCATCAGGTATCCAGATACCTTTATATCAGGTAGCCAGTATACAGGAAATCGAAGGACCCAATCAAATTCAAAGAGAAAATACACGCAGAAGAATCATCGTCGGATTCAATGTGCGTGGAAGAGATGTACAGTCAATTGTGGAAGAGTTACAGAAAAAAGTGGATGCGCAACTCAAATTCGAAGCGGGATATACCATTACTTATGGTGGCGCGTTCGAAAATTTACAGCAGGCCAAGGCAAGGCTGATTATCGCCGTACCTGTTGCATTGTTGTTGATTTTCATTATGTTATACTTTGCTTTCTCATCGTTTAGAGACGGAGCACTGATTTATACAGCCATTCCTTTATCTGCTATTGGCGGAGTTTTTGGACTGGCGATCCGCGGAATGCCTTTCAGTATATCCGCAGGAGTAGGGTTTATCGCTCTTTTTGGTGTGGCTGTTCTTAATGGAATCGTGCTTCTTTCGGAATTTAACCGGATAAAAAAAGAAGGAATTATCACCGACGCATTAGAACTGATTATGACCGGAACACGCAACCGGCTCCGGCCTGTTCTGATGACTGCGGCGGTGGCTTCTCTTGGCTTTTTACCGATGGCTTTGAGTAATGGAGCTGGTGCAGAAGTGCAGAGACCTTTGGCCACTGTTGTTATCGGCGGGTTGATTACGGCAACGCTTCTTACACTTTTTGTTTTACCAGCACTTTACTTATTATTTGATCGTACTGTGAAAATTAACGGCATCAAACCTGCCCTGATCTTAGTTTTAATGTTTTTTGGCAGTCAGACTTTTGCACAAACGCAGCCAACACCTATTGATGTAGACGGAGCGGTGAAAATTGCTCTGGAAAATAATATTCAGGCACAAAGTTTCCGTTTAGGTGAACAGGCAGCAGAAAGATTGCAATCCAGTGCATTCGATATTGGTAAAACTACCATCAGTGCAGATTATGGAAAAGTGAATAGTATCAACAACGATACGAGGATCGGTATCAGCCAGACTATAAATTTTCCAAGCGTCTATTCCAATCAGCGAAAACTGTTGGGAGCCAATTTCCTCGCTTCAAAAGCTCATACAAAGCTTACCGAACAAGATATCAGAGCCGGAGTACGCCAGGCGTATTTTGATTATATCAATTTGGCTAAACGTCGGGAACTGCTGATGTATGCCGATAGCATTTACCGGCTTTTTGAGGCAAAATCAAATCTGCGTTTCGAAAAGGGGTCGGCAAATATTCTGGAAAAAACAGCAGCGGAGTCACGGCGACAGCAAATTACCAACCAGTTGAATTTAGTCAATAGTGATTTAATTATCTCAGCCAAACAATTTAATCTGTTTATTCAGGATACAAAGGAATACATTCCAACAACTTCAAATCCAAAGTTGCAGAATTCTTTCGTCACCCTCGATTCCGCCGTATCGCTGGAACAGCTTCCTTTGATTGAACTTGCCAGGCATCAACAGGATGCGGCAGAATATCGTTGGAAAACAGAAAAATCCCGGATGCTGCCTGATTTTACGCTCGGATATAGTAACCAGAGTCTGATTGGGACACAGCAGGTTGGCAGTCAGGAGTTATATTTTAATGGAAACAAACGTTTCAACTATATCAGTGCAGGCATTGGCATTCCAATTTTCTCCAAAGCGCAATCCGCTCGTATTTCTGCTGCCAAAATTGAATGGGAAAGAAACAGAAAACAAACTGATTTAGTCGAATTACAGCTTAAAACTGAACTTGCTAACGCAGTAAGTCAAGTACTAAAGTATCAGCAGAGTCTGCAATATTATGAACAGCAGGGATTGAAAAATGCTGATGTCATTATATCTGTATCGGACGAACAATTTCAAGGGGGAGACATTGATTTTCTGCAATGGGTGATCGTGGTAGACCAGGCAATCAATATCAGAAATGAATATATCAATGCTTTAAATAGCTATAACATGGCTGTAATACAATTGTTGAAGCTAAATAATTTATAGACAATACTATGAAAAAGTACATCATCATCATTTCGTTGGCGCTCCTGGTATGTGCGTGCAGCAGCGAACCAAAAACAGAAACCGCAGGAACTGAAAAAAAAGCACCGGATTCTACCAATCTTGAACAGGTTGTTTCTATGAATCAGGAGCAACTTAAAAGTGCAGACATTCAGGTAGGCACTCCGCAGCTTGAAAATATAAGTGGTACACTTTCACTTCAGGGTGCAATTGATGTCCCGCCTCAAAGTATGGTAAGCCTCAGCTTTCCTTTGGGAGGATATTTAAAATCCACCAAAATGCTGCCCGGTATGCATGTGAGAAAAGGCCAGGTACTGGCGGAGCTTGAAGATATGCAGTTCATCCAGCTTCAACAGGATTATCTTACAGCCAAAGAAAAGCTGCTTTTGTCAGAATCTGAATTTAACCGTCAGCGTGATCTGAATGCGAGCAAAGCCAGCAGCGATAAGGTTTTTCAGCAGGCTCGTGCCGAAATGGAAACGCAGAGAATACTGGCTAATGCGCTGAGTCAAAAACTGGAAGTAATAGGAATCGATCCTTCGAAGCTGAAAGCGGAAAAGATATCGAAAAGTGTCTTTATTGTTTCACCAATAAATGGTTTTGTTTCCAAAGTGAATGTAAACGTAGGCAAATATACTTCACCAACAGATATGCTATTTGAACTGGTTGATCCAAGTGATGTTCATTTAGTACTGAATGTTTTTGAGAAAGATTTGAACCTGATTTCCGTTGGCCAGCATGTTACGGCTTACACCAATAGTGATCCAGGCAAAAAGTTTCAGGCGGAAGTCATTCTGATTACAAAAAGCCTGGATCAGGACCGGATGGCGGAAGTGCATTGTCATTTCGAAAAATACAATCCGTCACTGGCGCCTGGAATGTTTATGAATGGAGAAGTTTCAGTTCAAAATAATAAGTCTTTGACCGTTCCCGAAGATGCATTGGTGCGTTGGGAAAATAAGTTTTATGTTTTCACAGAAAACGGGACGGGAAAATTTGAAATGATCCACGTAAAACCCGGTGTGATCAGCAACGGAAAACAGCAGATTGAGGCATCCGGTGTCGACGATCGAACGCGGCTTGTTGTTAAAAATGCATATGCCCTTTTGATGAAAATTAAAAATACGGAAAAGGAAGGCTGATTTTGAGGAAGAAATTCTTTAATGTAACAATTTAAAAATCAATCCGGTATGGGGCTTTTGAGAAACTTACTGGGTTGATTTTTTTACATAATTAATGTTTCATAACATTGATCGTAATCCCAATTTTCAAACCAAAAGATTTACAAGAAAACTTTCAGTACCGTTTTACCAAAATCAATTAAAGGATCGTCTGAATTCCAATGGCGAAAGATTTGTTTTTGTTTTAAATAATTTGCTGAATGATTGTGGATGTTCAAAACCCAGTTCGTAGGCAACTTCACTTATAGTAAGGCTGGTGGTAGATAATTTTTCCTTTGCTTTTTCTATAAGTTTTTGGTGAATGTGCTGCTGCGCATTCTGGCCGGTTAAAGAACGAAGCATATCGCTCAAATAACTGGAAGATATATTTAAATTTTCGGATAGAAATTGAACTGTTGGAATTCCTTCTTTTCCGGATATTTGATTGTCAAAATAATTGTCTAAAAGCTCTTCCAACTGCTGTAAAAGGCTATTGCTTGTTGCTTTGCGGGTAAGAAACTGACGTTTGTAAAAACGATTTGCATAATTCAGCAAAAGCTCAACCTGAGAAATCATCACATCCTGGCTAAATTCGTCTATCCTGCTGTTTAACTCATCATTCATGATATTAAATATGGACAGGATTACCGCTTTTTCCTGGTCTGAAAGATGTAACGCTTCGTTGGCAGAATAGGAAAAGAAACCATATTGCCTTATTTTTTTTGCCAAAGGATAATTCAGCAAGAAATCGGGATGTATCAGCAAAGTATACCGGGAACATTCGTCTGGCATAGTATCATGTTGGTTGCCAATGATTTGATTTGGAGCAGCAAATAAAAGTCCGCCTTCATCAAAATCGTAATAATCCTGGCCATATCTTAATTTCCCGCTGATCTTTGATTTATACGCAATTTTATAAAAAGTCAGCACATGCGAATGCCTCAGTTTGCTTGTTTCGACAGCTGTTTTAGCGTTATCTATCAGGCTGATCAATGGATGTAGCGGCTTTGGCAAACCAAAAGCCCGGTGCACGTCTGACAGAGAATTAAACTTGAATGGTGCCTCTTCTTCCTTTTTCATCTGGATTTTTAGATATAAATATAACCGATAGTATGAGACTATCGGTTATATCATTTTGCGTTCTATACCGATGTTCCCTGAGCTGCATTGGAGACAGATTCCCACTCTTCCCAAACTGCCATGCGCTCAGCGTAGGCTTTGCGTACCCAGGTTAAATTGTGACTGCCCAGAAAAAAGCGCAATGGAGGATTTTCGGAATCTACAATCCTGAAAATGGCCTCAGGGGTGGCCTCCGGATTTCCTCTTTCCTGGTCTCTGATACTTCCTATAAACTCCGTCTTGAAATCCTGGTAAATATCCATTCCGTTTGCAAATTTTAAAGATTCCTGACTGCCGAATTCCGTTGCATACGCGCCAGGTTCAATAATCGTCACTTTGATTCCAAATGGTTTGACCTCCGCAGCAAGACTTTCATGAATTGCTTCAAAAGCCCATTTGGAAGAACAATAGTAACCGATTACCGGTAGCACCACCTGTCCCAGGTTACTGGAAGTACCAAGAATATGGCCGCCTCCTTGTTTCCTAAGCAGAGGTAATGCTGCCTTGATAACGGCAAGCGGTCCAAAAACGTTTGTATTATACAGCGCCTGAACTTCTTCTGCACTGGCTTCCTCGATCGTACCTACAAGGGAATAACCTGCATTGTTCAGTACGATATCCAGTCTTCCGAAGTGTGCGTGCGCTTCTGCAACGGCTGATTCTACTTGTTCATTTTTAGTAACATCAAGTTCCAGGGTCAATACATTTGCGCCGTATTTTTCTTTGAGATCGGCAATACTGTCCAGTGAACGTGCTGTTGCTGCAACTTTATCACCACGTTTAAGCGCGGCATCGGCCCAAACCCGGCCAAAACCACGGGATGCTCCTGTAATGAACCAAACTTTATTTGATGCGGCAGGAGTTGACAAAGAACCTGCATCTGAAATTTCATTTTGATATGCCATAATATTGAATTTTAATTTGGTATATCAAATGTCGGCAGATGCGAATTCCTATCTTTAGCCTAATTGAGGGCATTCGTAGTCTAAATGAGAAAGTCTGTCTGATTCTTGAAATTGAATAGGTAATCAGAATGAAAGTTTGCCAGGTTGAAACGTAAAATCCTGCCCGGTAACCGGACAGGATTTTACGTTTTTTTAAATGGTTTTTTATTACCAGGGACTCACACCCGTTTCCGGATTATTGTCGTCGCTGAAAAACTGGCTTGTAGGTCCGTCGGCTGATAATGTGGCAGCTTTTACCAATCTGGCCGCCGCGTCTTCGACAGTTCCGGGACCATTGTGATGATTGAAATCTGTGGCGGTGTATCCCGGATCAACAACGTTTACTTTGAAAGCTGTATCGCGCAGCTCGTAGGCGAGCACGATTGTGTAGGCATTCAATGCTGCTTTTGAAGCGGTATAAACTGCGCCTTTAACCTGATAATATTTCCAGTTTGGATCATTATGCAGTGTTAAAGAGCCCAAGCCTGACGTTACATTGACAATCCGTGGCTCTGATGATTTTTTTAACATGTCAAGAAATGCCTGGGTTGTTTCAATAGCTCCGAAAAAGTTGGTCTCAAAAACCTGGCGAAAAATATTGATATCTGCGTCAGCAGCTGTTTGCGGAAAACCTCCGCTGATGCCTGCATTGTTGATCAGCACATCAAGCGATTCAATTTTACTGCCGAGTGTTTGGCGTGCAGCTTTGATAGAGTCACCATTATCGACATCAATAACAATAGACTCAACATTTTCATGTCCTTCTGCTTTTAGCTGTCCAACAGCCAGCTCGCCTTTCTGCTGATCGCGACTTCCAATGTATACAAAATAGCCCAATTGCAGCAACTGTCGGGCGGATTCAAAGCCAATACTTTTATTAGCACCTGTGATCAATACGGTTTTCATAGTTCATCTGTTTATGTTGAGACAAAATTAGATTGTCTGGAATTGGTAAATGGTACAAATTGCGCAGGATCACTGGTACATTTCGCAGGTTTTTTCGGGCGGGAATCATTCTATGTAGTGTTTGTCAATAGAAATAGATTTTTTAAGTAAAATGCGGATAGATATTACTTTTTACCAATAGAATTACTTTTCATTGTAATTCACTGATTGGTTGAGAATGGGAAATTCTGAAAGACCGACACGACACAGAGATTATGGGCGCCTGGGGAACATCAATATCTTCTAACGACACTTATGCTGACATTTACAGTGATTTTTACGAGTTATATAATGAAGGATTTGAGGTTGCAAAAATTTCACAGAAGTTAATTGCTGCCAATAAAAAGACAATTAAAGATGTTGATGATTGCAATAACTTTTGGTTTGCCCTGGCAAGAGCACAATGGGAATGCAAACAACTTGACAATAACGTTTTTGAACGAGTAAAAAAAGTTATTGAAACAGGTGGAGATCTTGAAGTTTGGCGACAACTGGACGCGGATGATCGGGATTTAAAAAAGAGAAAAGTCGCTCTGGATAAATTTCTTGCGGAGTTGCAAACAGAAAAACCAAAAGCTAAAGCGCGGAAAAAAGTAATCATTCGCCAACCGGTTTTTGAAAAGGGTGACTGTCTTACTTTTAGATTTGAAAATGGGAATTATGGAGGCGCAGTTGTTTTGGAAGCAATTAGAGGCAGTGCACACCCGTACAATCTCATCGCCACAACAAGAATTAATCAATCAATTAAACCTGCCAAAAATGACTTTCAAAATGCAGAACTACTGATAACAAATTTTGCTAATTTGGGGTATAAGCCAGTTGTTCAGTGGTATAACACAGCAAGGCATAAAAAAAAGGCACATTTAGTTGAGAAGATTGATACAATTGAGGTTCAAATAGATTATGACATAAATAAATCTACGTTTGGTTTTGTTGGTGATTTTGAAATTTGGGTAATACAAATTGCTGATCGGCAATTAAATTCAGAAGAGACAAAACCAGGCTCGAACGTCAAACAAACTGTAAAAGAACTGACAAAGAAAAATAAGTGGAAAATATGGTGAAGGTTGAGGAAATATAGGACGCGTGGATCATGATCAAGAATGTAAATTTTATTGACGTAATTCTTTTATGAAATTTTGCGCTCAGCAATTTGAAAAATAAACAAAAACAAACCAATCTATAAATCATGGCACTCATCAATCCGCACATCAACTTCAACGGCAATGCCGAAGAAGCATTCAATTTTTACAAATCCGTATTTGGCGGAGAGTTCGCAACGATTGTCCGTTTCAAGGAAATGTCAAGTCCTGAACATCCGATTGCGGAAAGTGAAGAAAACAAGATCATGCACATCGCGCTGCCAATCGGGCAAAACGTCCTAATGGGCAATGACGTTCCGGAGTTTATGGGACGAGTTGATGAAAATGAAAACAGGTCAAAAATATCCATCAGCGCAGAAAGCCGTGAAGAGGCCGACAAATTATTCAATGGACTTTCAGCAGGCGGAAGTGTTGAAGTACCGATCGATGATAGCCCCTGGGGGTCTTATTTTGCCATGTTCAGAGACAAATACGGCATTGAATGGATGGTGGATTTTGACCCAAAGTACCAGGGGAAAGTATAAGCGGAGAACAATAATTTTATGGATATAAAAGAAGAAATCGAAGCATATATTACCAGTCAGCCTTAAAAAAAGCGCAGTGACATGCAAGCGTTGCACGGTATCATTCTGGATATAATGCCAGATTGTAAATTGTGGTTTCTGGATGGTAAAAACAGTGAAAATAAAGTTGTTTGAAATCCAAATGTCGGATATGGATTTCAAACGATGAAATACGCTGATGGCAAAACGGGAGATTTCTACCAGATTGGTATGAGCGCAAACAAATCCGGGATTTCTGTTTACATTCTGGGCATTGAAGATAAGAAATACCTCTCCGACGCCTATGGTCAAAAACTGGGCAAGGCGAGTGTGACCGGCTATTGTATAATTTCAAAACGCTGAAAGATATAAATATTAATGTACTTGAAGAGGCCATACGATATGGCCTTGAAGCATCGAATTAAGTAACGTATCAGGTCAATACAAAGCACAATAGAATCTCGGCCTCTGGCAATTCTAAACTCAATCAGATTGTCAGAGGCCAACATTTTTTAGAATTCACTTTCTCTTATCAATTTATAAAGTCTGATTTTAGCGGGTCAAATTTTTATATTTCTTCTAAAACAATTCGTCATGTCCGACCTGACATTTTTCAGTCACTGATCCCAACGGTTACCGCCTCTTTTTTGGGCGACCGAACTAGGATGTGATATAAACACTCAGGATCACTGATACATTTCTCTGGTAAGTGCCCTATACTCCGCCGGTGTCAGTCCTGTTTCCCTTTTGAAAAAACGGCTGAAATACGAAGCGTCCGAAAAACCCAGATCAAAACCGATTTCTTTTAGAGAATATTCTGTGTGAAACAGCATACGCCTCGCTTCAAGTACCATGCGTTCCTGAATGTGTGCGATGGCAGGTTTACCACTCTGGGTTTTGATCACATCCCTCAAATGGCCCGGAGAAACGTAAAGCAAAGCTGCATATTCGCTTACCTGATGTATTTCCCGGAAGTTTACTTCAATGGCTGCTTGATATTTTTTCAGCAAGGATTTGTCATTTGAAGGCGTGAAACTTTCGTACTGCTCGTTATAAACCCGGCTCAGATACGTCAGCAGCAGCGTCAGGGAAGCGGTTATCATTTTTTGCTGCCACTCACCAGGTTCATCGAATTCCTTCTGCATTTTTGCCAGCATATCCTCAACGAAAGCGACGTTAGCCTCCGATAACTGCAATTCGCTGGCATTTTGCACATTAAGAACGATTGGCAACCGGGCCAGTGAAACATTGTCGTGCAGTGCAAGGAATTCTTTATCGAATGCCAGTGCAGTGCCCCACATACATTTTGGTTCTTCTTTCACAACCACCCGGTTGGGCCCCATAAAATATAATGTGTTGTCTCTGGTTTCATGTGAAGTCATATCGAGCCAGAAACGGGCACCACCACGACGGGCAAATACAAACAGATAATAATCTTTTCTATGCGGAACAAGCAGCTCCGACTGGTGCGGCCGCACACCTTCAAAATGTTTCATACTGAACAATTTACCGGGCAGAACCGGATCATGTTCCAGTGAAAAAACAGGTACTTCCTGATCGCTTTTGATTGTATTCATGGTTAAATGTACGGAATCCGGGGGAATTTCAGTACAAAGAATATGAATGATTAAATTGGATCAGACATTGTACTTTTATCATAGTTATAAAATGAATTTTAATCTCAATATTCCGATAAACTATGTGATAGACCAGTTCGAATTTTAACCGGATTTTCAGCATAAAAATCTCATGAGTATATTATCCAATCGGTTATCAAGCCCCCACTTTTCCCCGATAAAGTCTTAAACTTTAAGCGCACCAACATGTTTGTAAGTATTTATGAGCACGCCCGTGGTAGTAACCTTGCTGCTTACGAAAGCAAGTTCGCGCGCATAAACAATGTCTGAAAAAAAGCGTTTGCCCTTACCCAGCAAAACCGGATATGTAATTAGCACAACTTCGTCAATCAATCCCTGATCCAGCAATATAGATGTCAGTGTTGAACTTCCCCAGAGGATAATATCAGGACCATCCGCAGCCTTAATTTTGCGAACACCTTCAACGATATCCGTTCCCAGTTCTTCAACCGGTCCCCATTCCAGACTTTCCGGGCGGTGGGTAGCAATATATTTAGTTGCAGCATTAATTCCGTTTGCTATCGGGGTATTGCCTGCATAAGGCCAGTAAGCCGCCCAGATATCATAGGTAACGCGGCCAAGCAATAAGTCAAAAGCGCTGCCATGTGACTCCATAACGGCTTCCAAACCTGCCGGACTTCTGTATGGTGCTGTCCAGTTATCATATGCATATCCTTCTCCCTGCTCGATGATCCCATCCAGCGAAACATGTTCCATAATCTTGATCTTTCTCATTTTGCTTTTGGTTTTAGGTTTATGCAAAATTAAGCCGGATGGAAGAATTGGGGAAGGGGGGATTGTGACAATGTTGGGGAGGATTTGCGGCAAGGGGTAACCTATACCGACAATTCTCCTAAAAAACGTTATTTGCAACTGAGGGATACTTATGGCTTTCCGGTTTCTAGCACCAACAAGTTTTTGGGAATTGGTGATTTAGCAGAGTTGTTAATCACGTTGGAAGAAATTTCTTCTGAGAAGTCTGAATCAATTTTGACAAACAAAGATAAAAGAAGCATAACTTCTATTAAACCCTATTGTCCATAAAAGTTTTTGTATTCTCTCGATAGCAGTTGAGGTGAGGCTCATGAATGGCTAATTTGCTAAACAAATCAAAGTGCGGAATACAAGGCCTGGTTTTAACAACAGTTTTTTGTTTAGGAACTGGTGGCAGTAAATAAAGTATTTGGTAGACATACATAATGCCTCATGCATTATGAAGGCATTGAAATTCCTCCAATGTAAATGTTTCGCTTATACCGCACCTGAAAACTAATCATTGAATACTAATCAGGACAAAGGCTAATTCTATTTAGGTCACAACTTGTTAAAAGAGAAGAATTGCGGCTAAATAAATATATTTTAATTAGTAATAAGTTGATAAATATTAAAAAACGGGTTAAATCAGCCATTTTCTGATTTAACCCGTTGGGTGACCCCGGAGAGAATCGAACTCTCGACCCAATGATTAAGAGTCATTTGCTCTACCAGCTGAGCTACGGAGTCGGACGATTTGTCCAAGTTACATATAATTCAATTCAAAATTTTATGTTTTCCGGAAGCGACAAAGATTCCAACAACTATTATCAGTCCGCCAAAAAACCACAGACTCAAAACAAGATTGTAATAAACAATTGCGATCAGGCAAATGGCAGATAAAAGGAGAGCCAGTGCCGGGAAATAGGGATATGCAGGAACAACAAATGGACGTTCCAGATGAGGTTCTTTTTTTCTCAGTGCAAACAAGGCAGCCATACTGATTATGTACATCACAACTGCTCCCAGCGCTGCAATGATAATTACCTGATCCGTAGTACCAAGGCTCAAAGCAACACATCCGATTATTCCACCGGTAAGAAGTGCCCAGTGTGGAGTCTGGAATTTTGAATTAACCTGGCCTAAAAAAGAAGGTAAATAACCACTTCTTGCCAAAGCAAAAATCTGTCTTGAAAACCCGATGATCGTTCCATGAAAGGAGGCGATCAAACCAAATAAACCTAAACTGGCAAACAATTGTGTCCAGCTGCTGTCTCTTCCCAAAACAATGCCCAACGCAGCCGGAAGAGGATAATCTATGGTACTTAAAAATTTCCAATTCGTCACGCCACCGGTGAAAATCATTACAGCCAACGCCAGAATTACCAGTGTAAGAATTCCATAAATGTAGCCTCTTGAAATGGTTCTTTTCGGATCTTCAACTTCTTCCGCAACCATCGCTACACCTTCGATTGCCAGATAAAACCAGATTGCAAAAGGAAGCGCAGCAAATACGCCCTGCCAACCAAACGGCATTGGGTCGGTGACAAATGTTTCGTAGGAAAAATGAGGTGCGACAATGCCAACATACAAAAGCAATTCTCCAACAGCGAGCAGTGTTACAATTAGCGAAAATAGTGCTGATTCCTTGATTCCGAACATGTTAATGGCGATGAAAATAACATAACAGGCAAAAGCGGTTTCAAGGACTGTAATATCAGGGTATAAAAAATGTGCGTAACTGCCCAAAGCAAAAGCGATGGCAGGCGGCGTAATCAAAAATTCAATCAATGTCGCATATCCGGCTATCAAACCGCCCCACCAGCCAAAGGCGCGGTGTGCATAAGAAAAAGGACCTCCCGCTTGTGGAATTGATGTTGTAAGTTCTGTGAAGCTGAAAATAAAGGTTACATACATGATCGTAACCAGCAGCGTAGCTATTAAAAAACCGATTGTTCCTGAAACTCCCCAACCATAATTCCAGCCAAAATATTCTCCGGAAATAACAAGTCCAACTGCGATTGCCCAAAGATGTATGGGTTTTAAAACTTTTTTAAGTGCAACAACCTGATCTGTGGACATGTAAAAGGAGTGGGTTAAGTGAAGTCTTCGGTATTACTTACAGATTTATTAATCGGCCTACTAATTAGGATTTTATTTTTACTTACGTGGCGCAGTACGCAGATAGTCGCCCATTTGTATCACTTTTCCTGTATCGAGATAATCAACCTGAAGGCTCATCATGGTTTTCCAGGTATTGATATTGTCGGGTGTGTCCCAAAATCGAATTTTTTTATTTAAACCATGTGTTTTTTGAACAACCTTGGAAATCAGTTTTTTATCATTTTTTGGTAAAGATCCTTCACCGTTCCAACTGGTATATTTGGAAAACGACTGGCTTATCAGTGCAATCCGTTCCAGTTGCTGAGCTGTGTAGGTAATATCAGGATTGCCGTCAAAAGAAATATATGCGGGATACTGAAAGAATAATTCGGGTACCGGAATATTTCCACTGACAACAATTCTAATATTGCTGTTTGGTGAAGTTATTTCCGGATGTTTTTCCAGTTCTTTTACCAGCGCATCAAGGGTTTCAACGGCTTTGGTTTTTATATCAATCAGGAACTGGAATGGTACATCTTTTTGTGAATAGATCTGTCCGCCGTTTTTTTCCAGCTGCGCTGTAATGGGTTTAAGATAAAGCTTTTCAAAAGTTCTTTCCGGTGTGGTATCTTCAACATTATTGACAGAATACAAAATTCCGTTTTTCAGCATCAAATCTGTTTCAACAGAGCCAAACTGCTGATTGGAAGCTTCCAGAAAAGGTTTAAGCTGGCGGTTGTCATTGTGCGAATGTGCCTGCGCCGTAGTATATGACAAAATATTTTGTGCCCAGGCACTTTGTAAAAAAAAGGAAAAAATCAGCGTAGAACTCAGAGCACATTTCATAGCAAATACTTAAACAGGGCATAGGAAGAAGTAATCGTAAATATAAAGTTAAATTATCATTTACCGAATAGTAAGAAGGTTTTATCAATATGTATAAAATTGAATTTGTCAGGAAATTGAAAACAAAGAATTATCCTTGGAAATAGGATGATTAATTCAACAAATTTTGACCTGATAACATGATGATATAGGAATATCCTTATTTTCGCTTTTGTGTATCAAATAAATGGTTAATCTCACAAACCCGGATGGAAAAAAATACTTCACTATTTCGTAAAAAAACAGTTGAACAGATCTTAAAAGATGCTCATGCGAATGAAAATGGTGGATTAACCAAAATACTCGGCGTCAGGGATTTGGTATCGTTAGGTATTGCAGCCATTGTTGGTGCCGGAATTTTCAGTACCATCGGTTTGGCGAGTTATAACGGAGGTCCTGCGGTATCTCTCTTGTTTGTTTTTACCGCCATTGCATGCGTTTTCACTGCGTTGTCGTATGCACAATTTGCCAGTACAGTTCCGGTTTCAGGAAGTGCATATACCTACGCTTATGTCGCTTTTGGAGAACTTTTCGCCTGGATTATTGGCTGGGCTCTAATTCTTGAATATGCCGTTTCCAATATGGTAGTGGCCATTTCCTGGTCAAAATATTTTGTAAGTATGCTCGAAGGTTTCGGAATTGTTATTCCCGGATACCTTACAATAGATCCCGGTTCGGCAGCGGATGCATTTCAAAAATTGCAAAGTACAGGCATGGAATCACTTTCTGCTGCTGAGAAGTTAGGTGCGCTTGCTTATCAAACCGCACCGACTATTGGTGGTTTTCATCTCATTCTTGATCTGCCGGCCGGACTTATTACGGCTTTGGTAACCAGTCTGGTTTACATCGGGATAAAAGAATCCCGGACAGCCAGCAACATTATGGTTATTCTCAAAATCAGCGTGGTATTGCTGGTGATCTTTGCAGGAGCTTTTTATGTGAAACCGGAAAACTGGACACCGTTTGCGCCCAATGGAGTTAAAGGTGTTTTAAGTGGCGTGGCTGCCGTGTTTTTTGCATTTATCGGTTTTGACTCCATTTCTACCACCGCAGAAGAATGCCGGGATCCGCAGCGTGATATGCCCAAGGCAATGATTTATTGTTTAATGATCTGTACCGTTTTATATGTTTTGATCACGTTGGTTTTGACGGGAATGGTCAATTATAAAGAATTAAATGTCAGTGATCCGCTTGCATTCGTATTCCAAAGTATAGGGCTGGATTTTATGGCTGGCCTAATTTCGGTTAGTTCGGTTATCGCCATTACCAGTGCGCTGTTGGTATATCAGCTCGGTCAGCCGAGAATCTGGATGACGATGAGTCGTGATGGTTTGTTATGGAAAAAATTCTCTAAAATCCATCCAAAATTTCATACGCCTTCTTTTGCAACTGTCGTAACCGGATTGGTGGTAGGTATTCCCGCACTGTTTTTTAAGATGGATTTCTTTGTGGATTTAACCAGTGTCGGTACTTTTTTTGCTTTTATTCTGGTTTGCAGCGGCGTACTCTATCTGGATCATTCCGGGATTTCAAAACAATCGAAATTCAGAGTTCCTTACCTTAATGGCAAGTTTTTGGTTGGTTTTGGATTGTTGGCAGCAATTTTGGGACTTGCCTTTTACGGCCAGGATATTGTGGCAGAATGGAAAGGATTGACAGTGAGTGAAATTTTCGAACACAAATTCCTGACTGTCATTTTCTGGATAACCTGGATCATCCTTTCAGTACTTAGCTTTAAGCATAATTTCTCCATCCTTCCGGTTGCCGGAATTCTTACAAATCTTTATTTGATGACTGAACTTGGCGCGTCCAACTGGCTGATTTTCGTAATCTGGCTGGCGATCGGACTTGTTATTTATTTCAGTTACGGATATAAAAAGAGCAAGCTGGCAGGGAATGTTGAATGATAGATTGAGTGAATGATAAAATGGAATATCGAGTTGATTGCTCAATCCGGTATTCCATTTTTTTGTTTTATACTTTATTAATTTTGATTGAAATAACATAGTCCTCCTTTTTCTTTTGGACTTCCGTATTTGGAGATGGGGTTACGGATTGTAGCTCGATCTTATATTTTTCACCACCTAAATTTACATCTGAACTGGGCGGAATCTTGGTTCCGTCTTTTCCAGCCATGCAATACAAACAAAGTTGAACCGCTTTTTGCGATTTCTGGCTTTGGATATCCAGCAAAAGATCAACCGTTACAGAACCGCTCCAAATGCAATTGACATTTTCTGGACAACGTGAGTCGGCTACTTCTGTAAAAGTTGCCACCGTTTTTGTCGATTCATCAATGGTTAGTGGTTTCTGGTAATTTAACAATACTGTACCTTCCTGTAACGCTACTTTTTCCGTTTTGCAGGACGAAAGTCCCACAAGCAAAACCAGAAAGTAAATTGAATTCTGTATCATATCTTTTCTTCGAAATTGCGTGTTAAATCTTTTTAATATCAAGAGAAATTGCATAATCTGTTTTTTTTACTTCGGTTTGTGGCTTTGTCAAAGGTGATATGGATTTCAAAATAAAACGGTATCCCTGACCTGCGAAATTATAGTCCAACGTGTCCGGCACGATTTCACCACATCCAATACACATTTTTACATGATTCGTAATTCTTCCCTCAGTGGTAACGCCATCCAGGGACAGATCGACCTGAGCGAAACCGGCAACAAGACAATTAACTCCTTCGGGACAACGACTATCTGATACCTCAAAAAAAGTAAGTGATGCCGGCGGTACATCGTTGATCGTGACGGTTTCTTTATAACGAATCAAACCCTCTTCTTTTTTATCTACCGACGATTTTTGACAGGCACAAAGCAGAAATCCTCCCAACAAGATAAAGTATATTTTTCTCATTTTTCTTCGTTTTTAATAAGACTGATAAATATTAAAATTGGTTGTAATTACCTCTCATTTTTGATAGAAATATTTATTGATAAAATATAATAATATTTCATGAACGAAGCATGATGATTTCTTATTGATTTGATTGTTAATTATTTAAAATAGAATTTTTGCCGGCTTAAACCTTTGGCTATTTGGTCAGTCCAACAATAAAATACGTTCTTATGAAAGATTTAAAAATAAGTAATGACGTACTTCATTTGTACCGCAGAGCGGGGTTTGGAGGTTTGCCGGATAGAGATATTTCTATCAAAAAAGCGCTCAGCCAACTTTTTCACGACAGCGAGAATTTCACACCGATTGAAACGGTAAGTAAAGAATCCGAGCCGCCGCTGATGAGCGAAGGAATGATGTCGCCCGACCCGGATGCAGTGAAAAAAGAAAAGATGAAGAAAAACCGTGAAGAAATCCGGGAACTGAATCTGGCATGGATGTCCAAAATGGCAAAAGCTGAAACAATACTACGGGAACGAATGTCACTTTTTTGGCACGGCCACTTTGCTTGTCGTGTGCAGGATTCTGCTTTTGTGCAAAGCTATCTAAACACGATACGGAAAAATGCACTTGGTAATTTTGGTGAAATGCTGATGGCAGTTTCAAAAGAACCTGCTATGCTTCAATTTCTCAATAACCAGCAAAACAGAAAAAATAAACCGAATGAAAATTTTGCCAGGGAAGTCATGGAACTGTTCACGCTTGGCAGAGGAAATTATACTGAGAAAGATGTAAAGGAAGGCGCAAGGGCATTTACCGGTTGGGGATTTAATACCAAAGGTGAATTTGAATTCCGGGAAAAAGTACATGATAGTGATACGAAAAATTTTCTTGGCAAAACCGGTAATTTTCAGGGTGAGGATATTATCAAAATTCTCCTGGAACAAAAACAAACGGCAAGATTTATAACCGCTAAAATTTACCGGAATTTTGTGAGTGAAATTCCTGACGAGAAACGAATTGCTGACTTGTCTGAGGACTTTTACAAATCCGGTTACAACATCAGCCAGCTGATGCATAACATTTTTACAGCCAAATGGTTTTATGATGATGCCTCAAAAAACATGTTGATAAAATCGCCGGTTGAGTTGGTTATTGGTATTCAGCGTACATTAAATGCAGATTTTATCAATAAAGATCCGGTTTTGTATATCCAAAAAGTTTTGGGTCAAATTCTCTTTTATCCTCCCAATGTTGCTGGCTGGCCTGGAGGCAGAAACTGGATTGATAGTTCAAGTTTACTATTCAGGATGCAGCTTCCGAATTTGATGGCGGGCGTTACAACGCAGAAAATACAAGCCAAAGAAAGTGGCGATGTGAATGATCAGACAGTGAAGAAGAAAGGTGAAAATTCTAAAATCGATGTCGATTGGGATCAATGGGCAAAACGTTTTGAAACAATTGATAATCAGAAATTACCTGATTTTTTATGCGGGACATTGCTGGCAGTAAAACCGGCACCAACAGTTATGGCTGTAATTACGGGAAAAGAAACCGCTGTTGCCGACAGGACGCAGTACATAAGGAAACTGACATTAGCCATTATGGGCTTACCTGAATATCAAATCAGTTAATTTCATTAAATAAAATCGAAATGAAAAGACGTGATTTTATAAGAACTTCGCTTTTGGCAACAGCCGGAACGATGATGATTCCACAATTTCTGAAAGCGCATGAAGCTGGAATTTCCGCAGATCCAAATGGAAAGATTCTGGTTGTAATCCAGTTGTCTGGTGGCAATGACGGATTGAATACAGTGATTCCATATCGCAATGATATTTATTATCGGGAACGACCTGTTCTGGCGATTGAAAAAGAAAAGATATTAACGTTGAATGATGAAATAGCTTTAAACCCTGCATTAGAATCTCTCCGCAGACTTTATGATGATGGCCGGGTCAGGATTTTGAATAATGTAGGGTATCCAAATCCGGATCGATCACATTTCCGATCCATGGATATCTGGCAAACAGCGAGTAATGCGGATCAATATTTAAATACCGGCTGGCTTGGCCGTTACCTGGATTCTACCTGTGCAGGCTGCGAAATAAAACCGCATCATATGCTCGAAATTGACGATACGCTAAGTTTGGCAATGAAAGGAAGCAAGGCAAACGGATTAGCCATGCTGGATCCGCAAAAGCTATATCGCCAAACAAAAAACGGAATGGCCGGGAATCTTGCGAAAACAATCCATCATTCCGAGGATGATCATGATCAGGTAAGTTATTTATACAAAACACTGGCGGATACCGAATCCAGTGCAGATTATCTATATCAAAAAGGTCAGGTCAAAGGAAGTTACAGCGATTATCCGGATACTGAACTGGGAAAAAGTTTGAAAACGATAACTGAATTGATTGTTTCCGGTGTGGATACTCAGGTTTATTACGTTTCACTTTCTGGTTTTGACACGCATGTGGGACAAAGAAATCAGCAGGATAAATTATTAAAACAATATGCCGATGCGGTAAGTGTTTTTGTTGATGACCTGAAAAAACAAGGTCAACTGGACCGGACAATGATCATGACTTTTAGTGAATTTGGAAGGAGGGTAAAACAAAACGGGAGCAACGGAACGGATCATGGGACGGCAAATAACGTATTTCTGATCGGCGGTCCGCCTCGTGGTTCCCTAGTGTATAATGAAGCTCCGAATCTGGTGGATCTGGATGGTGGCGATTTGCGTTACACGCTAGATTTCAGGGATTTGTATTCCTCTTTGTTGAAAGATTGGCTGAATGCGGATGATGTGGCGGTTTTGGGAAAAAGCTTTTCGGGCTTGCAGGGGTTGGTTTAGGTTTCACAGAGGGACACAGAGCGGACTCCGCGCGGTTAAAAAGGGAGGGACACGGAGGTTTTGTTTTGAGATTGACCTTCCAGTAATAACTTTTTGTTACCCGTCGGACGGCGGAAAAAGCCGTCCGACGGGTTGCCCGTTCCAAAGTTTATTTCACTAGCCACCCGTCCGACGGTTTTTTCTACCGTCGGACGGGTAACAAAAAGTTGCTTATGAAGATGGAATTTGAATTTTATAAAAAACTCTATGTATCTCTTCTTAACCCGCGCGGCGTCCGCTCAGTGGTTCTCCGTGTAACCTATCAAATTACCAAAGAAAAAACAGTACCCTTCCCAACCTCAGACCTCACATTCAATTGTCCGCCATGCTGCTGCAAAATCTGACGGGAAAGACTTAGTCCAATACCTGACCCCGTTTTCTTCGTGGTATAAAAAGGGATAAAAATATTGTCAAGCGCTTCTGGTTCAATTCCATCACCATTATCTTCCACTTCAATTACCGTAACGCCATCCGTCACATAAGCATTGATAGAAATCATCCGGCTGGTTTGCGATGTGAAGGATTCAGAAGCATTTTTGATCAGATTGATCAGAACCTGCTGGATCTGTGCGCTGTCTGCTTTGAGCGAAAGTGTTTCCGGCTTGATATTAATTTGCCATAAAACACCAGCTGCTGTGAGGTCAGTTTGCAATAACTGCATCACATCATGGAGCAATTCTTTAACGGCTAATGTGGAAAAATTTGGTTTTGGTAATGTGGTGAAATCGCGGTAGGCATTTACGAATTGCATCATGCCTTTGCTTCTTTTTTCCAACGTTTGAAGCGCTTCTTTAAGGTCACCAACAGCTTCGTGATTTGAAGTACTTGGTTCAATATCTTCATTAACAATCAACCGCATTGTTCCAACCAGTGAGACAATCGGTGTCATGGAATTCATGATTTCGTGACGTAAAACACGGGTAAGATTTTGCCACGATTCAACTTCCTGTTGTTGAAGTTCAGTCTGGATATTTTGCAAAACCACAATCCTGACCCACTTTCCATGCATTTGAATAGCGGCTCCCTGCAAAGCAAGAGGCTGGTCTGCCGGCGTACGGTACAATTCACGGACACCGGAATTCAGATTGGCCAGCAATTCGTACAATCTGGGATGTTTATCTTCCAGTTCGCTAAGCTGGTGAAGCCGGTAAATGCCAAGCATCCGTAAAGCTGCGCTGTTGATAATATTAACCTGGCCAGTGCCGTCAAAAGTGATTAAACCAGTTCCGATATGCTGAACAATTGTATTCAGATATTGCAAACTGGCTTCTTTTTCTGCCCTTGCCTGACGAAAGGCCTGTAAAACTTCATTAAACTGCTGATTCAATTCCCTGAAGGTCGTACCCATGGTATTGTCCGCCCGGAAATTGATCGTAAAATCAGAATAGCGAACGGATTCCAGAAAATAGATTAGCTTTCTGTTCACCTTCGTTACATAATTGTAAAGTAAAGAAGCCTGAACAAAAACCACGATCGAGCCCAAAATATAGATCAGACCTTCATTGGTATGAAATTCAACCAACCGGAACAAAAGGATAACTGTCAGAATAATAACTGTTATCCGGACGGCAATCATAATACTGAAATGGCGGAGACCGGTCATGCTGATCTGATTTTTCTATGGCTAAGGAACTCTCTTTGAAGAAAATTTTTCTTCCGGACTAATATCGCATTTATTCTTAAACTCCAACCGCCAGAATATCAAATTCTTCCAGTGAGCGCAATTTGTAATGGGCAAGATCAAATTTCGGATCGTCGTAAACTTCCGGATTTGGAACACAAATAGTGATCATTTTAGCAGCATAAGCAGAACGAAGACCCGTAAAAGAATCTTCAAATGCAATACACTCATGCACAGGAATTCCCAGTTTTGCCGCCGTCGAAATGTATACTGCCGGATGTGGTTTGGTATGCTCTTCCAGTTCACCAGAATGCCAGGTATCAAAATAATCAATGATTTCCAGTCTGCGCAAAACCGCCTCAATCAACTCCATATGAGAAGCAGAAGCAACGGCCAGTTTTATTTTTTCAGCATGAAGGTTTTTGATCAGGTCAATCGCGCCGGGCATCGCTTTGGCGTTTGCAATAATGTTTTTGTGTGCGATAGTTAAAATATCATTTTCAAGTTCAGCGCGGTCCGGCGTGTTCCAGGGCTGAATGCGGTAGCAGAATTCCAGAAATAATTTTATCGACAAGCCGGTTGTCTGAAGTTTCAGGTCGTGTGTAAGTTTGAAATTAACTTTTTGCATCACTTCGGTTGCCGCTTCGGTCCAGATTGGTTCTGAATCGATAAGCAATCCATCCATGTCAAATATTGCCGCTTTAATCATTAGTAAAAAAAATAGAAATTTAGATGTGAGATAGCAAGGATAAGAAAAACCGGTGTTAAAAACACTTTCAGTTTTTAATAATGACCAAAACTACTACATTCGCAGATAAGAATGGCTTTAGGGGTGTCCGAAATTGGACTGAGAAATACCCTTTGAACCTGAAACAGTTTGTACTGTCGTAGGAAAAAGCGTTTAAACAGAAGTTTTCACTTTTGTTATCTCAATTCCGGGTACAGCTGTCCAGGCGTCCATTCGTTTTGTTTTCTTACAAAACCCGGTAAAAATGAAATTAAATCTTGCAGAGAACCTGACTGAATTAAGAGCAAAATCGCCTCTTGTTCATAATATTACAAATTTTGTTGTGATGAATTACACCGCCAATGCGCTCCTGGCGATTGGTGCTTCTCCGGTTATGGCGCATGCTGTGGAAGAGGTTGAAGATATGGTTGCCATTGCCGGCGCTTTGGTAATTAACATCGGAACGCTTTCACCGATCTGGGTGGAAGGAATGAAAAAAGCGATGCTGGCTGCTGTGAAATTTGGAAAACCCATTATTCTGGATCCGGTTGGTGCAGGTGCTACGGCTTACCGGAATGTTACACTTTCAGAATTATTGAATACAGCGTCTCCCAGTTTAATTCGTGGAAATGCTTCTGAAATCCTTGCTTTGGCTGGAAGTAACATTCAGACAAAAGGAGTTGATAGTACGGCAAATTCGACGGATAGTTTGCAAGCTGCGAAATTGTTAAGCGAAAAATATGGCTGCGTGGTTAGTGTGAGTGGTGCGACGGATGTGATCGTGAGCGGTGAAAAAGTAGCTTACGTTGATAATGGCGTTTCGCTTATGACCAAAGTTACAGGTATGGGTTGTTCTGCTTCAGCCATTGCGGGAGCATTTTTCGCAATTCAGGAGGATGGTTTTGAAGCGGCCATTTCGGCGGCCGCGATGATGGGTGTTTGTGGTGAAAAAGCATTTGAAAAAACAAAATCACCGGGGTCATTTCAAATTGCGTTTTTGGATTCATTATCGGAATTGTCGCCGGAAGAGCTGGTGGAATTGGCGGTTGTAAGGTTGTTATAGTTTTTGATTAACGTTAGAATTTGGTCAGCAAATAATGTAGAGAAATTGGTTGAATGATTATGTCACCCCGTCGGGGTTGTAAAAAACAGATCGTAATATCTTTTCTATAAAAATGTCATCCCTTCGGGATTTTAACCAATTGACTTTCTATGATTTGGGCAATGATTCGAAAAATCTTTTCCAAGACAATACGATTCATTCAATTGCAAGAAAAATATCAAATTCAATTTCGGATTGTACCATTTATGACTTTCAACTAGCCACAATCCCGAAGGGATGAAATTATTATATTAAAAAAATCTAACGAACCGTTCCAAAACCCCGGAGGGGTGACATAATACACTCAACCAACCTCCGTAAATTCCTGAATTACAAAAAATAGAATTTATGCAACTATACCTCGTAACCGATGAAAATGCCTGCCTCGGCAGAGACATATTCCGGGTTGTGGAAGAAGCCGTAAAAGGTGGCGTCACCATGGTTCAGCTTCGGGAAAAATCTTTGGGAACCCGTGCTTTCATTGACCGGGCGAAAAAGATGAAAGATATACTTCATCCATATCATGTCCCGCTAATCATAAATGATCGGGTAGATGTTGCATTGGCCTGCGATGCTGATGGTGTTCATGTTGGACAAAGTGATATGCCTTATGAAATATTAAAAGATTTATTGCCGCCAGATAAAATAATCGGTCTGTCAGCTGAAACAAAAGAAGATGTAATTGAGGCTGAAAATCTTAATTTAACTTACCTCGCCGTGAGTCCATTATTTTCAACTCCTTCAAAAACAGATACTTTGGCGCCCTGGGGAATGGACGGTTTAAAATGGGTTAAAGCGCACAGCAAAAATCCACTTGTGGTGATCGGCGGACTAAATGAATCAAATGTTGTCGAGGCAATTTCCAATGGAGCAGAAGGCATTGCAGTTATTTCAGCCATTTGCAGTGCGGCTTCACCTTTCAAAGCCGCGAAATTTTTAAAATCCATGATTAACAACACTAATAAAATATGAAGCGCTATCCCACAGTACTCACCATTGCCGGATCCGATAGCGGGGGAGGTGCCGGAATTCAGGCCGATCTTAAAACAATTGCAGCTTTGGGTGCTTATGGCACTTCTGCGATCACGGCATTGACTGCGCAAAACACAACACGAGTCAGGGCCATTCATCCGGTGCCAGGTGCGTTTTTGAAATCTCAGCTGGAAGCCGTTTTTGAAGATATCATGATCGATTCAGTCAAAATTGGTATGATCAATACCGTTGAGACGGCCGAGATAATCGCAGAAATTCTCGATCGTTTTAAGCCCGGATTTGTGATTTTTGATCCTGTAATGGTTTCAACAAGTGGTTCAAAACTGATTCAGGATGAAACTATTGATGTTTTGTGGAAAGAATTATTTCCCCGCGCAGACTTAATTACACCGAATCTGGATGAGGCTAAAATTCTGGTTGGAAGAGAAATCGGTAATACGGATGACATGGTAGTCGCTGCTGAGGAAATGATTGAAAAAGGTTGTCAGGCCGTTTTACTAAAAGGTGGACATTTAATCGCTCCCAAATTATTCGATGTTTTTGTTCAAAAAGGGGAGAAACCTCAGATTTTTGAAAGTGAGTATATCGAAAGTAAAAACGTCCACGGGACTGGCTGCACACTTTCTTCTGCCATTGCAACTTATGTCGCGCTTGGAAATTCACTAACCGAATCCATCCGTTTGGCCAAAATTTATATCGCCGGAGCGATTGAAGCAGGGAAAAATATTACAACCGGCAAGGGCTCCGGTCCGCTAAATCATTCATTTTCTCCACAAGTAATGCAAATCCGAAATTACGATAATTAACATCCTATGAAATTTACAGATCATCTCTGGAACGAGGCATTACCAATTTATAATAAAATTCAGGATCATCCTTTTAATCAGGAAATGAAAACCGGAACATTGCCGGTTGAAAAATTCAAATTCTATATTTATCAGGATTCATTATATCTCGCTGATTTCGCGAAGGCACTTGCAACTGCGGGAACCAGGGCCGGAACAAGTCAGGAATTGCTCGATTTTCTTCAATTTGCCCAAAACGCGATCATCGTTGAGCGAATTTTACATGAAAGTTATTTCAAAGAATATATCATTGATTTTGATAGCGGAAAAGCTCCCGGCTGTTTTGCTTACACCAATTACTTGTTGTCCGCAGCGGCTTATGAATCCTTCGAAGTTTCGGTAGCAGCTCTACTTCCATGTTTCTGGATTTACAAGAAAATCGGCGACTATATTTATGCACATCAGAGTTCTCCAAATCCATATCAAAACTGGATTGACGCTTATGCAGGGGAAGAATTTGCCGCATCCGTTGAAAAAGCGTTGTCGATTTGTAACAATCTGGCGGACAATGCTTCGGAAAATGTGAGGAAAAAAATGACAGAAGCTTATATAATCGCTTCCAAACTTGAATACGTTTTTTGGGATAGTGCGTATCAGCTCGAAAACTGGAAGGTTTAATAAAAATTGCGTTTTCTAAATTGCAGGCGAACGCTCTTATTGCTATGCTTTGCCACTTTTGGAACGGTTATTTTAATTGTGTGTGTAATTCATATTCATCACAGACTTAAAATTAAATAGTTATGGAAAAGAACCTTCAAAGTTCGGAAGCAATAAAAAAATTAAAATCATTGGTTGAAGATATTCGTTTTTGCATGTACACAACCTATGAGAATGGTAAAATCGAATCGCGTCCTATGACCACTCTGGAAGTAGATGAGGAAGGAAATGCCTGGTTTTTTACAAGCAAACAAACTGAAATCGGCCAGGAGACAGGAAGTGGGGAAGAAGTTACTTTGATTTACTCACATCCGGGAGATAATACGTATCTAAGTGTGACAGGTTACGCTACAATCGTTGAGGACGAACAGAAAAAAGAAGAATTGTGGAGCCCGTTATCAAAAGCCTGGTTTCCGGAAGGAAAGGAAGATCCAAATCTGGTAGTGCTTAAAGTAACTACGGATGAGGCCGCATATTGGGATAGCCCATCTTCCAAAATGGTTGTTTTCTTTTCAATGGTAAAAGCAGCTGTTACCGGACATCAAGGTGATCCGGGAGATCATGGAAAACTTAATCTGGCTTAATAATTCAGCTGAATTATTAAGATAGTATATTAAATCGCCAGTCAGAGTTTGTTCATTATGACGAACTTTTGACGGGCGATTTTTCTATATGTGATAGAGAAAAAAAATTTTTAGATAAACATCTAAAAAAAAGACTTACACAGCGTTTATTATAAAAAAACGCTGGAAATAAGGTAATTAACCTCAATCCAGCGCTCTATTATGAAGGAAAGGAAATACTATTCCTGATTAGCTTCTTCGTTTACATACGTTTCAGCCAGTTCGGTTAATTTATGATCTGTCGTTCCCTCCTCATCCAATGTAGTTTGAAGAATATTGGCTACGTCTTCATGACCCAATGTTCTTGCAATGTTTCTAAGCGTTCCGTAAGAAGCAATTTCGTAATGCTCAACTTTTTGCGCTGCCATAATTAATCCGCAATCGCGTACCATTGTGCCTTTGTCAGTGCTTTCCGTAATTTCGTCAGCTTCTTTCAGTAATCCGTTCATGGCTTCACATTTTTTCGCCTGAGCTTTTTCGCCGATTATTCCGAAAATTTCTTCCAGGCGACTTGCATGTTCTTCCGTTTCCGTTGTATGTTTTTCGAAAGCAGCTTTCAATTCGTCAGAAGTCGCAGCTTTTTCCATTTTTACCAGTGCCTTAGCCAAATGCTTTTCAGCCCAGTAGATATCTTTCAAACCGTCGATAAAAAGTTCAGTCAACTTTTCATGATCCTTTTCACTGATTGTGTTCGTTACTTTACTTTTTGCAGTTTTCATGATTATAATAGTTTAATTTTTAAGTAGTTGATGGTAATTGGTTATTTGTAATACTATGGCTTCTAGTAAATATTCATACCAAACCAGACATTCATTTCTGTATTCATTTTGAATAACTTAATGAAGACATATATCCACAACTATTTTTTAAATGGATTTCAATAGGCGCAAAAACTCCTCAAAGCATTACATGAAAACTGGAAATAATACAGATGGAATTGAAGAATGATTTTTGGGCGGGCAGCTTCCATAATCAAATTAACACTGCACTTATGACGGACCGCTCAAAAACATCATCTCTTTTAATTATAATCCTGGTTTTACTGATCGGTGTTGGAGTTGCCTTTTTTCTTTATAAATCAAAAAATGCCAATCCGGTTTCCGGCCTGAAACCGAAGGTAGAAATGAGTATCAGTAAAATAACCCATGTGACAGACAGTACCATGGAAATGTCTCTTAAATTATTGGTAGACAATCCATTGCCAGTCGGGCTGGATATCAAAAATTTTAGATATCTGGTAAAAATGAATGGAGTGAAAATCATTGAAAGTGATTATGCAGATTCTCTCGTATTGAAATCGCAGGATACTACGACGGTTACGCTACCGACTAAAATTGAGGTTAAGAAACTGGTGACAGTGAGTAAAAAAAGTGCGGCGGTAGGAGAGGATAGTGCTGATTATCATTTCGAAACATATTTGCATCTTGCAAAACCATTTTTAGGAAAAGACACGCTGCATTTTGATCAGGATAAAAGACTTCCACTTATTCGTTTACCAAAAGTGGAAATGGAAGATTTTGATATTGAAAAGTTCCGGTTAAGTAATTCTGACATATCCATTAAATTAAAACTCATAAATCCCAACGCATTCTCAGTTGAATTCCGGGATCCTTCTTATGTTTTTGATTTGGGAAAGCAAAAAGGACTGGCAAAAGGATCAGTAAAAGGTGTTACCAAGGTGAAGGCAAAGAGCAGTCAAATGTTTGAAATACCAGTGGAAGTTGGAATGGGAAAAGCGTTAAAAACCGCCGGCGCATTAATTTTCAAAGGCAAAAGTTTACCATTCAAAATGTATTTCAAATGCAGACTGGTATCCGACAACGATATCATGAAAAACAGCGACATGAGCATGATCATGGAGGGAGAATTAAAAGACCTCGAAAAACTAAAAAAGAATATCAAGTAAAAAGAAAAATATAATCCTAAACCAAAAATGCCACGACTCAATTACGGTCGTGGCATCCCAATGAGCAACCCATTCTATCATTCTATCATTCTATCATTCTATCATTCTATCATTCACTCATTCAAAATTCTATCATTGCTTCTCGTCAAACCAGATTGTCATCTCATTAGCGCCTCGATTTGCCCAGGCATAATAAGGAATCAATACGGCTGATTTTGTATCATTTGATTTCAAAACGGTAAGTCCGCCGAGGAAATCTTTTTGGTATTCGGAGGTAAATGCCTGATTGGGAGCAATGTTCATGGAAAGAGCTTTTCCATTGTTATCTTTTCCTTCTGCACAATACAAAACCGGACCGCGTTCAATGGCAACCTTTCCTTTATTCGTTTTGATATTTGCATTCGCAATCACTTTTCTAACTGGCATGTCCAAAGCAAGCGTCACCACATCACCCGATTTCCACTGACGGTTTAATTTGATATAACCATTTTCAATCGTTGCAGGCATATTTTTGCCATTTATTGTTAGCACGACAGGTTTTGCTGCTTTATCCAGATAAGTATATAAATCCCCCGGAATCGCCTGTCCGTTAGCCCAGCCCGGAATTCTTATTGAAACCGGAAAAGTGGCAGATTTTGCTGGTGAAACGGTGATTTTGATATTTCCATCCCAGGGATAATTTGTTTTCTGATTAATTTTTACCTGATTATTATTCACATTCAATTCCGATTCGCTATCCATAAAAAGGTTGACGAGCAATTCGTTAGCTTTTGTTGCATATACATAGCCAGGTAAGGACGGCAGAAAACGGGTAACATTGGTCGGGCAGCAGGCACAGGCAAACCACTCATGACGCGTGGCGCCAGATCCATGACCAAAATCATTTATGCCATTAGAAGCCATTGGATTAACATAAAAAAATTCATTGCCAGAAACGGACATGCCTCCGAGAAATCCGTTATATAAAGTCCTTTCAAAAACATCCATATACTTGGATTCGCCGGTGTACAAAAACATTTTATGATTCCAGATCAGATTGGCTACTGCTGAACATGTTTCCGCATAAGCATTGTCATTGGGTAAAACGTAAGCTGCGTCAAAAGCCTCACCATCCGCTCTTGCTCCAACACCACCGGTGATATATTGTTTTTTTGTAGTAGCATCATTCCAAAGGCTATGAATGGCTTTACTGTATTGTGGATCATCATTGATCGTGAGCATATCTGCAATACCTGCATATAAATACTGCGCACGAACAGCATGTCCAACTGCCTCGGTTTGTTTTACAACCGGTTTTTGATCCTGAAAATAAGAAGGGCCAAGTTTATGTTCATCAAGAAAAAGCGTCCGTTTATCAGAGCGACCGCGCATGTCTACAAAGAAATGTGCAAGATCCAGATATTCCTTTTTATTGGTTGTGCGGTATAGTCTCACAAGAGCAATTTCAATTTCTTCATGCCCCGGCACCACGATCATTTGTCCGGGTTTCGGGCCGATTGTTTTTACAAGATGATCTGCGTTTTTGGTAGCAATATTCAGCAAAGTCTTTTTTCCGGTGGCGTTGTAATGGGCAACGGCAGCTTCATAAAGATGCCCCACAATGTAGAGTTCATGGCTGCCGTTTTCAAAAGAATATCGGGAAGGACCGGCAATCCAGTCATAAGATCCGGTTGTGTCTTTGTTAATTGTTCTGATGGTATACAAGTATCCGTCAGGTTCCTGAGCAGCGGCGAAAAGTACGATCAGACTATCCAGGTAACGATCCAGTTTGGCGTCATAATGATTTTGAAGTGAGTAAGCAGCACCTTCAACGACTTTAAAAACATCAGAATCATCAAATCTCGTCCCCTGAAAAACACCTTTTTTTAATCCTCCGGCAACTGCAAAATTATCAATCCGACCTGTTTGTTCACATTCCTGAAAAACGTGAGGAATCGTTACAGTTCGTCCGGTTTCCAGTTTTTCATGCCAAAATCCCTGATGCAATTTTACATTTTTAAGCGGGACGGAGATTATGGAATTATCCTGGGCAAAACTTATTTGTGTCAAAAAAAGAAGAAAAATCAGCTTGCAATACTTTATCATTAGTTAAAAATTGAAATGTGAAGTTCGTTAACATAACGATAAAAGGCGTAAAAAATATGCCAAAGGGGCTGTCGGCTTTCGGCAATCGGCTTTCCATTGGTTAGGAATAACAAGATTTAAGCTGTTTATGCAATCCGGTAAATCGAAAACTTTGTATGCCATCCCGAACTATTCAACATCACTTTCAACCTCGCCGCCGGTCTTAACTTTCAACTCTCCACTTTCAACTAAAATTTAAAGTCCATACTTCTCCATTCTTCGATACAAAGCCGCCCGGCTTAACCCAAGTTCTCTGGCCGCATCCGTAATATTTCCATTAAAACGTTTCATTGCCTGAACAATCATGTTTTTTTCCATGTCTTCAAGATCAAAACCTGTGGCAGTGGTTGGTTGTTCGCCTGATGTTTTCAGGAAAAGATCATCTGGCTGTAATGTTTTTTCCTGGGAGAGAATTACAGCTCTTTCAATAGCGTGCTGCAATTCACGGATATTTCCCGGCCAGTTATATTGCTGCATTTTTTTGATCAATGCACTGCTGATATCCGTAACCGGACGATTGTATTTCTTACGGAATTGTTTCAGATAAAATTCTGCAAGCGGTGCAATGTCTTCCGGGCGCTCACGAAGTGGGGGAAGATCCAGTTCAATAGTATTAATACGATAAAAAAGATCCTGACGGAAAGTTTTATCGGCTACCATACTTTCAATATTCATATTGGTTGCGCAAATCAGGCGAACATCCAGCGGAATTGATTTATTTGAGCCAACACGTGTAACCTTGCGTTCCTGTAAAACAGTCAGTAATTTGGCCTGTAATGAAAGTGTCAAGTTCCCGATTTCATCAAGAAAAATAGTACCGCCTTTTGCTTCTTCAAATCTCCCGGCGCGGTCATCTTTGGCATCTGTAAAAGCGCCTTTAACGTGACCAAAAAGTTCACTTTCAAAAAGAGAATCACTCAGCGCACCCAAATCCACAACGACAAAAGGTTTGTCAGCGCGTTGTGAATGCTGGTGCAAGTGTTTTGCCAATTGTGTTTTTCCGGTACCGTTTTCACCCAGAATTAAGACATTGGCATCCGTGGCAGCGACTCTTTCTGATGTTTTTAGTACATGAAGCATGGCGGCACTTTGTCCGATAATAGCATCGGAAGTTGATTTTTCTTTTTTGCTGTCACCTTTTTCTTCGGTGCCTGCTGCCAGTTTATCACCTTTTTTCTCCGCTAATACGTCTTCAATGGTTGCAATGAGTTTATCATTTTCCCAAGGTTTTAAAACGAAATCAGTCGCTCCGGATTTTATGGCACGAATGGCCATTTCAATATCTCCGTAAGCCGTGATCATAATCACCTTTATATTCGGATTGATGTCAAGAATTCTGTCGAGCCAGTGAAATCCTTCACGGCCACTATTGACATCACGTGTGAAATTCATATCCAGCAGAATCAGATCATAACTGCTGTTGGTAACAAGAAAAGGTAATTTTTGCGGATTTTTTTCAATATCGACAAGTTTTGCATGACGTTTGAGCAACAATTTTGCTGCACTTAAAACATCGACATCATCATCAATTATTAGAATTTTGGCTTCGGAAAGGAGCATGTTTTTTGGCTTTGGCTAATATTGGGTTCTTGTTTCGCAGTCAAATATTGCATTGATCACTAAATCATAAAGCAATATTGGTTAATTTTTACGTAATTTTTAAGCTAATAAGCTACTTAACGTAATCTTCTATGCTGATTTGTAAAAACTATTCCCCTGATTAGAATTTTTAGTAATGGTTTGAAGGCCAGATATCTGTACGAACGATGTCAATTTGGCTTGTCCGAAGCCGAACAAAAGTGTCCGATATTGAACATGTTTGATAATGTTAAAATGTTTAATTTTATTGATTTTCAATTAGTTATGATTGTCCGGTTTTTCTGGCACAAGGATTGGATATAACAAGATAGAAGATTTTTAAACGATATTTATAAGCCTGACTATATAATGGAAGTTAAAACACCAGTTTCGGGGAGCAGCGGATCCAATTTCACAGGAGGATCAACGATGGATAAAGTGAAGCCAAAGAAATTTTGGAACAGCCGGAGAATAGGAATTATTGCCGGAAGTGTCCTTTTGGTTAGCTTTTTGGTTTATCAGTTTTTCTTCGCCGACAAGAGAAGCAAATTGAATGTTCAACAGGATAAACTGACAATATCAACCGTGAAAACAGGTGTTTTTGACGAATTTATTGTAGTGACCGGGGTTGTTCAACCACTAAAAACAATCCAGCTGGATGCCATCGAAGGCGGTTATGTAACGCAGAAACTGATAGAAGGCGGTAATATGGTAAAACAGGGTGATATACTTTTACGTCTTGAAAATCAAAGCCTTAAATTGAGCTTTCTTCAATCTGAGACGGAAGCCAGCCGATTGGTGAATGATCTTCAAAATACCCGTCAAAGATTACGTGTGGAGCGTTTCGCTTTGCAGAAAAGTTTGAGTGAACTGGATTTTCAGATTGATCAGGCCAAAGATGCACACGACCGGAATATCAAACTATACAAGGATAAAGTAATTCCCGATGCAGATTTTCTTAAAACCAAAAGAGAACTGGAACGTTTGACAAAACAGCGTGAGATTGAAATTGAGTCGCAGAAATACCAGGAAGAAAATGCGAAAATGCAGATCACACAGTTGGAAGGAACACTTACCAATACAAAGAAAAACGTTGATTTGTGGAGACAAACACTTGACAATCTGGTGGTAAAAGCGCCGGTTTCGGGTATGCTTTCTTCAATGAATGTTGAAGTGGGTTCAAATATTAATCAAGGTCAGAATATTGGACAAATTGATGATTTAAATGGTTTCAAAATGCGTGTAAGTGTTGATGAACATTATATTTCAAGAATTTTTGCCGGCTTGCAGGGCAGTATGGACTTTAACGGCAAGGCATATACTTTGAAAATTATCAAAATTTATCCTGAGGTATTAAGCGGACGTTTTGAGGTGGATATGGAATTCCCGAAAGGCGGCGCACCTGAGCTGATCAAACGCGGACAATCTGCACCGATCAGATTACAACTAGGACAACCATCAAAAGCAACATTATTGCCTGTTGGCGGATTCTTCTCTGAAACCGGCGGAAACTGGGTGTATGTTTTGGGTGGAGACGGCAAACGTGCAGCAAAACGCAAAATAACCCTTGGACGTAAAAATCCTGAATATTTTGAAGTACTTGAAGGATTACAACCAGGTGAAAAAGTGATTACGAGTTCTTATGAGAACTTTGGAGATAATGAGGTTTTAGAATTCTAAATTAGTGGTTGGCTCGGATTAATAATTTAAACATCCGAGCCAACGGAAATACGAAATAAGAATACTAGCAGTAAAAAACTATAACAAGCCAACACGTAAGAAATACCCATAACCAGCTAACAGCCAAAAGCTAACAGCCAACAGCTAAGAAAATATGATCAAAATTGACAACTTACAGAAAATCTTTTCTACCGAGGAAGTAGAAACCACTGCCCTTAACGGGATTGATCTGGAGATCAAAGACGGGGAATTTGTCGCTATTATGGGACCATCCGGTTGCGGTAAATCTACCCTTTTGAACATCCTTGGCTTGCTGGATAATCCCAGCGCTGGTTCTTATGAGTTTTATGGTACTGAGGTTGGCAAAATGTCTGAACGCCAGCGTGCTCAGATTCGTAAGGGAAATATTGGTTTTGTATTCCAAAGCTTCAACCTGATCGACGAACTTACTGTTTATGAAAACGTTGAGCTTCCTTTGCTTTACCTGAAAACACCTCCTGCTGAACGTAAGGAAAAAGTAGAAGCAGCACTTACCCGCATGAACATGATGCACCGCCGCAATCACTTTCCACAGCAACTTTCCGGTGGACAGCAGCAGCGTACTGCGATTGCACGTGCCGTGGTTGCAACACCAAAAACAATACTTGCGGATGAGCCGACGGGTAACCTTGACTCGAAAAACGGGGAAGAAGTAATGGCTTTATTAAGTCAGCTGAACGGTGCCGGAACCACGATTATCATGGTAACTCACTCGCCGTATGATGCAGGTTTTGCCCACAGAATTGTAAATTTATTCGATGGCAAGGTGGTCACTGAAAAGATTCATGTTTAGATAAACATATAGTAACAAGAGTTCGAATTGGTTTCGAACAAAAAGTTTTCTTCCGATGATGGTTTAGTATTTCGAAATCCGCTTTTTTGAAATACTAAACCATATTTAAGCTATTAGCCAGACATGATATTGCCTTGATTTTAACTATTAAAGCATTAGTCACAGTCACCTCTTAAAAAATTCTTGAACTATGTTCAGACATAATCTCCTTGTTATCTATCGCAATTTCAAGCGGTTTAAAAGCACTTTTTTTATCAATTTGACAGGACTTTCCGCAGGATTGGCCTGTTCGTTGTTGATATACCTTTGGGTTAATGATGAATTAAGTATTGATAAATTTCACGAAAAAGACAGCCGGCTTTTTCAGATGATGGAAAACCGTGTGCAGGCTCAAGGTATTCTCACGGCACAGTCAACATCCGGATCTTTGGCTGAAACGCTGAAAAGTGAAATGCCGGAAGTCGAGTATGCTATTTCGTCAAAACAGTTTGTGGCGACTTTATCGGAGGGAAATAACGATTTTAGAAGCAAGGGACGGTATGCAGGAAAGGATATTTTCAATATGTATTCTTATGGCCTCGAACAGGGCGATGCAAACCAGGTTTTAAGTGACAAAAATTCCATAGTTATTTCCGAAAAACTGGCTCAGAATCTTTTTCATACCACACAAAACGTCATTGGAAAATCGATTGAATTTGAGCACGAAAAGCAATTTGTAGTTTCCGGAATTTTTAAAGGAACGCCATCGAATTCTTCTGAGCAGTTTGATTTTGTTGTTTCTTTTGAACTATATGTAGATAAGTATCCAAACAGCATCAAATGGGGAAACTCGGGGCCTGATACATTTGTACTGCTGAAAAGCGGAACAGATGTCAATCAGTTTAACAAGAAAATTGCCAATCTTGTTAAGACAAAAACAAATGGTGAGGTAACTCACAGGACATTATTTGCCCGTCCATATTCAAGCGGATATCTGTATGGAAAATATGAGAACGGATTACCGACGGGCGGCAGAATAGAATACGTCCGGTTATTTTCAATTATTGCCGTATTCATATTGATGATCGCCTGTATCAATTTTATGAATCTTTCTACGGCCAAAGCGTCGGGCAGAATTAAGGAAGTTGGTATTAAAAAAGCCATTGGGGCATATAGAGAGACGCTCATTTATCAATATCTGGGTGAATCGATGCTGATGACTTTCCTTGCACTTTTTCTGTCTGTGTTATTGGTTTTATTGTTTTTGCCTCAATTTAATGAAATAACGGGCAAGGATCTGATCCTTCATTATGACCCAAAACTAATTTTGTCTCTTCTTGGTGTTGTAATTGTTACAGGTTTAATTTCGGGTAGTTATCCTGCCTTATACCTTTCCGGTTTCAATCCGATCTCTGTTTTAAAAGGAAAATTAAATGTTTCCGTTGGTGAAGTCTGGGCAAGAAAGGGTCTGGTTGTTTTCCAATTTACGATCTCCGTTATCCTGATTGTTTCGGTAATTGTTGTGTACAAACAGGTTGAATTTGTCCAGTCTGAAAATTTGGGTTACAATAAAGACAACATTGTCTATTTTACCAGAGAAGGGAAAATGGGGGATGATGCGAAAATGGAAACTTTTCTTTCTGAACTAAGAAATATGCCCGGAATTTTAAATGCATCAAGCATCGGTCATGATATGACGGGGCATAATTCAGGCACTTTCGGAGTATGGTGGGAAGGCAAAGCGGAAGATAACAAAACAGAGTTTGAAAATGTCGGCGTGAATTATGAAATGATGCAGACGCTTGGAATTCGTTTGAAAGAAGGTCGGTTGTTCTCCAAAGATTTTAGTGCAGATAGTTCTAAAATAATCTTCAACGAAGCAGCCATAAAATTCATGGGATTGAAAAATCCCGTTGGAAAAACGGTCAAACTTTGGGGACAGGATATGCAAATTGTTGGTGTTGCCAAAGACTTCCATTTTGAATCGTTTCATGAAAATGTAAAACCGTTATTTTTCCGTTTATCGCAAGGTGATACCTATATTATCATGGCTAAAATTGCGGCTGGAAAGGAAAAGTTGGTCTTAGCGTCAATGGGAGAACTTTACAAAAAATACAATCCCGGATTTTCCCTTGACTACAAATTCCTGGATCAGGAATACCAGGCGCAATATGCTGCGGAACAAAGAGTTGCGTCACTTTCAAAATACTTCGCCGGTTTGGCAATTCTGATTTCCTGTCTGGGATTGTTTGGATTGGCCGCGTTTACCGCAGAAAGAAGATTGAAAGAAATTGGAATTCGTAAAGTGCTGGGATCAAGCGTTTTCAGTATCGTATATCTGCTTTCAAGTGATTTTACAAAACTGGTCATTGCAGCAGTAGTCATTGCATTGCCTATCAGTTATCTGATAACCGGATATTGGCTGCAAAGCTTTGCATTACACATCGACCTGGAAGTCTGGTATTTCCTTGGCGCAGGCATTGCCGCCTTAGTAATTGCCTGGCTGACAGTTGGAATGCAAGCGGTAAAAGCTGCGAATGTGAATCCTTTGGAATGTTTGAAAAGCGAATAAATGGGAGCGATTGGCTATTAGCAGTTAGCTTTGAGCGCCAGGATTACAGAGAATCGGAAGCTATTATTAAACAGAATATTTTATATCGGTACGCTCGAAATATCGGAAAGATTATATCAATTAGCCAAAAGCCAAAACCTGAAAAATGATAAAAAACTATCTCAAAATCGCATGGAGAAACCTTTGGAAGCATAAGGGATATTCTCTGCTTAATATTCTCGGTCTGGCTACCGGGATGACGGCTTGTATTGTGATCATGCTTTTTGTTTTTTATGAGAAAAGCTTTGATAACATTCATAAAAAGAATGTATACCGACTGGATGAAGTCCAGAAATTTGAAGGTATGGTGGCACCTCAGAATGTGGCTTTGTCCATGTTTCCAATGGGGCCAACACTGAAAAATGAATTCCCGGAAGTTCTGAATTTTACACGGGTCAGAATGATGGATAAAGTCAAACTGCGGGTTGATAATAAAAAATTCAGTATCCCTTCCGGTTACTTTGTTGATTCCACATTTCTTCAAATTTTTGATTATAAACTTGTCAAAGGAGACAGAAATCAGGCTTTACAAAAACCGAACAGCGTGGTGCTTTCAGAAGAAAGCGCCGCTAAAATATTTGGAAATGAGGATGCACTTGGAAAAATAATTACCGTTTACGGAGGTGATACAACACGGTTTACGGTAACCGGAATTCTTGAAAATATTCCCAAAACCTCACATTTACAATTCGACGGATTGTTTTCGTTTAATACGATCATCAAGCCGAATTATATGGAAAACTGGGGTGGAAACTGGCTGGTGACTTATCTGGAATTGTCAAAAAATGCCAATGTTGCATCCATGGAAAAACGCTTCCCGGATTATCTGAAAAGGCATATGAAAGAAGGCGGCTGGAAATATTATCAGCTTTTCCTCCAATCGCTTAAAGACGTTCATGCCAATTCTGTGAATATCACACATGATTATCAGAATTACCAAAAATTCGATAAAACGTATACCTACATTTTCTCTTTCGTTGCCATCATCGTTCTGCTGATTGCCTGTATCAATTTTATGAATCTTTCTACGGCGCGTTCTGCCGGGCGGGCGAAAGAAATTGGTATCAGAAAAGCCAGTGGTTCAGGCCGTTTTCAACTTGGAATGCAGTTTCTTGGTGAATCTGTGATGCTGTGTTTCTTCTCTCTGATTCTGGCTATTTTATTTGTTGAAATGTTACTGCCATATGTCAATGAATTAAGTCAGCGCGAACTGAAATTTTCATTTTTCACCAATCCGCTATTACTCATTTCGCTGGTTTTGGGTACTATCCTGGTTGGAATTATTTCCGGACTTTATCCGGCGGCCTATCTTTCTTCTTTCAATGCAATCACCGTTTTAAAGGGAAGGATGCAAAGTGGAAGGAAGAAACTTTCGTTCAGGAATGTGCTCGTTGTTGGCCAGTTTGCAGGTGCAATATTTCTAATGATCGCGACTGTTTTGACCGTTCGCCAGTTAAAATATATGCAAAAAGCGAATATCGGTTTTGATCGGGAACAGGTTGTTACGATTCCTTTGGGTGTTCAATCGGGTAAAAATTATCAAGCTATAAAAGATGAATTATTAAGTAAATCTCATATCACAGCAGTAACTGGTTCCCAACAAAAACTTGGAAACAATTTACATCAGAGCGGTGTCAAGTTTCATGGAGATGGACCTGTCAGGGAAATGGCCAGCTCACAGGTGGTGGTGGATCCTGATTATCTGACTTTGTATAAAATTAAACTTGTTGCCGGCCGGAATTTTTCAAAAGCAAATGCAGCAGATAATGGAAATGCTTATATCGTTAATGAAACACTGGCCAAAGAATTGTTAAAAGACACGCCTGGAAAACCAATGGATTATCTGGTGGGCAAGAATTTCGGTTTTGGAGGTATGGATTCTGCCGGTGTGATCGTCGGAATTTGTAAAGATTTTAACTTCAATTCCCTTCACCACAAAATTGAAACGCTCTGTATTCTTGATAAAACGGATTGGGGTTACAGAGAAATGTCAGTCAGGATAAGCAGCGATAAAGCCAAAGAAGCGATTGCAGAAATCCAGGCAGCTTTCAAAAATATGGCACCGGATGAAGAGTTTGAATATGAATTTCTTGATGATCATTTTGCGGAATTGTATCGGGCCGATAATACGGTGAGTGAAATTGTAGGGATTTTGGCTGGTCTGGCCATTTTTATTTCATGTCTGGGATTATTCGGTCTGGCTTCATTCTCTGTGGAACAGCGGGTTAAGGAAATTGGTGTGCGGAAAGTGCTTGGAGCAAGTGTTGCTGAGATTGTCAATCTGCTTTCCAAAGATTTTGTAAAGCTGGTACTTATCGCATTTGCAATTGCCGCGCCGCTTGCCTGGTTTGCAATGAACAAATGGCTGGAAGATTATGCTTACCGGATCAATATTCCCGTCTGGGTTTTCGGTTTAGCCGGAATTCTCGCGGTGGGAATTGCATTGTTAACGGTCAGTTTCCAATCGATAAAAGCGGCATTGAAAAATCCGGTAAAATCGCTAAGGAGCGAATAGCCGTTAGCTGTTGGCGTTTTAACTTCGGGGACTTGGTTTTGAATATTTGTTTCCCGAAATGAGATAGAGGTTTTGTAAATATTGAAAGTGATATTTTATGCTTGATTAATTAATGCTTCCAGGTAAAATTTCTAAAACTCAAAAAAAGCTCGAAGCCACGGCTAAAAGCTAATCACTAACCGCTAAAAGCTACTTGCCAACAGCCATGCTAAAGAATTATCTCAAAATCGCTTTTCGCAATCTTATCAGAAATAAGGTTTTTTCGGTAATTAATATTGCCGGGTTATCTCTGGGGCTGACCTGCTGCATGTTGATTGTGCTTTATACCAAAGACGAAGTAAGTTTTGATCGTTTTGAGCAAAATAAAGATCAGCTTTATCGGATTAAGGTGGCGATGACACAGGATGGAGAAACACACGTGATTGGTAGTACTAACGCGATCCACGGTCCGTCTTTCAAACAGGAAATTCCCGAAATCAAGGAAATCGTAAGAGCGCAGGGCAGCTCCTTTGTTACCAAAAAAGGTACAGATCTGCTTAACGAGGAAGTCCTTTTTGCAGACGATAATTTCTTTACCGTTTTTTCAATGCCATTATTGCACGGCGATCCGAAAACAGTGTTGTCAGGTATTAATTCGATTGTGATTTCCGAAGATGTGGCTGAGAAATATTTTAGTACAAAAGATGCCGTTGGTAAAACAATGGAGCTTAAAATCGGCGAAAAGTTTGAAACTTTTAACGTCACCGGAGTAGCAAGAAACTGCCCTCAAAATTCTTCCATTCAGTTCAAATCAGTTATTCCTTTTAAGTTTCAGGAGACCCGTGGCTGGACGGATCAGGAATGGCTTGGTTTTTATATGAATACATTTGTTTTGCTGCACGACAAAGCGAATTATCTTTCCGTTGTACCAAAACTTGATCAGGTTTTTAAAAGTAAATCCGCCGTTGAAATCAGCAAGATCAAAGATTTTAAACAAAAAATTCACTTCGATCTGCAACCATTTTTGACGATACATCTGGATAATGCATCCGGTGATTTAAGAAACGGATTATCCAACGGCAGCAGCCCGATTTATTCTTACATTCTCTCCGGAATTGCCATCTTCATTTTACTGATCGCCTGTATCAATTTTATAAATCTCACGGTCGCCAGATCACTCAAACGGGCGAAGGAAATTGGAATTCGTAAAGTTGTTGGCAGTCAGCGGAAGCAGCTGATGTACCAGTTTTTGGGTGAATCTTTTCTTTTGTCATTTATCGCTTTCAGTTTTGCTATTGTTTTAACGCAACTGGTTTTGCCAATTTTTAACGATTTGGCAAACAAGCAATTGGCGCTTTCCTATTTACTTGATTTTAAACTTGTCACCGGTTATTTCGGTCTTTTTCTGCTTACCGGCCTGGTTGCGGGATTTTATCCTGCCATGGTTTTGTCGGGATTCAGTCCGGCGCAAACGCTTTACAATCGTACAAAACTGACGCAGCGACATTTTCTTACGAAAGGTCTGGTCGTGTTTCAGTTTGCTTTGTCGATTTGTCTTGTTATTGGCACCATTATCATTTATTCCCAGTTTAAATATTTGACCAATAAGGATTTAGGCTACAATGATCATAATCTGATGAGTTTTAGTGTCGGACGGGGAGATAACCGTAAAGAATCAATTGCTGCCATTAAACAGGAGTTGAAAAATATGGCTGGTGTTAAAACCGTTGCAGCATTTAATGGTAATTACAACGGAACCGGTGCGCAAATAGAAAATGGAAGTATTGATTTTGGTTACATCGGAGTAGACGACAATTTTCTGAGCGCCTTACAGATTCCGGTTACCAAAGGACGAAATTTCTCGGAAAGTTTTACATCGGATCCCATGGAATCGGTGGTGGTAAATGAGGCGTTTGTGAAGGAAGCAGGTTGGAAAGACCCGGTGGGGAAGGAAATTAATTTTGATTGGAAAAATCGCAAATACAAGGTGATCGGTGTGATTAAAGATTACCATTTTGCTTCTTTGAAAGAAAAAATAAAACCGCTTTTGCTGACACAGGATCCTGATTATAAATTGGGTACGATTTATGTCAAATTGAATTCCACCGACATTCCGGAAACCATCAAATCTGTCGAAAAAATATTTCATGCCCACGTGCCTTTCATGCCGTTTGAATATAAATTTGAAGATGCCACGAATCTGAAAAGATATGAAACCGAGGCGAAATGGAAACAAATGATTACGCTGGCCGCTATTTTGTCCATTTTTGTTTCTTGTATCGGTTTGTTTGGTCTGGCCACTTTTAATGCTGAAACGAGAGTTAAAGAAATTGGCATTAGAAAAGTTTTGGGTGCTTCCGTTGCGAGTATCACTACCTTATTATCAACTGACTTTGTCAAACTGGTTTTGATCGCCATTGTTGCCGCGCTGCCAATATCTTATTATGCTGCCAATATCTGGCTGGAAAAATTTCCTTACCGGATCGAAATTTCCTGGTGGTATTTTGCCGTTTCGGCAGTGTTGGCTGTTTCAGTTGCCATTTTAACCGTTGGTATCCAAAGTTTGAAAACAGCTATGACGGATCCCGTGAAGAGTTTGAAAAGTGAGTAAAATATTTGTTTCGAAAAGCAAAAATAGATTGAAGCAATAAACTAAGATAAACGCTGCCTAACGTCATGTTGAAAAACTACATCAAAATTGCACTCAGAAACCTGTTGGGTTCCAGACTTTTTACTTCAATCAATATCATAGGACTTTCGGGTGGGATGGTGGCCGCGGTTTTCATTCTTTTGTGGGTGCAAAATGAATCCAGTTTTGACTCCTTCCATAAAAATTCAAATCAGATCAAAAGGATTTTGACGCATTATCAGGTTAGCAAACAGGAAACCTGGCATTGGTCAAGCACGCCGCTTTTATTGGCCAACGAAATAAAATCGCTTCCGGAAATTAAAAAGGTTACCCGGATAATGAATTCTTCAAATTTGCCGATCAAGATTGGAGAGAAAATGATTTTGGCGGATCATGTTGCTTACGTGGATTCCAACTGGTTTGAGATTTTCGACTACAAAACTCTGGATGGATCTCTTAACGATTTCAAATCCGGAATCCGAAATATTGCGATGACGGAATCGAAAGCGGAGCAATTGTTTGGGAAAGCTGATATCTCAGGAAAAATCGTTCGGATTGATTCTCTGGATTATAGAATTTCAGCTGTTTTGGCAGATAATCCTGCCAATTCAAGTTTTCAATATGACTTTATTTTGCCGCTAAGTGCCTACTTATCCGATCCGGGTACTTTTAAAAATGACAATAATTGGGGGAATTTCAATTATGAAACTTTTATTTTGGTAAGGCCTGATGCTGATTTGAAAAAGCTGGATAAAAAACTGACAACGATTATTTCAAATGCAAAAAAGGATGATAAAGGAAATCCTTCAAAAGAAATTGTGCTGGAATCGGAATCAATGGCAGATATGCATTTTAATAATGCTATCCAGAGAGCCGGGCAGGATAAAGGCGATCACAAAACCGTTTATATTTTCTTCGGATTGGCGCTTTTGATTTTGTTCGTAGCCTGTATCAACTATGTTAATCTGACGACAGCCCGAGCCAGTATGCGCGCAAAAGAAGTGGGTATGAAAAAACTTTTAGGCGCCACACATTCCCATTTATTTGGCCAGTTTATGACTGAATCTATAATGACCTGCCTTTTAAGTTTGGGTCTGTCACTGATCCTGATCTATGCTTTGTTGCCTGCATTTAATGATTTAACGGGAAAATTATTTGTCTTGTCGCCGACGAATTCATCGTTATGGTATGTATTATTAGGAACAACATTTTTTGCCATTTTGCTTACTGGCATTTATCCATCACTGCTTTTATCTTCTTTCAAGCCGTTTGAAACATTAAGAGGAAATAACGTTTTTGGATCAAATAACGGCAATTTTAGAAAAGGACTGGTGATTGTGCAATTCACGGTTTCGGTTGTTTTTCTGATCTCTACACTTATTGTTTTCCAGCAAATGAAATTTATCCGGGATGCAAAGCTAGGTTATGACAGGGGGAGAACGTTTACTTTTACACTTCCATGGAACATGGTTCCAAAGGTTGAAGCAAAGACGATGAAAGCCCGGCTTTTGAATCAGCCGGGAATTGAAGATGTGACGATTTCAAGCTCTAATATTGTTGATATCAACAGCAGCCACAGTGGCAGTCTGGATTGGGATGGCCGGCCAGCGGATTTTAAGCCAACGGTGGGACAGATTGCTGTGGAATCCAATTTTCAATCCCTGTTCAACCTGAAAATGGCAGATGGCCGGTGGTTTGCGGAAAACAGTGTTGTTGATAAGGATAATGTGGTTTTAAATGAAGCCGCAGTCAAAAAACTGAATATTCCTAAACCAATAGTCGGGCAGCGTTTTTATTTTCAGGGTAAAAAAGGAACGATCATTGGTGTAGTCAGAGATTTTCATTATAAAAGTTTAAGGGAGAAAATAGAACCGCTGGTTTTGTTTACGGATTCAGAATGGAGCAAAGGAATTTATGTAAAATACACCAGGGGAAATGAGGCGCGGGCAATAAAATCGGTTGAGAAAATCTGGGCTGAGATGGTACCAAATTATCCGCTGAATTATAAATTTCTTGATGATACGTTTGACAGCCTTTACAAAAACGAACAGCGCAGCGCAACACTTTTCAATACATTTACAATCATCGCTGTATTAATTTCCTGTCTGGGATTATTTGGACTTGCAACGTTTACAGCCGAACGGAGGATCAAGGAAATCGGTATCAGAAAAGTACTTGGTGCTTCGATTGCCGGAATTGTGACGTTGTTATCAACGGATTTTGTTATGTTAATATTAATTTCCGTTGTCATTGCATCGCCAATTGCCTACTACGCGATGAACAAATGGCTGGAAGGTTTTGCATATCGGATAGAAATTAGCTGGTGGATTTTCCCGACTATCGGATTGCTGACGGTTTTAATTGCAGTAATTACAATCAGTTTCCAAAGTGTAAAAGCTGCGATGATGAATCCGGTGAAATCTTTGAAATCGGAGTAGGGTTTACCAGATTATCGGTAATTGATAATGTTTAAAATTGTTATCTCTGTTAAGTATGATCAGGCTGTATAATCCTTAAAGTCATCAAGAGGTTCGTCGAAATCCGGAGACATTCTAATTTTACCTCTGGCACTTCCAAACTCAGGAATAATTTTCTTTTTTTTATCTTTTGTTGATTTCTCGATTAAGAAATCAATAAAATCATTAACCTCATCCTTTAAGGCAGGGGTTAAGGTTTCTAGTTTCGTATGAATTGATAAAGTACTCATTTTTAGTTTTTTGTTTGCTATACAAATATAAAAAACCTGCCTATTTGAAGATAACTATATTGAATTCATATTTAATATAACACTCAAAAATTTGTTAGACGTTGATTAAATTAAAGTACTTTTTTTATAATTCACGAAAGATTAACCAAAGTCCAATACTGAACGAAAGTGTCCATAATCGGACACTTTTTTTATTTTTATTTTGATTTAAAATGCTTGTAATTAATAAGTTATCTAGCGTTCAGTATTCGGGTATAATTATTTCATTTTGCCATAGCAGGTAGTCCCAATGTTAATATTAGAACAGGATTATTTAACCCGGAAATTAAAAAAGCAACTCATTCAGCTATGAAAAATTATTTTATCATTCTGCTTACAACCATCAATTCGATTGCTTTCGGACAATCGCGGTCTGTGAGTAGGAGTATTGAAGACGATGGAAAGTCTGTCTCTATCCATATCAGTGGGACAATCGATGGGCAAACAATAAAGTATGACCATACTTTTGATCTGTCTTTTTTGGATAAATCTGAGCGACTGGCATTGAAGGAAAAAGTACTCGATTCTCTGGATCTTTCTTTTCCTCCTCCTCCTGAGCCTCCGATACCACCCTTGTTTTCCGACGAAGATCCGGAAGAGGAAGTTTCAAAAGCAGATGATGAAACCGTAGAAATTGAAAAAACTGAACATACTGAAACGGTCTGTGATAAAAAGCAGCCCTTTTCAAAACAGATAAAATATAATGCGGAAGGGCAAATGTATATGCACTATCAATTTGTCAAAAACGGCGAGGATTTTGAATATGAAAGAACTTTGAACGCCAACGGAAAATCTGAAAGTGAACGTCAAAGAATTATTGCAGAAACTGAACAGGAAATAGGTTTTTCAATCGATAAATAACCATTAGATGATACGTAACTACTTCAAAATTGCATTCAGAAATCTCTGGAAAAGTAAAGGTTATGCTTCGATCAATATTGTCGGGCTTTCGGTAGCTTTTTGTATCAGCATTTTTCTTTTTCTGACGGCTTATTTCCAGTTGTCATTTGACAATTTCCATAAAGACGGCGACCGGATTTTTCAGGCTTATTTGTTTTCTAACAATCCAGAAAAAGAAGAAAAGAGCGGTACACTGCCTATGCCGCTGACACCGGCGTTGAAAGCAGAATATCCGGAAGTTGAAGCCGCGTCGAGATTAATGAACGGGAGTAGTCTGGTGGAATACAAAGGCAAGTATTTTGACAAACAGGTCATGCTTACTGATCCTGATTTTCTGAAAATATTTTCTTTCCCCATGTTGAAAGGAAGTGCTGAAACTGCGCTTAATAACCTTAGTAATATTGTGATCAGCCAGAATATGGCAAAGGCAGTTTTCGGAAGCGAAGATCCAATTGGGAAACAGATACAGCTGGGATCGGATGGCGGAAATCAAAAACAATATATTGTCACAGGTGTATTGGGTGACTTTCCGGACAACTCAACCATACAGTACGATGCATTTATTCGTATCGAAAATCACGAAGGTTATCAACGTGAAAAGGATCATTGGGACGCCATGTCTCACAATGTATATGTAAAATTGACCCCGAACGCCGATCAGGCGTCTTTTGAAAACCGGTTGAAATCTTTTTCAAAAAAATATTTTGCTGATAACATTGCCAGTTTGAAAAAGCGTGGAGCAAAACCAGATGAACGAGGAGATATTTTCGCTATAAGATTACAGAAACTGGCTAATGTACATTTTGCAAAAGACATTTCCGGTGGTTCATCTTCTTCAACATTGATTTTCGCACTGATGGGTATCGCGAGTTTTATCCTGCTGATTGCCTGTATCAATTTTATTAATTTGAGTGTTGCCCGCTCCTTCACGCGGGCTCGGGAAGTTGGTGTTCGAAAATCACTTGGAGCACTTAAAAATCAACTTTTTATACAGATTTGGGGCGAAACGTCTATGATCTGTTTTGTTGGTTTTCTCGCTGGCCTTTTGTTGGCTTATGCTTTTTTACCACAATTCAATGCTACTTTCAGAGGGAAATTGACGTTAGGATATGTCTTTCAGCCGGAGACTTTAACTATTATTCTTGGCCTTTTTATACTTGTCACTTTGGTGGCCGGCGGTTATCCGGCATGGCAAATGTCAAAATTTAATGCGGTTGAGGTTTTAAAAGGGAAAATCACATTGAAACGTCCCGGAATTCTTCGTAATTCTTTGATCGTTACCCAATTCACTTTATCGAGTTTGTTGATTTGCTGTACTATTATTGCTATTCAGCAGGTTGGCTATCTCAGAACACAGCCGCTTGGTTTTGACAAGGATCAGGTCATCAGTATTCCGGTTGGAAACAAGGTGAACGGACAGCAGGTTTTGCGCAGAATGCGTAATACGCTGGGCAATGATCCGACAATCCTTGGCGTGTCCGGCAGTGCAGTAAATCTAGGTGTTGGAAATGACCACAGCACTTCAAGAAGTGTGATCGGGTTTACCTACAAGGAAAAAGAAATCTCCTCAGACTGGGTTTCTGTGGATTACGAATATGCAAAAACCCTTGGTATAAAACTTCTTGACGGCAGGGAATTTGATCCTGCTTACCCGACAGATTCTCTTGATCGTGTGATCATTACAGAAAGTATGGCCAAGATGATCGGTGAAAAAGATCCTGTCGGGAAATTTTTTCAAACGGATACAGCGGGTGTCAAATATCAGATTATCGGACTTGTTCCCGATTTTCATTTATACTCACTGAAAGCGGATCAAAAACCAATTACTTTACATCTTTCACATTCCGATCCGATCAGCTATATTTTTGTTCGTGTCACGCCGCAAAGTCTGGCTGGCGCTATGGACAAATTGAAAGGAGTCTGGAAAGAAGTTGCTCCACAGGCAGAATTCATCGGTTCCTATATGGACGAAAATACAAATGCCTGGTATAAGGAGGAAGAAAGGCTTTCTCAGATTTTCAGTCTGGCGTCTGGCGTTGCAATTTTACTGTCATGTCTGGGATTATTTGCTGTCGCGCTGATGGTCATTGAACAGCGTACCAAGGAAATCGGCGTTCGCAAAGTTTTAGGTGCGAGCATTTCAAGCATCGTCTATACACTTTCCGAAGACTTTGTAAAAATGGTCGTTTTGTCTATCGTTATTGCCACTCCGTTAGCCTGGTTTTTCATGCAAAAGTGGTTGGATAATTATTCTTACCGCATCGAAATCAGTGCCTGGATTTTCGTTCTCGTCGGGATAGCCGCAGTTGGCATTGCATTAGTGACAGTTAGTTTTCAATCCATTAAAGCGGCGTTGATGAATCCTGTAAAATCTTTGAAATCAGAGTGATACATTGTTTTTGAATAGTTATTGTTACCTAACTTCTTAATAATAAAACGATGATAACCAATCATATTAAAGTGGCATTCCGGAATTTTCGGCGGCAGATTTTTTTTTCGCTCGTCAATGTTACCGGCCTTGGCGTTGGACTGGCAGCGTGCTGGCTTATCGGGATTTATGTTTATTATGAAAGAAGTTTTGACGAATTTCTGCCTGATGCTGACCGGATTTACTCGGTAACGCTGGACATGAAAATGGGAGACCAGGAATTCAAAACCACAAATACACCACCGCCAATAGGTCCGAGGCTGGCGGCAGATTATCCCGAAATTGAGACAACCGCAAGAACGTTCAATCTGGGTAGTGCGATTGTTCGCAGGAATATTCCCGGACAGGAATCTTTACAATATAATGAAGACCGGGCAATAGCAGCCGATACTTCTTTTCTAAAATTATTTGCTTTCCCCATGAAAGAAGGCGGACTTTCAGCGCTTGACAATACGGGAAGCCTGGTTTTGACTGAAAAGATGGGCAAAAAATATTTTGGTACAAAATCGCCTGTTGGACAGTCATTGGAAGTTAACGGAGCAGTTTATACCATTACCGGAGTGATGAAAGATCTGCCGGTAACGTCTTCCCTACAAGTTGATTTTTTATTACCCATGGCAAATTTCAAAGTTGTAGAGAATTTTGCGTGGAGCTGGATCTGGCTTCAGGTAGATACCTGGGCCAAATTCCGTGAAAAACCTACACCAGAAGTTCTTGCCAATCTGGAATCCAAATTTCCGGCAATGATCAGGAAATTTGCACCCGCCGCGTATGAGCGCGTAGGACAGGACCTTTTGAAACAACTTCAAAACGGAGACAGACTGGATGTGAAATTGATGCCATTAAAATCATTGCACCTTAATGCGACAGATTTTTATTCACGGCTATCAACACTCGGCGACAAACAGCAGGTTAATATTTTCAGTATTGTTGGCGGTTTGATTTTGCTGCTGGCTTGCGTAAACTTCATGAATCTTTCTACGGCGCGGTCTATAAAACGTACCAAAGAAGTCGGAATCCGTCGCGCATTAGGTTCGAATAAAGGTATACTGGTTAGTCAGTTTTTGACGGAATCCCTGCTTTTCAGTGTTATTTCCATGGCACTTGCTTCTGTCTTGACTATTCTTGCATTGCCTTTTTTCAATAAGCTCACATCTCTCAATCTGACGGTTTCTGATCTTTTCTCACCCGAAATAATACCTTTTATAATTCTTTTGCCTTTACTGACAGGTTTGCTTTGCGGACTTTATCCGGCATTTTATTTTTCAAGATTCAAAACGATTGATATTTCAAAAATGACGGGTACGGCTTCGACGGGTGGCAATGCATTTTTGAGAAGTTCATTGGTCGTTTTTCAATTTACGGTATCTATCGTGCTGATGTTAGGCGCTTTTGTGGTTTATGAGCAATTGAATTTTGCCACCAAAGTTTCTCCCGGATTGCAGCGCGAAAATGTCTTGATTATTGAAAATGTCAGGCACCTTGCCAGTGCCTCTGCAAAAGAAACTTTCAGACAGGAACTTCTTCGAATACCCGGAGCTGTCAGTGCTACATACAGTTCGGATTTGCCTTCACGGGGCAGTTTCGGAGATTATTATGAACCAGAGCAGGGTGATCAAAATCATGCTGTTATAAAAAATCTGCTGATCAGTTCATTTCTGACGGATGTGAATTTTATTCCTACTATGGGAATGAAAATAATTTCAGGTCGTAATTTCTTGTCTGATACAGGCAGTGATTCAACCAGCGTGATCCTGAATGAAGCAGCCGTAAAAGCCATTGGATGGACAAATGCTGTTGGGAAATGGATGCGTTATCCGGGAAACAGAAACCAGCGTTTTCAGGTTGTGGGCGTGATGAAAGATTTTTATATGGGTTCTGTCAAAGTGGCCATAGAACCGATGGCTATATTTAATGAATCTTCGAAAACTTACCAGACATGGAATTCTAATATGGCCGTGAGATTGCGACCGGGTTCAGAAAAAAATGTTACCGGAAAAGTGGCTTCACTATGGAAATCTGCTGTTCCTAGTGTTCCTTTTCAGCATGATTTCCTGGATTCTTCCTTTGCCAGACTTTACAATTCGGAGGCAAAAACCAGTGTTGTGCTTAGTGTTTTCACAGGCCTGGCGTTATTTGTTGGTTGCCTCGGATTATTTGCACTATCCGCATTTACAGCTGAACAGCGCACTAAGGAAATCGGAATCAGAAAAGTACTTGGCGCTTCGGTAGCCGGTCTCGTAGCTCTGCTGTCAAAAGATTTTCTCAAACTTGTTTTTATTGCGATAGTCGTTTCCGTGCCCCTTGCCTGGTATGCTGTCGATAAATGGCTGCAAAATTATAAATACCGTATCGAAATTTCCTGGTCGATTTTCGTCGTGGCAGCTGTTTCTGCTATTTTAATTTCTTTATTGACCGTAAGTTTTCAAAGTATAAAAGCTTCACTGGCCAATCCCGTAAAATCACTCCGTTCAGAATAATTAACCTAACTTCCCATGTTCAGAAATTACCTCAAAATCGCCGCCAGAAATATTTGGAAGCACAAGGATTACTCCTTCATCAATATCGTCGGTTTGGCGATGGGTATGGCTGTGTCCATGCTGATATTGATGTTTGTGATGCATGAGTATAGTTATGACAAGTTTCACAAAAATGGAAACAGGATTTACAGTATACTTGCCAAAGTCAAGATGGATGAGCGGGATATACAATTCAGGAGTTTTAATTCTAAAATTGGACCTCAGTTAAAAGAATCAACACCGGAAATTCAGGATTTTGTCCGGATAAAAGAGTCTTATCAGCCTGTGGTGCTCAAAAACCCGGAGAACGCGTCTTCGCTTTTCAGTGAACCCAATTTCATGTTTGCAGATCCCTCGTTTTTTAAAGTTTTTTCTTTCAAATTGAAAGAAGGAAATATAGATAATGTCCTGAACAAACCGTATGCTTTGGTGATTTCAGAACAGGCTGCAAAAAAATATTTTGGTGAAAAAGATCCGATCGGAAAAACACTTTTGTATGAGGGAAAACACCTGTTTGAGATTACCGGCATAGCTGAAAATTCGCCTTCCAATTCCACCTTTAATTTTGATTTTGTTGCCTCTATCAACACCATTCCACAATTAAGTGAGCAGGATAAAAACATGTGGGAGCACGCAGGTGCTTTTACTACCTATTTATTGTTGGATTCAGAAAATTCCGTTAAGAAGGTAGAGAAAAAGATTTTAGCGGCGGGGATTGCAACGGATGATTTTGATAGAAAAGCAAGTTATTCACTAGAAGGATTTACTACGATTCATCTGGGAAATAACTTTGTGGATTCAGGAAATATTAAACTGATCAAAATTTTTGCCGGTATTGCTTCACTAATACTTTTTCTGGCGCTGTTCAACTATATGAGCCTTACCACGGCCAGATCAACCCAGCGCGCGAAAGAGGTAGGAGTGCGCAAAGCAGCGGGTGCCGGAAGAAACAGTTTAGTTAAACAATTTTACACTGAATCCGTGCTGGTTTGCTGTATTGCATTTTGTCTGTCGTTTGGTTTTGTAGAGCTCATGAGGCAGCCCTTTTATAATTTGTTAAATCTGAAAATCGACGGCTCATTTCTATTATCTCCTTCATTTGTTGGGGTATTAGCCGGGATTTTACTTTTTAGTGCTTTCGTCGCCGGTAGTTATCCCGCATTGATCTTATCCGGATTTTCCCCGATAGAGGTATTGAAAGGAAGATTGGGAAGCCAGCAAAAAGGTACTGCCTTAAGAAAGATTTTTATGGTTTTTCAGTTCACAGTTTCCATAGCGCTGATTGTTTGCAGTCTCATTGTCCGACAGCAGTTAAGTTTTATGCAAAATGTAAAACTGGGGCTGAATAAGGACCAGATGCTGAACATTCCTATAAGTGGTTCTATTGGCAAAAATTATTTCTCATTTAAAAATGAAATAGCGCAACTGGCAGGTGTTGAAGAAGTTGCCTTTTCAAGTACTGGTTTGTACAAAGGGTATAGCATGTTTTTTACACAAAATAAATCAACAAATAAAGATGTAAGTGTGTCTTATGCCGAAGTAGATGCTAATTATATGAATACACTCGGACTGGCCTGGAAAATAAAGCCAGAAGGTACTTCATGGAAAAATGGTCACGGCATCTTGATAAATGAGTATGCGGTAAAAGAATTGGGCTTGAAGGGCAATCCTCTCGGCCAGGAAGTTTTTAAAAGAAACGTGGTAGGTATTCTGAAAAATTTTCATTTTGCATCAACCCAAAGTGAAAAGCTTCCTATGGGACTTTTTATTATTTCGGACACCACTAACAATTTAGCTGATGAACAAAGTTCAGGCATTTTATTTGCCAAAATGGATCCTAAATCCGATATCGTTGAAAAGATAAAATCAATTGAAAATATTTATAAGAAATATTCAGCGGATAAACCGTTCGAATATTATTTTCTGGATGATGCTTTCAATGATACGTTCAAGACTGAAATCCGGATGTCAAAAATGTTTACAGTCTTTACAGCTTTTGCGATTTTTATTGCCTGCATGGGTTTGTTTGGTCTGATAACATTTACAGCAGAAACACGGACTAAGGAAATCGGGATACGAAAAGTTCTGGGAGCAAGTGTAGTTAGTGTCGTTGCACTTTTGTCGAAAGATTTTTTCAAGTTGGTACTGATTTCCATTGCACTGGCGGCTCCTATCGCCTGGTATTTTATGAATAAATGGTTGCAGGACTTCACAGAAAAAATCGAAATTTCCTGGTGGGTTTTTGCAGCAGCCGGAATAATGGCCATCATCATCACACTCTTAACCGTAAGTTTCCAAAGTATAAAAGCGGCCTTGATGAACCCGGTTAAATCACTTAAGACAGACTAAAAAAGACACATTTAAACATCAATCATATGAGCCATATAGCTATCCCGATTCCATCAATTCCAGGAAGGCATGAAATCGAAATTGAAGTGACTGTGAATGGGCTGAAAGAACAGCTGCATTATCGTGTCGAGCTTTTTTACTGGGACAATTGTTCAAATCCTAACGGGCACCGCGCCGATTGTATCAGTGAAATGCTTTCGCATCAGGATCCGGAATGGGCGGTTTACTATATTGGCGCACCCAATGATGAGTATGTGCCCATAACATTTGTGAAAAAAGAAAGCAGATGGCTTTTGCAGAAGAGCAGGGCTACCGCATAAACTTTTACAATCATGCAAAAGGTCTTTTTTATTCTTGATTGGAATAGGAAAGACCTTTTTTTGTGCCCATACTTTATTTGCAACAATGTTGCGTTTATATATGAAATTCATATATTTGCATCATTGTTGCATTTAAATATTGAAAGATGAAAAAGAATTTATTAAAAACATTAATCGCTTTAAGCATTGTTTCAGTTTTGTTTTCCTGTGATAAGGATGATAAGGAATCTGTTACGCCAGTGGAAGAAACGGAGTATAAATACATTCGTATTTTGGTTAATGATGAGACTACAAAGGAACTTTCACTGGTAGATCCGGTAAAGTTTTCGGTGGAATCCTTCCAGGCTCAGTTTCCCAAAACGGCTTTGTATCCAACAAAAGCAGGAAGATTTGGCGCAATTATAAGTACAGCAAACAATACCCTGCAAATTTTTGATACTGGTTTCGAAGGACATGGAGATCATGTTGATGTGAAAGGAACTCCGAAACTTGGTGCTTTGACAGGAAACAGCAATAAACCGACGCATTTTAAAAGTAAGGGCGATGAGATTATAACATTCAATGATGGCGACGGTACGTTAAGCATTGCAAATGAAGCCGATTTTCATGTGACCGGCGCGACAATGAAAACCATCAACGCCGGTAATGTTGCACATCACGGAGCCATGAACAAGTTTGACAATGGCACTTATTCCATTACTGAGAAAGATGGATCTGTTGCAGGATCCTTGCCGGAAAGAGTGAAAATTATTGATGCAAGTGGTAAAACACTTTTTGCTTCAACGATCCAGACCAAAGGAATTCATGGAAACGCGAGCGATGGTCTTATCGCACTTTTTGGTTCTATGAGCGGCATACTGGTTGTTGAACCGACGGGCAAGCAGCACTTAATTGCCCATCCGGCCAGCTTCGGGACAGCCTGGTTCAGTTCTATTTTAGAGGCAAAAGAAGCAGAGAAGTTTATTGGTTTTTCAGCTGCTGTCGGCGCGTATTTGATTGATCCGGTTTTGGATAAAATAACGCCTATTATTGAAAGCACTGATTTAATTCAGGTCAAACTTGATTACGCAGGAAATAAACTGATCGCTTTCCTTTATAGCGGAGAAGTCAGAATTTATGATCTCAAAACAAATACAATGGTAAAAAGTGGCTCTGTATCATCAGCAATTGCAAAGGATGAAACTCAAAAACCACAGATTGAAGCGACTTCAAAATATTTATACTTAACCCAGCCAAAAAGCGGTGAATTATTGCAAATTGATATGGCTGACTTTACGAAAGTTAAAAAAATCAAGGTTTCTGCGACTCCTTATCAGCTGAGTGTTCTTGGGATAGAATCCAGCGAAAGTCACTAATTAGAAAAATAATATCCTGATGGAAAATCCATCAGGATATTATTTAAAACCACCATCTTTCATATCCGGAAACAGGTTTCCATTTACTTTTTGGTTCAAAATGATTCCAGATGATTTCTGAAACTTTACGAATCAGATTATATCCTTCATTATCCCTTTGCCAGTGTTCGTCTTGTTGATTTTTGGTTGTGATACAAAAAACATAATCACCGTGTGGCGCGTGCACCATTACTACTTCTGATTTTGCCTGATTCACTGCCCCGCTTTTCGCTCCTGTTTTGATATAAGGCGGGATTTGTGATAATGCTTCGCCATCCCAAAACTGCATTCCCAGATACCGGTACATTCTTTCACTGGCGGCAGGACTAATTACTTTCCCCTGACGGATCATTGTCATAAGTTCCGCCATTTCGCGTGGAGATGTTTGTCCCCAGCCATACGTTGCCTGATTTTGTTTTCGTCCGGGCGTTCTCGAATTCACGCGGGTATTGACAAAACCGTTGATTTCAAGCCACTGATTTATTGCCGTTCCGCCACCGGCCAGAGCCTGTAACCACAAACTACCTGTGTTGTCACTCAGTGAAATCATCAAATGAATAACTTTTGGCAGTGGAATTTTGGTACTATCACGAAATGAACCCGTAATGCCATCATCATATTTCAGGGAATCTCGGTAAGTGAGAAGCTGGTCGAATTGAAGTTCACCCTTATTTATTTTATCAAAAACACCAATCATGATCGGTATTTTTACCATGCTTGCCGTTGGGAAAATAGTGTCTGCATTGACAGCAGCAAACTTATCTGATTTTAAATTCCGAACATAAACGCCTGCATTCCCTTTGAAACCTTCCAGTGCTTTTTCAAGTTTTTCGGTAAGTTTTTTATCGGAGTTCCCATAAATTGAGCTGACATTTTGTGAAAAAGTGACAAAACTCAGGATTAGCAATGCTGTCAGCAAATAAATAGATTTCATACAGTGCAAATGGAAGTGTTGAAAAAAGCATCAAAAATTAAATAGCAAATTACATAGCAAATTAAATAAAAAGTTAGTTACTAAATAGCTTATAGTGAACTATTTGAATTTTAACATGATCCGTTTTACAAAAAGATAATATCAAATGGACTATTAAAAGTGTGGAATGGATTCCATTACTGCCATTCTGAATTTCCTCAATTTTTGTGTAATCTGTGGAAAATTTATTTGGAAACAGAACCACTTCAAATACATAATCCACAAAATAGAGGGAAAGGATACACACATTTAAAATGAAAGACAATGGAACATAATTTGTATAAAGCGTTGATGAAAGGCTATCAAAGCTGCCAGACTTACCCGCAATAACTACATTAATAACAGAAATGATGATAAGTAAATCTGCATACACCGAACTCGAATTGATTTCTTCTTTAAAATCCAACAAAAAAGAAGCCTTCGAGTATCTCTATGATCATTACGCCTCGGCCTTGTATGGTATCATCATGAAAATCGTTAAGGATGAAGAAAAAGCGGCGGATGTAATGCAGGATTCATTTCTAAAAATCTGGAAAAATATTGAAAGTTATAATGTTGAAAAAGGTACCCTTTTTACATGGATTCTCAATGTTGCCCGAAATACAGCTATTGATCGTTTAAGGCTTGACCTCAAAAAGGAAAATTCTGTAAGCTGGGATACAATTCTGGAATCTGAAATGGGAAATAATGTTATCTTTAATCCAATTCCGGCTACAATTGACATTCGTGCTATTGTTTCCAGATTGCTTCCGGAAAAAAGTATTTTAATAGATCTTGTTTATTTTCAGGGATATACGCACGAGGAAGTATCTGAAAAATTAAGTCTGCCGCTTGGAACAGTAAAGTCAAGGATTAGAAAAGCACTTAATGAATTGAGAGATATTTTTGGTGTTAACAACTATTCTTTAAGGGTGGCATAAATTAAAAAGCAGACTTTTGAACCAGTTTCTCTTTCCGGGATGCTGGTTTTTTTTACGTTTCAATTAGGATCCGAAAATTTTAAGAAAAAATTAATATTAAATTTTCTTAACATAGGATTTTAGGTGGAAATAACTAATACTACATCTTCTGAATTTTTCCAGAGCCTAAAATCCAAAAGATACTACATCTGCCACGAAGTGTTTTACTCCCTAAACTTTCTTTTCCAAATCAGTTTGTAAGAATGATTTTCTTGAAGGAATCAAATTTAAGAAGTCAGCACTAAGAAAAAATCAAGTTGAAAGTTTAAGTAATATACACGCTTTACTATTCATTTTTTTCTTTTACATCCAGATTTAGAAGAAAATTGTAGCGAAGTGTAGAGTAAATTTGATAACGTATAATAAATATCGTTCCGATATTCCTAAAATGTCTCTTCTAACTCGCTGAGTGTGATATATTTTGTAACTGTCTTTTACATTATTTCAGCAGACTTCTTTTTCTTCCGTAACATCTATCCTGATTGATAAGTAATTAGACATTCGCCAAAATCACTTAAACATATATTAAAAGGCGATTTCTTAGCTATTTATAGAACACTTCATTAGTAGAAAAAATTAGTTCGATTTGTAATAGTATAAATTAGTGTCAACTTGGAAAAGTTATATTTTCTATTTTGAGGTAAAAAATGATTTTTTTACAATTTATAATTTGTCACTAATTTGTAAAGTGCTGATAGGCATCGTTATGGCTATTTTATGAGATAGATTTAGTTATTTTTTTCTTGTAGAATTAGTTTAATTTTTAACGTAGATATAGTTATTGCTTGTGTATAATATAAAATTAATGATAAAAATGATTTGATTTTTAAATAGAATTTTTTTTACATTTGCAGTCGTCGACGCCTCCTAGAATAACCACAGAAGTTTAGCAAAAATACATCAGAGTCAATGTGATTTTAGTTGAACTACCCTCTAATCCGTTAAAAACTATAACATCCATTTTGAATTTCTTAATGATCAGAACTTCTGATATATAGAATTTATTTATCACAAAATTTTAACCATTCACTTATTATTTAACCCGTAATTCTCATCATTATCGTTAACAACTATACAGTCTCATGAAAAAAGTTTACTCCCTTATGGTGATGTGCATAATAGTCTTATGCCTGTCCTATAACGAATCACACGCAAAAGTTTCTCTGACTCTTCCTGAAACTTCTTCTACCGGAACCACCACTGCTGATTGTGGATGCGACAACAATGCTTTAACCAACGGAAGTTTTGAAAATGGTAATACCGGCTGGACAACAAGTGGAAGTTTTGATACTAAAAACACAGCTTATAATGTCTGTGGAAATTATGCAACTGTTCTGAATGGCGCTGGAAGTATTTACCAGCAGGTTGCTGTTGCTCCAGGTGCCGTGGTTCGCTTCTCTGCATACGGTGGCTACCATGTAAAAAACGGCCAGACCTTTAAACTTTCATTTTATACTTCGGGTGGTGCGTTAATTAATTCTAACGCAACATCTGTTGCCGTTGACTGGGATGTTGATAAAGCTCCTAGTAATGGTCCCATATTAAAACAGTATGTATTGAATGCAACAGCGCCGGCAGGGGCTGCATTTGCGCGTGCTGAGGCTTACGGATCAGGTGATTACTTTAAGATCGACGGTGCTTGTGTGCAGGTAACGCGTCCTCCGGCTGATTGTGGATGCGACGACAATGTTCTGACCAACGGAAGTTTTGAAAATGGTAACACAGGTTGGACCACAAACGGAAATTTTGAAACTAAAAACACAACTTATGATGTCTGTGGAAGTTATGCAACTGTTCTAAATGGCGCGGGCAGCATTTACCAGCAGTATGCTGTTGCTCCTGGTGCGGTTGTTCGTTTCTCTGCATATGGCGGATATCACGTAAAAGCTGGGCAGACATTTAAGCTTTCCTTTTATAATTCGGGCGGTACATTAATTAATGCGAACGCAACGTCAGTGGCTGTTGACTGGGATGTTGATACTGCTCCTAATACTGGTCCAATATTAAAACAATACGTTTTGACTGCAACTGCGCCCGCAGGAGCTGCATTTGCTCGTGCTGAGGCCACTGCAACAGGTGATTATTTCAAACTTGATGGTGCTTGTATGCAGGTAACACCGCCTCCTGCTGATTGTAATTGTGATGGAAATACTTTGGTGAACCCAAGTTTTGAAACCTATAACACAGTAAACGGAAAACAAATTCCAAGTGGATGGAGCTCTTCAAATGATGCAGGCCAGATTTTCACTGACGATGATGCATATGCTGTTTGTGGATCAAAAAATGGTCTTTTGGGTACTTCTGGCGGAAGTTTCTGGCAGGATGTAAATACTATTCCTGGAAGCACGGCGGTATTGAATATCTGGGGTGGATACCATGTAAAATCAAGTCATAAATTCCAGCTTATTTACCTGAACGCGTCAAAAGTTCAAATTGGGGCAGTTGCAGCAGAAGCTACACTTAACAAAGCAGTTGAAGATCTTCCTGCAACAGGACCAAACGGAATGACGAAATATACTTTAACAGCTGGTGCTGCACCGGCAGGAACGTCATATATTCGTGTACTTGGATCTGCAACAGGAGATTATTTCAAAGTGGACAATGCATGTCTTAAAATTACTCCTCCGGTTTGTGAAACCTGTACAGGAAATGCCTTGTTGAATCCAAGTTTTGAAGATGGAACAAATAACTGGACAAAAACCGGAACTGGTACTTTTACAACGTCAACGGATTACGTAGTATGTGGTGTTAAATCTGCGAAATTAACTGACAAGGTTGCGATTTCACAGTCAAAAACTATTGCACCGGGAAATACAATTACCTGGTCTATATATGCTGGCTATGATGGTTCAAACGCTGGTTACACACAAACTTTGAAAGTTAAATTCTTAAACGGATCGACTGAGTTAACATCATCGACAGTGACCGTGACAATTGACAAAGCGGTAACGGCCGGAACACTTGGTTTGAAGAAATATACATTAACCAAACAGGCTCCGGCTACAACAACTTCTGTTGTTCTTGAAATTTCTACCAGTGCCGGTACTGTTTATTCTGATCTGGGTTGCTTTACTATCAAAACAGACACGCCGCTACCTGTAACACTTACAGATTTCAGCGTGAAAAAAGAAGGTACGAGCGCTGCACTTTCATGGAAAACCACTGCTGAAACCAACTCGAAATCTTTTGAAGTACAACATAGCCTTAATGGCAAAGAATGGGCTGTTTTAGGTTCAGTTGCTGCACAAGGTGAAAGTTTAGTTACAAAATCTTACAGCTATACACATGCTAGCCCTGCTAACGGAAACAATTTGTATCGTCTGAAAATGATTGATAACGATGAAACGTTTGCTTATAGCAGAATTGTTAGTGAAAATTTTGTTACAGATGAGTCCGCATTACTTTACCCAAATCCAAGTTCAAATTTCATGAAGCTGAGAAATGGCAAGGAACAAATTGCCAGCATTCAGATTTATGACATCAGAGGTGTAAAGGTGAAAGACTTCATTCCGAAAGACGGTGTTGATGTTGATATCAGCAGTCTGCCAGCCGGAAATTATGTAGTAACCTTTAAACAAAGCAATGGCCTGGTAACTAAACAGAAAATTTCAGTAATCAGGTAGTACCAAGCGTTATTAGTTTCAAATTCCTTCACCTGTTTGTTCGGGTGAAGGAATTTTTTGTTTAAATAAAGCCCAATAATCGATGTAAAGGATAAGACCGAATTCTCAATTCACTTTCCAATGTTAAGTTTTTCATATGATTATGATAATGTTACCTTTTTGGCAATTATTCCATTTAATTTTGTGTTACTGACTTCACGTTCAGGTTATAATCAGCAGAAACATTGAAGGATTTTAAGTATAATATTGAATCATCAGAACAAGCCGTTAATCTGGAAATTCCGGAAACTGGAATTCTTTCCAGAAAAGATTTCGGCGTTGATTTCAAATGGGGAACAGCAACGGCAGCGTTTCAGGTTGAAGGTGCCGTTACAGAACATGGCAGAGGACCGTCGATCTGGGATACTTTCACAAGTCAAAAAGGGAAAATCAAAAATGGGCATCATGCTGAAATTGCCTGCGATTTTTATAACCGGTATGAGGCAGACCTTGAACTTGTTGCGGAGCTTGGTTTTAAGGAATTCCGTTTTTCACTTTCCTGGTCCAGGATTTTGCCGGATGGTACTGGCAAGATCAACCAAAGCGGTATCGATTTTTACAACCGTATTATTGATAAATGTATTTCCCTAAATATTGAACCCTGGATTACCTTGTATCACTGGGATCTGCCCCAGGCGCTGGAAGATCGTGGCGGTTGGAAAAACAGGGAAATTATAAAATGGTTTTCTGAATATGTTTCGATTTGTGCGGATGCTTTTGGCGGAAAAGTTCGAAACTGGATTGTCCTGAACGAGCCAATGGCAGTTGCTGGCTTGGGTTATACCACAGGCATGCACGCGCCGGGGAAAAAAGGATTATTTAATTTTCTTCCTGTTGTCCATCATCTGGCTATGTGCCAGGCCGAAGGCGGACGGATTGTTCGTGATATGGTTCAGGATGCCTATATCGGTACTGCACTTTCCTGCTCGCATGTGCAGCCTTTTTCGCAAAGCGCAAGAGATATCCGCGCCGCCAAAAGAGCGGATGCGATTATGAACCGTCTTTTTCTTGAACCGTGTCTGGGCATGGGATATCCGGTGGAGACTTTCCCATTTTTGAAAGGAATCTCAAAATTCATGCTGGAAGGTGATGCAGAAAAACTAGCCTTTGATTTTGATTTTATCGGACTTCAAAACTACTTCCGGGTTATCGTAAAACATTCCTATTTCGCACCTGTTTTGTGGCTTGAAGAAGTATCGGCCAGGAAACGCAATGTTCCGTTGACGGCCATGGGCTGGGAAGTTGCACCGGATGGCATGTATGAAATATTGAAACAGTTCAGCCAGTATCCCAACATCAGGGAAATTATCATTTCCGAAAACGGAGCGGCTTTTGAGGATATTTTGGAAAATGGAATTGTTCAGGATATTAAAAGAATTCAGTTTTTTGAAGAATATCTGGCTAATATTTTAAAAGCGAAAAATGAAGGTGTGAAAATCGGCGGTTACCTGGCCTGGTCGCTGCTGGATAATTTTGAATGGGCAGAAGGCTATGGGCCAAGGTTTGGACTGGTGTATGTCAATTATGAAAACCAGGAGCGAGTTATCAAGGATTCAGGAAAATGGTTTGCCAGATTTTTGAAGGAATAGACTGTGGATCAATAATATTTTAAGGCGCTTCCAACCTTTTTTATTCAAACGGAATCTTGTAATTATAACAAAATTCCAAACCTTTCTGCCATGAAAATATTAGTCTTTTTACTCGCCTTATTCACTTTTACTGCCTGCACTGACGACAAACTTCCAACCGATGTCGTAATACTGGAAAGCGATGCCCAATGGGTTAACATGCTTGCGACGGATGGTTGCTCCTGGCATTTTGAAGTTCCGTCGGGAGATTCTCTGCTTTATTATTTGCCATCCGAAACTTCTTTAAAAGTGGTCGAAAAAGAGCTTGGGAAAAAAGAAGATTATTATTCTTTTACCAAAGTGCATATTCGTTATAGTCTTACGGATAGGAAAAAAGGTGTTGCCTGTGGTTGGGGTGCGACCGGGAATTTTACGGAGATTGAGGTTTATAAGATTGATAAAGAATAGTTTAAGAATCTAAGCGGTTTCACGCAAGCAGGTAAAAAAAGGGCAAATTTCGCAAAGTTAAAATCTTAGCGAGCTTTGCCCTTCTTTTTTGCTTTGCATTAAATCTTAAGAAAAGTTTTGAGACCCACGCAACCTCTATTTAACTTTTAACATCTTACCTCCAAACGACAAAGAAAACTTATTAGATCATGAAAAAAATTAATCTACTTTTAGCCGCATTCGTTCTATTTATTACAATTTCTTCCAATGCGCAGAATTCAGACGACAAGCCTTACGTCAGTAAAAATTTCACTAGCGCATCGCTTACTAATCTTAAAGTGGAAACTTCCGGCGGTTCCATAACCGTTGCCGGCGATCAGGCAAACGGTGTGAAGGTTGAAATGTACGTTCGTCCGAATAACTGGAACGGGAAAGTCAATCTGAGCAAAGAAGAAATTGAAGACAAACTTGAAGATTTTGATATTTTTATCGGTACCGAAGGCAGTGTTCTGAAAGCAACTGCTATTCGTAAAAACAGAAACGGCTGGGATAAAAACAGCGTTTCTATATCCTTCAAAGTTTCTACACCAAGAAATATGGCAACCAACCTGCGTACAAGCGGCGGAAGTATCCGTATTTCTTCACTTACCGGAGAACAGGATTTCAGAACATCAGGCGGAAGTTTGAAAGTATCTGATCTTGACGGCATTATCAATGGACAAACTTCCGGCGGTAGTATTGAAGTTGAAAATTGCAAAAAAGAAATCACGCTGGGAACAAGCGGCGGAAGTATCAAAGCGAGCGAACTGAATGGAAAAATTAATTTGCATACCTCTGGCGGAAGCATTACGCTGAATGGACTTGATGGTACAATTGTAGCCCAAACAAGCGGCGGAAGCATCAAAGGTGATGGAATTAAAGGTGATCTTGACGCCGGAACTTCGGGTGGATCTGTGCGCCTTGCCGGACTTTCGGGGAGCGTGAAAGCACATACAAGCGGCGGAAGTATGGAAGTTGAAATTACTCAGGTTGGCAAGTTTGTAGATTTGTCTACGTCCGCTGGGAGCCTTCGTGTGAATATGCCAATGGATAAAGGAATGGATTTAAATCTGAGAGGAAACAAAGTAACTGTAAGTTTGAAAAACTTTGACGGACAAGTTGAAAAAGACCGTGTTCTTGGAAAAATGAATGGTGGCGGGATTCCTGTTAATTTGTCAGCGAACGGTGGTTCTGTCTCTATTAATCAATAAAAACATTACTCGTAATCCTTGTCTTTTACAGGCGTTCGTCCCTGAACAAAAGTGTCCGTTATCGGACACTTTTGTTGTTTAATAGCTACTTAAAATATTGAATATCAGTTTGATATTATTTTGGCATAAGATTTACTCTAATGATTGATAATATGCAACCTATGAAATTCCGTTTGCCGGATTTCCTTTCCCTTAAATCTGTCGGTCATGTTCAAAAATTACATCAAAATCGCCTGGCGAAATCTTACGCGTAACAGTTTGTATGCTTTACTTAATGTGGCTGGTCTTTCCATAGGCCTGGCATGCGCGCTGATTGTCTTCTGGTTTATACGTTTTCAAACTTCTTTTGATCATTCGAATAGCAATATTGATCACATCTACCAGATCACGACGGAGTTTCATTCTGATGGCGTTTCCTATTCCCGCGGTGTTCCGGCTCCTATGTGGAAGGCGATGGCAGCGGAGTTGCCTCAATACAAATCCAGCATGTGTTTTGAGCAATCGGACGCCTTTATGGCCGCTTTGGATAACGGCGGGAAAGCTGTTAAAAAATTCAAGGAAGAAGGCCCGAATCTGGCGTTTGTCCAGCCGGAATTTTTCTCCATTTTCGATTCTCACTGGCAAATTGGCACACCAAAAACTTCACTGACCAAGCCGAATACTATTGTTATCAGTGAGAAAATGGCCAAAAAATATTTTGGTACTGAAAATCCGATTGGTAAAAGTATTCGCCTCGAAAACGAGCTTAATCTGGAAGTGACCGGTATCATCGACAATATCGCTGAAAATACAGATCTACCTTATGAGTTTTTTGTTTCATTTCAAACACTCATTGCAAACCCGAAATTCAATTACGGAGGTGCCGGACTAGACAACTGGGGTGGTGTTAATTCCAGAACTTTTTGTTTCCTTTTATTGCCTGAAAATGTAAATGTGAAAGGTGTTGAAAAACAAATGGCAGCACTGAACAAGAAATATCACAGTACCGATTTTGCCTTTTACAAACATCCGTTGATTCCTTATTCAGCCATGCATCATTCCGAAAATTATAACGGATCTATGCCTATGAAATGGATCTGGATCATGAGCGTGATCGGGATATTTTTGATTGTAACGGCCTGTTTTAATTTTATCAACATGGCTACTGCGCAAGCACTTAGACGTTCCAAGGAAGTTGGAGTTCGTAAGGCTGTCGGTGGAACAAGAAGTCAGGTTTTTATTCAGTTTATGACGGAAACTGCATTGATTACCGTTGCAGCCCTGGTCATTGGTTTTGTCCTTGCGATTCTGGTCGTGCCGCATATCAACAGCTGGCTTGATCAGCCTGGAACCTGGCCTGTAAACATTAATCTGGCAGACGGTTTGTTATGGATTTTCCTCGTATCGCTTTTTCTTGCTGTGGTACTTTTGGCAGGATCATATCCGGGTGGAATTCTGGCAGGTTTCAGGCCGGTTTTAGCTTTGAAAGGGAATATTTCAACACGACAAATCGGTGGAATTTCTTTACGCCGCGGATTAATTGTTTTCCAATTTGTGCTCATTCAGCTTTTGGTCATATGCACGCTGGTTGTCAACAATCAGGTTGATTTTATGTTATCACAATCTGTCGGTTATGAAACGAAAGGAATTGCAGAAATCAAGATTCCTACGCCCGACAAAGTAAATCAGTCCACTTTCAGACAAAGACTATTACAAATTCCAGGAATTTCGGATGCTTCATTTTGTCTGTTTCTTCCCACAACCAATTCCAATAATAACAGCAACGTTCAATTTGACACCCGCCAAAAGGAAGAATTGTGGAGCATGAATACCAAAAATGCTGATGATAATTATGTCAAAACTTTTGGGCTTCAATTTGTTGCGGGCGAAAATATTCCTAAAAGCGACACCATCCGTGGTTTTTTGATTAATGAAAAAGCAGTGGAACGTTTGGGGTTGAAAAATCCTCAGGATGTGATTGGTAAAAATCTTAAAATCTGGGGCGTAACAGCTCCGATTTATGGCGTATTGAAAAACTGGAATAATACTTCATTTAAAAGTGGCATCAATCCCATCGCGATTTTCACCTACAAGGATTACAACTATACCTGCGCCATCAAACTGAACACCGCCAATCTTCATCAGACCATGAAAAGTGTAGAGAAATTATGGAATGAATACTTCCCGGATTATCTCTACGAACAAGCTTTTATGGATGATAAAATTGCCAAAAGTTATGAGCTGGAAAACATGATGCTAAAACTGATACGCGTATTTTCCTTCATCGCGATTTTCATCGGTTGTCTTGGTTTGTACGGTTTGGTGAAATTTATGGCTTCGCAGAAAACAAAGGAAATAGGTGTCCGCAAAGTTTTGGGAGCCAGCATTATCAACATCATTGGTCTTTTTGGTAAAGAAATAGCATTACTCATTGTCGTTGCTTTTGTCGTTGCCGCTCCGCTGGGCTGGTATGTGATGCACGGCTGGCTGCAAGATTATGAATACCGGATTCCAATTGGTGCCGAAATCATGATCCTGGCCGTTACGATCACATTTATTGTGGCAGGTATCACGGCCGGATATGAATCGATAAAAGCCGCGCTGGTAAATCCGGTAAAATCACTGAAATCAGAATAGTTTACGCGACAGCCCGTCGGACGGCTTTTTCTGCCGTCCGACGGGTAATTAAAGTTGGAAAAGACTCAAAATTCCATCAGCCATAAAAATTTATAACCATGTTTCGAAACTATCTAAAACTCGCCTGGCGTCATCTCATCAATCAAAAGATGTATTCTTTTGTCAAAATCGGTGGTTTTGCCATTGGTATTGCGGCTTGTCTTCTGATAGCTCTGTTCATAAAAGACGAGCTCCGTTACGACAAAGATATTCCTTATCAGAACCGCACTTACAGAGTTGTCGCCGTTGAAAAATACCAGGGGGAAATAATACCTTATACCTGGCAGCAGGCCGGAGTCGCCAAAGTGATCAAAGAAGATTACCCGGAAGTTGAAAAAGCCGGAAGATTTTTAAATAGTGAATTATTCGGAGCGGGGCCAAATCAGGTAAGAAGATCGGATAAACTGCAAAATGCTTACGAAGAGCGCTTTGTATATATGGATCAGGATCTGATCAATATCTGGGGTTTGAAAATGCTGGAAGGCGATCAGGAACATGCTCTGGATGAGCCAAATAGTTTAGTCATTACCAAGTCAAAAGCGGACAAATTTTTTCCGGGCGAAAGTGCGATTGGGAAGATCATGATTATCAATGATGACGCATCAAAACCAAGAAAAATTACCGGTGTGATTGAAGATTTTCCAAAGAATTTTCACGTAGGTTTTGATTTTCTGATGACCATGGCCGGCGTTGTATTTTATGAAGGAGAACAAACCAACTGGCTGGCTACCAATTATCATACATATGTTAGGCTGAAAGAAGGAACGGATAAGCACAAGTTTGAATCGAAACTTTCTGCGATTACCAAAAAATATTATATGCCGCAGCTCATTGCAAGCGGACAAAAAGTGAATCCGGATCAAATTGAAGCGGATAAAAAATATGAACTGCAACCTTTTTCTGAAATCTATTTGAGAAATGGAGACATCCGCGATGGTTTGACACATGGTGATATCCGGTTTATCTGGCTTTTTGGCGCCATTGCTGGTTTTATACTTTTGCTTGCCTGTATTAATTTTGTCAACCTTTCCACTGCAAAATCGGCTAACAGAGCGATAGAAGTAGGTTTGAGAAAAACGGTAGGATCAGAGCGAAGTGGTTTGATCAATCAATTTTTGACGGAATCTTTACTGATCAGTTTTGTCTCGATTTCCTTGGGTTTTGTTCTGGCTTACGTTCTACTTCCGTTTTTCAATACACTTTCATCAAAATCACTGGTATTCCCTTTCACCGAATGGTGGCCGTTGCCGGTTCTAATTCTTAGTTCAGTTGCTATCGGGATTTTGGCCGGACTGTATCCTGCATTTTATTTATCCGGTTTCAAGCCGATCAATGTTTTAAAAGGACAATTGGTGAAAGGCAAAAAAGGATCGGATTTAAGAAGTGGTCTGGTCGTTTTTCAATTCACAACCTCTATCATTTTGATTATCGGCACGTTTGTAATTTACCGTCAGGTTAATTTTATATTGAATGCAAAAGTCGGATATAACAGAAATCAAGTCTTGCTCGTACATGGCACAAACACGCTGGGAGATAAGGTGGCGATTTTTAAAGAAGAAGTTAAAAAATTGCCGCAAGTGAAAAATGCGACAATCAGTGATTATTTACCGATAAAAGAAACAAAGCGTAATGGAAATCCATTTTGGCTGGATGGAAAAACGAAGGAAATGGCCTCTGTCAGCGGGCAAATGTGGGTAACCGATTATGATTATTTAGAAACCCTGGGGATGAAAATTGTTCAGGGAAGGAATTTTTCGAAGGATCGAAAAACGGATGAAAAAGCCGTTATCATCAATCAAAAACTTGCAAAAGAGCTTGGGTTGAAAAATCCTGTCGGGCAATATGTTACAAACCAGACCAATAATGGCAATAAACTTGAAATCATCGGCGTGGTTGAAGACTTTCATTTTGAATCCATGAAAGATGATATTGATCCGCTTTGTATGACCTTGGGTATAAGTCCATCCATTGTTTCGGTTAAAATCGGTACTTCTGATACGAAAGGAGCCATCGAATCCATATCAAAAGTCTGGAATTCATTAGCGCCAAATCAGCCAATACGTTACACATTTATGGATCAGAATTTTTCCAAAATGTATGATGATGTAAACCGGATGGGACAGATTTTTAGCAGCTTCGCGATTTTAGCAATTATCGTAGCGTCACTGGGATTATTTGCACTTTCCGCTTTTATGGTAGAACAACGCAGAAAAGAAATCGGAATCCGGAAAGTCCTGGGCGCATCAATACAAAGTATTCTTGGATTATTAACCCGGAATTTCCTGATTCTGGTACTTATTTCGGCCGTCATCGCATCACCAATTGCCTGGTATATCATGCAAAAATGGTTGCAGGATTATAAATACAGAATTGACATTACCTGGGATATTTACGCCATCGCCGGAATTCTGGCCGCCGCCATAGCGGTACTAACCGTAAGCTACCAAGCCATAAAAGCAGCCCTGATAGATCCTGCAAAAACCTTGAAGAGTCAATAACAATATTTCCGGTTCCTTCCTGCGTCTGAAAAGCCGTAAGATGGAGCCGGCCACCCGTCCGACGGCTTTTTCTGCCGTCGGACGGGTAATAAAAACTTGAAACAGGCAGCAAACTGACCGGTGTCGAAAACTTGAACGAGCAATAAAATAAGCCTATCGTTCCCCAAATAAATTAGCCAAAAAAACCATAAAGAAATGCTTAAAAATTATCTTAAAATCGCCTGGCGGAACGTGCTTTCCAGTAAGCTGTTCTCTTCCATTAATGTATTTGGTCTGTCCGTCGGAATGACCTGCTGCATGTTGCTTTTGCTTTATATCCTGAGCGAAACTTCCTTCGACAAACATCAGGAACATGTCAGCGACTTATATCTTTTGCGAAGTGAAAACGTCCAGTCCAATGGCGACAAAATGGATAATCCGAGAGCTCCTGCACCTTATGCGCAGGCTGTAAAAGCAGAATTCCCGGAAGTGGAACAGGTTACAAGACTTTGGGGGAATTTCCTTGAAAGTAAAACTTTACTGAAAACTTCTCAGCCAGGAAAACCGGAAAAATCGTTTTACGAAACAAACGGATTTCATGTGGATTCCACTTTTTTCGATGTATTTACTTACAAATTTATAGAAGGTGATGCCAAAACTTCGATGAATGATCCGCATTCTGTGGTATTGTCGGAAGATGTTGCGCACAAATTATTTGGTAACGAATCAGCTTTAAATCAAACAATTCGTATTGGCGGAAAATCAGGTAATAATGAAGATTTCAAGGTTACCGGCGTATTCCGCGATGAAAGTGCAAGATCACATATTGATGCGCGTTATTTTGTTTCCATTCACTCAGGTTGGGTGGGAGATTACCTGAGACAGCCGGATCTGGATTTCACAAATAACAACATGTTCTATACTTATTTGAGATTGAAACCCGGAACAAGTGCTGAAAAATTCAGTAACAAACTACCATCTTTTATCGAAAAATATGCGCGTAAAGATTTAAGAATAGCTGGTTTTGATAAAAAATTATTTCTTCTTCCCGTAAAAGATATTCACCTTTTTAACAAAATTGACAGAATAGTAACCTCCACCACAAGTACAACTTACCTGTACGTACTTGCTTCCATCGCACTTTTTACCTTACTGATTGCCTGTATCAATTTCATGAATCTGGCAACGGCCCGTTCTGCGAAGCGTGCAGCCGAAGTAGGGATTCGTAAAGTAATGGGAGCTGGAAAAGGCGGTTTGATCGGTCAGTTTCTTGGAGAATCCATGGTGCTTACTTTCCTGGCTCTGATTCTTGCCATGGCTTCTGTCGTTGTTTTCCTTCCCGTTTTCAACCAGCTTGCGGATAAAAATCTGGATATTTCCGAATTATTCAAACCGGAAATTGTGCTTGCATTTATTGGTCTTGCCATTGTTACGGGATTATTGGCTGGCAGTTATCCTGCATTTTATCTATCGGTTTTCAATCCTTTGGATGTGATCAAAGGTAAGTTTGTCAATTCTGTTTCCGCGACAGCTTTAAGAAGAGGTCTGGTCGTTTTCCAGTTTGTTATTTCAATTGGCCTGGTAGTAGCAACGATGGTGATTCAGGGACAAATTAAATTCATGCAGGAGCGGCCGCTTGGTTTTACAAAGGATCAGCAAATCGTAATTCCGTTAAGAAGCAAAGAAGCTAAGAAAGCTTACAATGTGCTCAAAAATGAAATTCTTCAAAACAATCAGGTTTCGGCGGCTTCGGGCACTTCTTATTATCCGGGAATTATCAACCCAAGTGATATGTCGGTTTTCCTTCCCGGACATAGTGTCAATGACGATGGTTTGGTTAAAACAAATGGCGTTGCCGCCGATTTTATGAAAACAATGGATTTCCAGATGGCTGCGGGAAGAATGTTCTCGCCGGAATATCCGGCTGATACCAATAACAAGATTGTAGTCAACGAAGCAACTTTACGGAAATTTGGAATTCCGCTCGACAAATCGATTGGTCAGAAGCTCAATTTCAACATGGGAGAAAAGGAAATCGGGTCACTTGAAATTGTTGGTGTGGTGAAGGATTTTCATTTTGAAGATTTACATAAAGTCATTGTACCCTACGCGTTTTTCCTCAATAGTGATACCAATTTCAACTACATCATAGCGCATGTCAATACAAAAGATGTAGGCACGGTTCTTCCTTTTCTGGAAACAAAATGGAAATCGTTTGTCCCGGATGAGCCATTTTCTTACATGTTCCTGAATGAAGATTTCCAAAGCAATTATTCTGCTGATGCGCGTACGTCACGTATTATTAACACATTCACAGTCATTTCAATTCTGATTTCCTGTCTGGGTTTATTTGGACTTGCCGCCTTTGCAGCGCAACAAAGAACTAAGGAAATTGGTGTGAGAAAAGTGTTAGGCGCGTCCATTCCAAGTATTGTCGCCTTGCTTTCTGGTGATTTTATAAGACTCGTTCTGATCTCTATTCTGATCGCCACGCCGCTTACCTGGTATATCATGGGGAAATGGCTTCAGGATTTTGCTTACAGTATCAAAATGGAGTGGTGGATGTTTGTTGCCGCAGGTATTTTGGCTATTATAATTGCTTTACTAACAGTAAGTTCGCAAGCAATAAAAGCAGCTTTGACCAATCCTGTGAAATCACTCAAATCCGAATAATTAAACAATCCCCGGAGATTATAATTTTTAAAGGATTTTCACTTTTTTCTAACCTATACTAATCATGATCAGGAATTATTTAAAAATCGCTTTCCGGAATCTGATCCGGAACAAGGTTTACAGCACGATCAATATTGCTGGACTCGCTATGGGTATCGCTGCCTTTCTTTTGATTCTTGAATATGTAAGTTTTGAGAAAAGTGTCAATCAGTTTCATACGAATCTGCCCGAAATGTATCGTCTCATTAATCTGGATGCAAAGGGTAATACCTGGGCAGAAGTTGAACCGGGTTGGGCGCCAAGGGCGAAACAGAATTTTAACGAGGTGAAAGATTATTGCCGTTTTTCAGACGATGTTGCAAAAGGCATTGTAAAAAGAGAAGGAAATAACTCCGAGTCTTTCAGAGAAAATAACATAGGTTATGCTGACGGGAATTTCTTTAGTTTTTTCAGTTTTCCGGTTATAAAAGGAAATAAATCATCCTTGAATCAACCAAAAACTGTATTTATTACTGATAAAATCGCTGCTAAATATTTTGGAAAAACAGATCCGATTGGTAAAATTCTGACACTTTCGAATCAGTTTGGTACCTTATCTTATTCCGTTGAAGGTGTTTACAATGCTCCTGAAAATTCTGATATCAATCTTGATATGGTGTTTTCATTGAAGACTTTGGAAAATCCGGCAAACCTGAACGGGAACGACTGGGCGGCTGTGAATAATATTGATGACCAATACATCAATACTTTTTTATTGCTTGATAAAGGAACAAATTACAAGTCCCTGGAAAGCAAACTTTCTACATACAGAAATGCGCAGAAAACGGACAAAGATGGTGTTCAGTTTCGTTTGCAGCCTGCCGTCAATATCCATCTGGCCGAAAAATTCAGTGATACTTACCAGACTTCGGGAAATGTAAAATATGTTTACACGCTCGGTGCGATTGCGTTTTTGATCCTGCTGATTGCGTGGTTTAATTATATCAATCTGTCAACTGCAAACTCACTCAAACGTGCCAGTGAAGTGGGTGTAAGAAAAGTAATTGGCGCCACTCCGGGGAATTTGATCGGGCAGTTTCTGGGCGAATCTGCTTTGATGAATTTGTTGAGTTTCTCTGTCGCGATTTTGCTTGTCTATATGCTTCAACCGTTTTTTAACCAGTTGATTGGTAAGAATCTTTCACTGGAAATTCTTGGCAGTTCGTCCGTCTGGATTATTGGATTAAGCGTTTTTCTTATTGGTATGCTGGGATCAGGAATTTACACGGCTTATGCTTTATCGAATTATAATCCGGTAAAAATCCTGAAAGGAAAACTTACTAAAACCTCACAGGGTGCTTTCTTAAGAAAGTCATTAGTGGTTTCGCAGTTTAGTATTTCAATCGCTCTGATGCTGGTGACGATTGTAATTTATAGTCAGCTGAAATTTATGCAAAACCAGAATCTGGGTGTGAAAACAAGTCAGCTGCTGGTGATACGCGGACCGGAAATTGGCAGCGACAGTACTAATAAGATCAGAAAAGCAGCTTTTTGGAATGAAATCGGCGAGCAAAGTTTTGTAAAAGATTATAGTTTGTCGGGCAGCGTTCCGGGTAACTTTTATAATTTCAATACTTCCGGATTTACACAGCCAGGCTCGAAAGCAGGTGATGAATTGGCTTTATATGCCTTTACAATCATTGGTGACCGGTATTTAAATGTCTACGATATAAAGTTGAAAGCCGGAAGGAATTTTACGCCGGAAGAAACGAAGGTGGAATGGAATCAGAATTCAAAAGTGATCATGAATGAAACAGCCATCCGGCGGCTTGGATTTGAATCAGCCGAAGATGCTTTGAAAACGAAGATAAAATGGGATGAACGTTATCTGGAAATCATCGGTGTTGTAAAAGATTACCATCATACAGGTTTGCAAAAAGCGATTGATCCGATTATCTTCTATCCGCAAAACAGCAGTCAGTACATCACCATCAGCCTTACTGCCGATAATATGCAGGAAAAAATTGCCAGACTTGAAAAAATCTATAAAAGTTATTTTACCGATAATCCGTTCGATTATTTTTTTGTGGATGAGAATTTTAATAAACAATATGTTTCCGAACAGCAGTACAGCCACATTTTCACAACAGCATCCGTCTGGGCAATTTTCATCGCCTGTCTCGGGCTTTTCGGACTGGCTACTTTTACGGTTGAAAACAGAAATAAGGAAATTGGAATCCGGAAAGTGCTGGGTGCTTCGGTGGTTAGTATCGTCGGACTTTTGTCAAAAGATTTTCTGCTGCTGATCGTCATTGCCATTGTTATTGCCAGTCCGCTTACTTATTATTTCATGCAAAAATGGCTCAGCGAATTTGCATATCGTATCAATATTTCCTGGTGGATCTTTGCAGTTGCAGCGGGCTTATCGCTCTTGATTGCGGTCCTTACCATTATGTTTCAGGGAATTAAGGCGGCACTTATTAATCCGGTAAAATCGCTTAAATCAGAATAAGAAACGGTTTCCAGGTTTCACGCAAAGCAAATAAGAAAAAACGCAAAAGACACAAAGAATAAACTTAGCGAACTTTGCGCTTAACTTTTTTGCTTTGTGTGAAAAACAAAAGGCATGTCAATCAGAATAAAAATCCCAAATATGTTCAAATCAATTTTTGTCATAATTTTCATTTTTGCAGGTTTAGTTTGTAGGGCACAAAAGGTCATTGAGCCTGATTTATCTGCCTTGCTTAAAGCGCATAAAATTGTTGCCGTAAATCGTTCAATTACGGAAATCATGGTAGGTGAAAAGAAAAAGGTTCTTCATTTCGATGCGAAACCCAGCACTGGAATTGCATGGATTGATGACCTCAGATTTTCAGACGGAATTATCGAGTTTGACGTAAAAGGGAAAAATGTATTGCAGCAAAGTTTTGTCGGTATCGCCTTTCACGGTTCGAATGATAGTACTTATGATGCAATTTATTTTCGCCCGTTTAATTTTAGATCCACTGAAACAGAAAGGCGAAATCATTCCGTTCAATATATTTCCCTGCCAAAATTTGACTGGCCGCTTTTGAGAAAAGAACATCCAAATCAATACGAAAAACCTATAAATCCGGCACCTGAACCGGAAGGCTGGTTACATGCGAAAATAGTTGTTGACGGCCTGGATGTTAAAGTTTTTGTGAACAACAGTACTGAGCCAAGTTTAGTTGTTAAAAAGCTCGGGAATAGTAATAAGGAGAAAATAGGATTTTGGGTTGGATATGAGTCGGATGGAGATTTTTCCGATTTGAAAATAACGCAAAAATAACATTGTAATCGTCCGTCACTGAACAAATTGTTCGATATTGAACACTTCAATTTTAACTAAGTGTTTGATAATCAGATATTGTAAAAAATGGAATAGTTTTTTGCTATTAGCTTTGTAATCACTCCAAAGTTATGCTTAAAAACTATTTCAAGATCGCGCTTCGAAATTTACAACGAAGCAAAGCTTATGCTTTTATCAATGTGCTTGGTTTGGCCCTGGGCATAAGCTGTGCTATTCTGATTTTTGTACTCGTCAGATATCATTTAAGTTTTGATAACTTCCATTCCAATTCTGACCGGATTTACCGGGTACTGACTGAATTTCATAATGAAACTGTGAGTAAGGAGAGTGGTGTTCCCGCACCTTTGGGAAAGGCAATACGTAATGATTTCGGTTTTGCTGAAAAGACAGCCAGAGTTGTTGCCTATGGTGATCAGCTGATCTCAATTCCCGGCTCCAAGGATAACAAGAAATTTGAAGAAGAAAACGGTGTAGCTTATGCTGAGCCGGATTTTTTTGATATACTAAATTTTCCTTTGTTGGAGGGAGATAAAAAAACGGTTTTGACTGAACCGAATTCCGCGATCATCACACAAAAAATTGCGGAAAAGTATTTCGGTAAAACAAATGCGATTGGTCAGGTGATCCGTATCAATAATGAAACGAATTATAAAATCACAGGTATTTTAGAGGACTTGCCGGTTAATACGGATCGTAAACAGGAAATTTATCTTCCATGGGAAAACCTGAAAGACGAAAATCCCTGGCTGGCCAAAGATGATAGCTGGATGGGGGTTTATTCAGGATCCAATTGTTTTGTTTTGCTGAAAAAAGGCATAACACAGGCTATGGTTGAGAAAGCACTTCCGGCAATATCCAAAAAATACTATCCGCCTAAAGATGCAGCCGGCTGGCAATTTAAGCTTCAACCTTTTTCCGACATTCACTTCAATGCTGAACTGGGCGGTTATATCGAAAAGAAAAACCTTTGGGCATTGTCTTTTATCGGTATTTTTCTGATTGTAACGGCGTGCGTAAATTTTGTAAATCTGGCTACTGCGCAGGCTTTAAGCCGCTCAAAAGAAATCGGTGTAAGAAAAGTTTTGGGCAGTCTGAAATCCCAGCTTTTCTGGCAGTTTATTTGCGAAACAGCATTAATTACATTTTTCGCACTGCTGATCGGACTTATTCTTTCTTACCTGGCACTGCCATATGTGAATGAATTGTTCAAAGCGCATTTGGCCATTTCACTGATTTCTGATCTTACGTTGATACTATTTTTAACAGGATTAGTCATTACAGTTACTTTCTTTTCTGGCTCTTATCCGGGATTAATTCTTGCTGGTTTTCAACCAATTTTGGCCCTGAAAGGCAAAATATCTCAAAAAAGTGCAGGAGGATTTACATTAAGAAGAGGCCTTGTGGTCACACAGTTTGCCATTTCCCAAATCTTGATCATTGGTACCATTGTGATCGCTAACCAGATGCGTTTTTCTCAAAAATCAGATCTCGGTTTCAATAAAGACGCCATGGTAATGATACCGCTTCCGGTTACGGATCTTTCCAAAATGAGTACACTTAAATCCAGAATTACAGAACTTCCCGGTGTGAAATCGGGTACTTTCTGTTTTGCTGCGCCGGCTGCGAGTTCTAACAATACAACAGGACTGCGTTATGCGGCACGTGCTGAGGACGAACAATTTGGCATCAATATGAAAAGCGCGGACGATCAGTATATCAAAACCTTTGGCTTGAAACTGGTTGCCGGGCGTAATATTATGCCGTCTGATACTTTGCGTGAATTTGTTGTAAACGAAATGCTGGTTAAAAAGCTAAAACTACAATCAGTTGATGAAATCATTGGGAAACAGATCAGTATCAATGGAAATACTCAAAAAGCGAGGGTGGTTGGTGTAGTAAAAGATTTTTACAATTATTCATTCCGGAGCAATATTGAACCGGTCTGCATTATGGCCAACTACAAGGGTTACCGGAATTATGCAGTTAATATTAATATGGCCAATATGAAGCCGACGCTGACTGCCATTGAAAAAATTTGGAATGATACGTATCCGGAATACGTTTTCAAATCAGCTTTTCTGGATGATAAAATCGCTGAATTCTATGAATTGGATAGGATTATGCTGCAATTGATCCAGTTCTTTGCCGGCACAGCAATTTTTATCGGCTGTCTTGGATTGTATGGTTTAGTTTCATTTATGGCTGCTCAAAAAACCAAGGAAATTGGTGTGAGAAAAGTTTTGGGAGCAAGTATCGGAAATATTGTCTGGATGTTTGGGAAAGAATTTGTCCGGCTTTTACTCATCGCATTTGCCATTGCTGCACCTTTGGCCTGGTGGGTAATGAATGGCTGGCTGCAAGATTTTAAATATAGAGAAGAAATAGGGGCAGGGATTTTCCTTCTGGCCATCGGTGCCACATTATTAATCGCTGCGCTGACGGTCGGTTATAGGTCAATCAGTGCTGCGTTGATGGATCCTGTCAAATCACTAAAATCGGAATAAGTTTAAACCTGATCTATTAGTCATGCGGTTTTACCAGATTGAAAAATTTGGTAAAACCGCTTCGGTTTGTAAAAAGGGCTAAACGAAATACTCACCACTTAACTAAAACTGCTCAGCTATGCTCAAAAATTATTTTACCACGGCCATACGCTATTTATTGAAGCAAAAAGGATTTTCAATCATTAATCTGATTGGTCTTACCATTGGTATGAGTGTCTGTTATTTTGCTTTGTTGTTTGTACGTTTTGAGCTGAGCTATGATACTTATCATGAAAAATCAGACAGGATTTATCGTCTGGTTACGGATATCAAAACCGACCATGGAACAGATCAGTTAAGTAGTACGGCGACTATGGCGCCAGCAATTCAATCCGCTTTCCCGGAAGTTCAGGCATCCACGAGGATTTTCCTTGATTACCTGATTATTCAAAAAGATAAAGAGCAGTACAGTGAAGAAAAGGTAGCTTATGCGGATTCGTCAATATTTTCAGTTTTTACTTTTCCATTATTAAGCGGAAATCCAAAGGAAAGTCTGAATGTTCCTTATTCTGTGATCTTGTCTGAAAAATCGGCACGTAAATATTTTGGTGAAGAAAATCCGGTTGGTAAAACTTTGAAAGTCAACGGAAAAGAACAGGCGGCAGTCACCGGCGTCATGAAAGATATTCCTGATAATTCACATTTTAAAGTTGATATGCTTTTTTCGATGTCAACATTGGGTGAAGAATGGATGCAGAACTCAAAACGATTTTTCTTTTACACTTATTTGTTGCTGCCTGAAAATCAGAACCCCACCGTGTTGGAAGCAAAATTTCCGGGTTTTGTAAAAGAACATATTGATCAAAGTAAAGGTCAGTATTCATTGGCGTTGGAACCATTAAAAAGTGTTTATCTGGATGCAAAACCGCGGGGCTCCAAAACGGGTAGTTCGGTGTCAGGAAATCGTAATCATGTTTATATTTTTTCATTTGTCGCGGCATTTGTACTTTTTATAGCCTGCTTCAATTTTATCAATCTGACCACTGCTTTGTCCATTCAACGGGCTAAGGAAATTGGTGTTAGAAAGGTTTTGGGTACTACAAAAGGTCTTTTAATTTTTCAGTTTTTGATTGAAGCGCTGGTTTTGGCTTTTACTTCCTTTCTGCTTTCAATATTATTTTGCAGTCTGTTTTTGCCTTATTTTAATGATTTGGCAGGGAAAACAGTTAGTACCAGTATATTCCAAAATCCTGAAAATCTGGGGATATTGTTTCTGATCGCTGTTATTATCGGCTTGCTTTCCGGCATTTATCCTGCGTTTTTTCTATCCCGTTTTCAGCCTGTCAGTATTCTTAAAGGCGGATTTATTTCTGTTTCAAAAGGAATTGCATTTCGAAAAGCGTTAGTCATAACCCAGTTTTCGATTTCAATAATTCTGATCGTTGCAACTTTTGTGGTTTACAGCCAGCTTCATTTTATGCAGAATCAGGAATTGGGATTCAAAAAAGATCATATGCTGGTTGTTGATTTCCAATATGACAATAAGATTACGAATCATGAAGAGTCGATAAAAGATCAGTTAACAAAAATTCCGGGGGTAACAGCGGCAACAATTTCTTCCAGTATTCCTGGCAAATCGAATCACATTTATCCTTCAAAACTTGAAAATAAAAGCAGCGACATGCAGGATTTTCAGCTGGATACTTATTTTGTCGATTATGATTTTTTGAAGCAATATGAGATTTCAGTGATTGCCGGAAGGGCTTTTTCAAAACAATTTGGATCGGATTTAAGGGAAACTATTTTGATTAATGAATCGGCGGTAAAAAGTCTGGGTTATGCAAATCCGCAGGAAGTGATCGGGAAACGATTTTCACAATTGAACGTCAATGGGTTGGTGATTGGTGTGGTTAAGGATTTTCATTTCCGTTCATTTCAGGAGCAGGTCCAGCCGTTGATGCTTCGCATCTCACCAGGATTTTTCACTTTTCTTACTTTAAATGTTTCAGCCGAAAACATGCCTGAGCGAATTCAGCAACTGGAAAAGAAATGGAAAGAGCTTGTGCCTGATTTGCCGTTAGTTTATTTCTTTGCCGACGAAGCTTACAATAATCAATACCGTGACGAGCAGCGATTTGGTAAATTATTTATCGGATTTGCAGCCTTTGCTATTCTGATTTCCTGTCTGGGATTATTGGGATTATCGGCCTTCACCATTACCCGCCGAACCCGTGAAGTTGGTGTCAGAAAAGTGATGGGTGCTTCCGTATCTGGAATTGTTGGTTTACTGTCAATTGATTTTATTAAGATGGTAGTAGTTTCCATTTTAATTGCTTCACCACTTGCATGGTATGGCATGAACCGATGGCTGCTGGAATTTGCTTACAGAATTGAAATTTCCCCTTGGATTTTTGTTTTAGCCGGTTTTATCGCTTTATCAATAGCCATTGCTACGGTAAGTTTTCAGGCAATTAAAGCCGCTTTAATGAATCCGGTAAAATCGCTGCGCTCGGAATAATGTGGATTGGCCGTTCCGGACTTCATCATTTCAACAATAAAAAATTATTTTTTGTGGGAATCGCGAAAAGGATACTTCGGTTTATTGGCTTATTTTCTGGCATTATTTTAATATCCCTCTGGATAAAATAATCATCAAAACTATGGCTGATAAAACATTAAAGGATGTAAGCAAAATCATGAAGGATATTGATATTTGCATGTTAAGTACAACGACAGCGCACGGAGCATTGGCATCGCGGCCAATGAGTAATAATGGAGAAGTAGAATATGACGGAAATTCCTATTTCTTCACCTGGGAAGGTTCACGAGCGAGTAAGGATATTGAAAAAAACAATCACGTTAATCTGGGTTTTCAGGGTAAAAATGATATTTACATTTCAGTTTCCGGGAAAGCCGAACTGAGCACTGAACGTAAAGAAATGGAGGATCACTGGCTGCCGGAACTGGATCAATGGTTTGAAAAAGGACTGGATACGCCAGGTGTCGTGATGATAAAAGTGAAAGCAGATCGTATCAAATATTGGCAAAAAGAAGAAGAAGGCGAAGTGAAATTGTGAGAAAAATGCCCTCGGCATGACCGACATTGTAGCCAGGGGATTTATCCACTGGGTTGGGATATAAAATGCCATCGGCATAACTAATATTGTCGCCGGGGAATTTATCCCCTGGGTAGGATATAAAATGCCATTGGCATGACCGACATTGTAGCCATGGAATTTATCTCTTGGTCTGGGAACATAAAATGCCATCGGCATAACTAATATTGTCGCCGGGGAATTTATCCCTGGGCTGGGATATAAAATGCTATTAGAGTAACCGACACTGCAACCTGGGAATTTATTTCCTGGAAATTCTGGTAATGGATTTGTTTGAAATGGTACGTTGTCATTATTAATTATTTTGATAAAACCGAACAAAGCTGTTCGCTATCGAACATTTTATTATAAATAAAATATTTTAAATAATTGCAAATCAAATACTTATTTTCTGGCATCTATTTTTTAGTGTTTGAAGTCCATTAGATTTCATTCAGAATCATACTGGATAGGTTGCTGGTAATACAATAGTGGTTCTGACCATTGTCGGGACCACTATTCATCAAACGGCAGCCATCAAAAAAGAGCCATGAAAATAAAATATCGTTAGATTTTCCATATAGAGGAAAAAGCAAAATGCCAGAATCAGGAATTTCCCGATTTTGGCATTTACTTTTATTTCAAAAGATCAGTTTGCCGGATCAGCCGGTGTGCTTGTATTATTCTGGCGTTCGTTGGTTGGATAAGGATACCAGTCGCGGTTCCGTTCCGTTGCCGGACGTCCGAAGCGACGGCTGTCTTCCAGTTTCAAACCAGACATGAATAACTCAATACAACGGTTTCTGTAAATCTCAGTTAAAACCGAAGCAGCATCAGTACCACCTGTGTAAGCAGGTAAAGCAGCACCAATTCCCCAGGCATCTGTTGTTTTAGTACGGACTTTGTCCAATTCGATAATGGCAGAAGCGAGAGGGCCTTTTCTGGCTATTACTTCTGCTTTGATCAGCATAACTTCTCCTGGCAAATAAACGGGAATCTGCGCTGTGTTAGCAGTGAAAAAGCCGGTTCCCAGATTTTTGGTAGGTGCAGCAGTTTGCGTGTAAAAGTTTACACGTTTGTCGGCAGCATCAGGTTTCAATGCATCCGGCAAGCCAAGTGCAGTACTGATCGGTTCCGTTACATTTCTGTTTCCAAACGAACTGAAAAATATTGGGTTCTGACTAACATCATCATAGTTAAAGGCTGATTTTTTTGTCAGATCAACTTTGTTTGCTGCGGTCAATGCTTTGTCATAATCACCCAACATCAAACTGTAACGCGCTATCAAAGCCTGGATCGTATTGGGCATATCGATACTGTTTACAACCCGCGTTGTAAAGTCAGATGATGGCGGCGTCGTGGCAATAGAAGCGGCCGCTGTTTCCAAAGTAGCTACCGCTTCTTTTAAAACTTCTTCCCTTGTATTAAAAGTGATATTTGTTCCGGTCCCAATTGGCGCCTGCTGCCAGAATTCTGCCAGATCACCCAAAGCCAAAGCCCTGAAAATAGATGCGTAAGCAAGAATTCCGCTTTTTAATGCCGGATCGCCTGCCTTGTCAATATTTTTCAAAACAATATCCGCGTTGGATTTCGTCAGGTGACTTTGTGCCCAAAGTGAAGTAATCACAGCGTTGCTGCCCTGCACGTTTCCTGAACCTTTGCTTAATAAATCAAGATCTGTGTTTCCTGCATTTAGTACCAGCAATTCTTTTGTTGTAAGTCCGTTGGCCGAAATCATGGAATAAACCACACCGCCACCACCTACACTGTAACGGTATTGTAGCCCGTTGGCAAGTGCCACAAGTCCGTAAACATCGTTTACAACCTGCGTTTCACTGGCCGCACTTGGGTTGAGAAATTCTTTTTGCTCACAGGAACTGAATGTTAAAATTCCTGACGCCAGAATCGTATATATAAGTGTTTTTTTCATGTCAATAAGATTGTGTTAATGAGCAAATTAAAAACTGGCGGAAATTTTTAGCTGATAAGTGCGCGGAATTGGCACGTTTCCAAAATCGACACCACGCAATAAGTCACTGTTACCACCAGCATTTGTTTCAGGATCATAACCATCGTATTTATCCCATGAAATAAGGTTGCGGCCAGAAAGTGCGATGTTTATATTTTTAACATTTTTCAAAATGTTTGGCAAAGAATAGGAGAGGCTGATCTCGCGAAGTTTCACGAAAGATGCATTGTCAACCCGCCATTCTTCTGTGTTGTAAATCGAATAAACATAACCACGTGGAAGTTCGCCTTTCAATTCTCTTTCAGAATAATCGCCGATACCAACACCCTGACGCGTACGACGGTCAGCATTAAATACCTGCATACCCTGAACAGCGTCAAGAAGGAAGCGGAAACCAATGCGTTTGTAAGTGAAATTACTCACGAAAGATCCGGTCCATTTCGGGTTAGGATTTCCAATGATTTTTCTCACCGTGGTATTGGTAGTAGGTTGTCCCTCAGCATCTACCGGTGAAGCGGTATAAGACAAAGGATCTGTTACCGATTGAACTCCTTTTTGAGATTGAGGCAGACCTTGTTTTGTTAATTTTTGATTTCCATTTTCATCACGTGCGAAGAATGTTCCGTAAAATACGCTGGCAGCCTGCCCTTCAATCAGGTAGGACGGAGCGCCGGAAACTGTGTTTTGAAGAATCAACGGACTTCCCAGTTTAATAATTTTGTTACGGTTGTGACTGTAAATCACACTTACATCCCAGGTGAAATCCTTGGTCTGGATTGGTGTGTAGCTCAAACTTACCTCATAACCTTTGTTCTGCATTTCGCCTACGTTGTCAATAGCACTTGTTCCACCACTTGTAGCAGCCAAAACACGGTTTACAACAAGATCAGTGATTTTTTGCTTGTAAGCAGTTACACCCAAAGTCAGTTTATTATTCAGGAAAGTAAGGTCAACACCACCTTCATTTTCAGTCATAAATTCGGGTCTTACATTTTGATTGGCCAAAGTACCACTTGGTAAAATTGTGTTTTGACCTAAAAATGGAACTGAATTATATTGCCAAAAACGGTCATAACTTCCGATACCGGTCATGTTACCGGATTTACCCCAGGAGTAACGAAGTTTTGCTGTATTGATAACTTGGGCCAGACTTCCTTTTGACCAGAAATCAAGATCAGACGGGATAAAGCTTGCGCTGAATTTTGGATAAGTCTGATGGGATTGCGAAGAAGAGAATTTCGAAGAACGGTCACTACGAACTGCACCGGTGATAAATGCAAGATTTTTATATCCAAAAGTTGCCTGTCCGAATATCCCGAAAAGATCAAACTGATCCAAAGTATAATTTGCTTTTACAGTCGTACTTGCCGCACCACTTACAGTCTGAATGAAAGGTGCAAGATTTTGTCCGCTGGAAGAGGAAATATCAGTTTTGCTGTTTTGATAACTTGTTCCGGCAACAACGTTTAGTTTGAAATCCGGCGTTAGATCACGTTCGTAGGAAACGTTAATATCGTTGTTATACTGGAAAGTTGTACTGTTCACATTGGCAGCAAAACCTTTTGGATAACGTTCAGCAGGAAGTCCGGAAACCGTGGCATATGGATATGGCGGAATCAGGTTTTTTCCTAATTGTGAAAATGCATCGATACCAAAAACCCAGTCGATATTCAAACCTTTCAACGGAGTCAGATTTAATTGAACATCATTTACAGTACGGTTTACAGCCTGCGTGAATTTCATATCCTCCACAACTGTCAACGGATTCACACGTGTTGGTTCAACTGCCTGCAAATTACCGTTTGCGTCACGTTTTGTTATATCGTAAATGTTGTTGGTAATGTTAAGCGAGTTAATCGGACTATAAAAAACGTTTCCGTTTGGTTTTTCATTGGAAAAGCTGTTGTTGTAGGTAATTCCGGTAGAAAGTTTCGCCCAGCTCGCCAGTCTTTGTTCCAGACGAACACGAAGTCCGTAACGCTGAAAATCAGTTCCAACCACAATCCCCTGGTTTTTCATGTAAGAAAGAGAAGCATAATACTGCGTTTTCTCGTTTCCACCGCTAATTGAAAGTGCATTGTCAGTACCAACGCCTGTTCTGAAAATCTCATCCTGATAATCGTAACGTTGCACGTCTACTTCGTTGGTTGCAAGGTTTGCAGTAACTCCGTCACGGGTAATTGGTGTCGTCGTCGTTCCCGGATTTGCTGCGATTTGTGCTGCTGTTAAGCCGGTAATCGTTCCAAGACGTAAACTTGAATAACCAAATTGTTTCCCGTAAGTGCTGATCTTTAATTTTTTACGAAGCTCGTTTACACTAACACTTGTAGAAAAATTAATCTGAGGAGCTCCGTTTTTTCCACGTTTTGTTGTGATCAAAACCACACCGTTTGAAGCACGGGAACCATACTGAGCTGCCGCAGCTGCACCGTTAATAATATTCATCGATTCAATATCAGCCGGATTTATATCAGCCATACGGTTTGTTCCAACAACCGCCGAACCAACCTGGTCAGCCAGGGCATATTGCGAAACATTCACCGATGCATTGCTCAAAATAACACCGTCGATAACATACAAAGGATCTGAATTTCCCTGCAAAGATTTGATACCGCGAAGACGGATTGTTATCCCACCGGAAGGATCTCCGGAGTTTTGTGTAATCTGCGCACCCGGAACTTTACCCTGTAATGCAGAAAATAAATTCGCAGAACCGGAATTAACCAGCTCTTTTGAACTGATCGAATTAATCGAATTCCCTAATTGTCTTCTTGTTGATTTAATTGTTGAACCCGTCACAACCACTTCATCCAGAACGGCTACTGCTTCTTTGATTGTGACATCAATAACCAGTGACGTTTGAGATCCCAGTGTGAAATTCTGGCTGAAAGGCGCATACCCGATCGATGAAAAATTCAAGGAATAATTTCCGGGTTTCAAGTCGGCGTTGAGCGAATAAGTACCTTCCGCATCGGTGACACTTCCAACATTGCTTCCACTAATAAGTACGGAAACGCCAGGTACGCCCTGTCCGCTGTCGTCCTTCACTTTCCCTTTGATGACGTAGGACTGCGCCATTGCCTGTATAGACACAAGCATCACCACTGCCAGCACAGTCAAAGACCGCAGGTGGTGTATAAATAAATAGACCTTTTTTCTCATAAATGATTTTTTAAGGAGATGTTACAAAAGCTCAGAAAAACGCATTAATTCCGACAAATATCCGCATATGGATTTCAATTATCAATAGAGCAATAAAAGTTTTTATAAATAATATATATTAAAAATGCCGTAGATTATTTTTTATAAATACTTTTATCGAAAATATTAAATCGTTTTTTAGAATATTTAAAGAATTACCTAACTATACTTATGATTCAGCCTGCCACCTCCATGATGAAGAAAGAAAGACAAATGCTCATCATGAAGCAGATAAATCTGCACAACCGTGCACTTTCTTCGGATTTAAGTACTTTGCTCAACGTTTCAGAGGATACCATTCGCCGTGATCTGAATGAATTAGCGGAAGCGGGGAAACTGGTAAAAGTGCATGGAGGTGCGTTATCAAAATCTTATCAGTTCAATTATTCTACGACGCAGGCATATGCATCTTCGGCAAAACAGGCAATCGCCCAAAAAGCAGTTTCCTTGATCAAAAATGATATGTTTATCGTAATAGGCGGTGGGACAACGGTAAGTGAACTGATTCATCAGATTCCTATGGATATCACGGCTACTTTTTTTACGGTAAGCTTGTTAACGGCTTTGCAGCTTTGTGATCATGCCAATGCAACTGTAATTTTTGTGGGAGGGACGATCGCTAAAACCTCCCAGATCAGCTCTGGCGGTGAAGTGATTAGTCGGCTTGCCGATATTCATGCGGATTTATGCATTTTAGGGGCAAATGGGATCAGTTTTAATGAAGGAATTACGGAAACGGATATGGAAACGGTTCAGGTCAAACGTGCCATGATGAAGGCATCAAAGCAAACGGCAATCCTGACGATTTCGGAAAAATTGGACACAGTGCAGCGTTTGCGCGTTTGTGATCTGGATGAGGTTAATTATCTGGTTACGGAATTAGAAGCGGGAAGTGCGGATCTGAAAGCGTATAGGAGGGAGAATTTGGTGATTTTATGATTGATTTTTTTGCAGGTATTTCAATTGTAATGTTTGAATTACCCAAAAATAGGTCGTAGAAATCCATATGCCACCCTTTCAGGGTTATGGTCGTAGATTGAAGCTATTCTGTAATAATGTCATCCCTTTGGGATTATGAATAAAATGGAATTCCCGAAGTTATATTATGTAATTTCGATTGGATGAAATTATGAAAAAACGGATTCGCAAAGATTTAAATCTTTGCATAAGAAAGCATATTCTGGTTTGCTACTTTTCTCAAATCTTATATTTCAATTTTAAACCAATATATTCTGTGCTCCAAAAATCCCGAAGGGATGACATTATTATAGCAAAATGGATCATGCAAAAATCCCAACCCTGAAAGGGTGACATAATTACATAATCCATTTTCCATAAAACAAAATTAAGGCAAGGCAAAAGCTACATAACTATCACCCTTTTTGGTACCAAGTTTTGTACCTCCACAGGCCACAACAATATATTGCTTTCCATTTACTTCATAAGTACTTGGCGTGGCGAAACCTGCCGCAGGCAATTCTGTTTGCCATAATAGTTTTCCTGTTTTCTTATCAAAAGCGCGGAACATACCATCTTTTGTAGCGGCAATAAATAATAATCCACCAGCTGTTATGACCGGTCCGCCATAATTTTCCGTTCCTGTTGGAGCAATTCCTTTTGCTGTCAATTCCTTAAATTCTCCCAGCGTTTTTTGCCACACGTGTTTTCCTGTATTTAAGTCAATGGCAGTCAAAGTACCCCATGGCGGACTGATTGCCGGATATCCTTTGCTATCCAGAAATTTGTTATATCCATTAAATTTGTATGGAACAAAAGGCCCTTTTTCCTCCTTATCCGCAGAACTTACTTCCACTTTTTCATCCCCAAACAAAAATGCAATAAGCGCCTGTTTTTCCGTGCCTGTAATGCTCGTAAAACCAGGCATCATTCCTTTGCCACTTGTGATCAATTTAGATACATAGTCACGTTCACGTCGTTGTCCGATATCAACCAGAGAAGGATAACCGCTTCTGGGATTTCCTTTTCGCTCCGGTCCGTGGCAGACTACACAATTCAAAGTATAAACCCGTTGTCCCGGACTTAAATTTGATAATTCATCATCTTTTGGGGTAGGGGACAAACTGGCAATCCAGGGCATTTCGTTTGCGTTGACATACATAATTCCACTTGGATCCACCGCAGCTCCGCCCCATTCTGCGCCGCCATCAAAACCTGGCAAAATGATCGCAGGTGTTTTTCCAAAAGGATGAAACATTCCCTTATTGGCTTTGCGATAAACGGCCAACAAAGAATCGCGATCGGCCGAGTGTGGATTAATGTCTGATTCTGTAAATGTTGTTCGCGCATAAGGTTTTGGCATACTTGGTACCGGTTGTGTAGGCCAGGATTTTTCTTCCGGAATGTCACTTTTTGGCACTTTTATCTCGTTAATCGGATAAACCGGTTTTCCTGTTACACGATCAAAAATGTAAACAAACCCTGCTTTTGTCACCTGGGCAACGGCATCAATTGTTTTTCCGTCTTTTTTGATAGTTACCAAATTGGGCGGTGCAGGAATATCCCGGTCCCAAATATCATGGTGAACAAGTTGAAAATGCCACATCCTTTTTCCCGTTCTTGCGTTCAGTGCTAGTAAGCTATTGGCAAAAAGATTTTGTCCGGCACGATTTCCTCCGTAAAAATCAAAACCTGCCGAACCGGTTGGCACAAATAAAATACCACGTTTTTTATCTACTGCCATTCCTGACCAGTTATTGGCGGCACCAACTTCGGTGTTTTTGTAAACATCTTTTGGCCATGTATCATATCCGAATTCTCCCGGATGCGGAATTGTATGAAATACCCAGGCCAATTCACCGGTGCGCACATTAAAAGCCTGAATATTTCCGGGAGCTGCATCCGGTCCTTCCGAAAGCCGTAACGGCATCATGATCAGATCTTCGAAAAGCGTTCCGGGTGTATTCGAAATGACAAATTTGTCTTTTGCCGTTTCACCTAAGCCCTTTTTCAAACTCACTCTGCCATCTGCTCCAAAAGATTTAATCGGTTTTCCGGAATTTGCGTCCAGCGCATAAAGCCAGGATTCGTAGGCATACAAAATTCTGGATTCGCTTCCGCTGGTCCAGTATGTAACGCCGCGATTGGTATTGAGTCCGCCACCTTTTCCGGCTTTGAATTTCCATTTTTCTTTTCCGGTTGCGGCATCAAGTGCAAAAACCTGATTTGTTGCTGTAACTCCATATAGTGTTCCGTTTACAATAATTGGATTGCATTGAACCTGCCCGGAATCCAGGGAATGATATTCCCAGGCTTTGGTTATCTGGCCAACATTGGAAGTATTGATTTGTGTTAAAGTGGAGTAATGATTTCGGTCGGAGCCACCAAGATATTCAGGCCAATCGATGTCGGAAGACTTTTTTTTGTCATTAATTGTTAGTCGCGCCGACACAAGTAAAACGGCCATCAAGACAATGGCTGGTAAAAATATTTTTTTCATTAACGGGTTCAGGGGATTTAAATTTTAAATGTCCAATACAGTTTTTCGTGAAAAGTGAAGTTAATTGTTTTGAATGAATAATGTTGAAATTCAAATAAATTATTGGCTTTGGGAGATTTTGATGTTGAAAATTATATTGAGTTTTCAGGTTTAAGTAATAAGGTTTTGTCCAAAAACAGTAGGTTCTTGAAATCTTGTAGACGTTTCCTTGTTCAAAAATGAAAAAACAAATATTTAAAAGTCTGGTAAATCAATATAGCACCTCGGATTTAACCCAAATACAATATTTTCCTCACAATCCGATAATATTCAAAACGGTACTTTGTCAGTTATTGAAAAATCGTAAATCCGGTTATAACTGATCAAATTGAAATGAAAAGAAGAGATTTTTTTAGAAATTCCTCCCTTACCATAGCAGCTGGTTCTATGTTTTCTCCCCTGAATTTGTTGGGAAATAATAACAGCATTGTAAAAAGTGGAACGGTCGCCAAAAATATAATTTTTCTGGTAAGTGACGGAATGAGCACCGGCACACTCAATATGGCCAGCCTTTTGTTGCAAAGAAAAGAAGGAAGACAAAGTCACTGGATGCAGTTATATCTGGATAATAAAGCCAAACGTGCTTTTATGGATACTGCTTCTGCCAATTCATTTGTAACAGATTCTGCTGCTGCAAGTTCGGCCTGGGGCGGGGGAGTTCGTGTCAATAACGGTTCTTTGAACGCGAATCCTGATGGCAGTTATAACAAACCGATTTTACAAAAATTTAAAGAAGCAGGAAAGTCTGTTGGCTGTGTAACCTCGGTACCGATCACGCACGCGACACCGGCTGGTTTTTGTATCAATAACAAATCAAGAGGAGATCAGAATGATATTGCGCTGCAATATTTGCCTTTGAAATTTGATGTAATGATGGGCGGCGGACAGGATTATTTTGATCCGGCAAAGAGAAAAGACAAAGATAACGTATACAAAAAATTCGATGAGGCTGGTTATGTAACGGTGAAAACAAAAAAGGAATTGTTAAGTCTTTCAGCCTCAGAAACGAAACCTTTACTAGGCGTTTTTGCTGATAATGCGTTGCCATTTTCCGTTGATCATCAGCATGATGCAACATTAATGGAACAAATCCCGACTTTGGCTGAAATGACAAAATCGGCGATTGCTAAATTAAAGAAAAACAAAAATGGCTTTGTAATGCAGGTTGAAGGCGGAAAAGTAGATTGGGCGGCCCATTCCAACGATTCTGCCGGATTACTTTATGACCAGATAGCCTTTGATGATGCCATAAAAGTAGCAATCGATTTTGCAGAACAGGATAAGGAAACACTTGTGATCATTACAACAGATCACGGCAATGCAAATCCCGGATTATTTTCTGGTTCAATGACCGAGAAAAATTTCGATTACATGCACCATTTCAAACATAGTAATGACTGGGTTTTAAATGGTATCAACAAGAATTCTACCGCTGCTCAAATTATCGAGCGACTGGAAGAAGCGCAGGGTTATGCGATCAAAAAGGCGGAGGCCGAAAGTTTACTGGCGCATTATACGACTTTGAACGAAGAAGGCTTATATAATCCTAAGAAACTTCCTTTTAAGGAACTTGGTCAGATACAATCTGCCTATACTTCCATCGGTTGGGCGGGTATGGATCACTCTGCGGATTACGTAGAATTGGCGATGTTTGGGCCGGGAAGTGAAATGTTAAAACCATTTGTAAAAAACACTGATCTGCATAATTTTATGCTGGATGCTACCAATGTAAGAAAGCAAAGCTGATCAAATAATCAGGAGAATACTGACCGTCCGAAACCGTACAAAAGTGTACGATTTCGGACGGTTTTATTTTGGTATAAAATGTAAGTGTTTGATATTCAATAATAAAAATTTGTGGCAAGGCTTTTTCAAAACGAAATAAACAAAAGAGAATTAGAATCACCGGTAAATGTCTTTATTCTTGTGAATCAAAATCTCAAATCATAATTTATAATGATCAAATTAGAAAAAATTTCCAAGCACTATCCGGCAGGTTTTGGCAAAACATACGTGTTGCGCCACATTGATTTGAATATTAAAGAAGGCGAATTTGTCTCAATTATGGGGCCATCCGGTTCAGGAAAGTCAACTTTGCTGCATATTTTAGGATTGCTTGAAGAGCCGTCGGAGGGTGAATATCTTTTCCTGGACGAACCGGTTCAAAAATTAACTGAGAAAAAACGTACAGAATTACACCGTCATCATATTGGTTTCGTATTTCAGGCATATCATTTAATTGATGAACTGACGGTTTATGAAAACATCGAAACGCCGCTGCTTTACAAAGGTGTTTCAGGATCTGAAAGAAAAAGCCGCGTGGCAGAATTGCTTGACCGCTTCAATATGGTAGCTAAAAAAGATCTTTTTCCGCATCAGCTTTCAGGCGGACAGCAGCAATTGGTAGGTGTAGCGCGTGCAATTGTACATAATCCAAAAGTGATTTTTGCGGATGAACCAACGGGAAATCTGCATTCTGAGCAGGCGGTGGAAATCATGGAATTATTTCAAAAACTTAATCAGGAAGATAAAGTAACGATTGTACAGGTGACCCACTCGGAGGCTAACGCTACGTATGGTAACCGCGTAATCAGGCTGAAAGATGGCTGGCTGGCCTGATTTCATTACTTATCCTCAATAACCTATCTATTAGTCATGAAACGTTTATTACTACTTTTTTGTCTGTTTCCCTGCTTTGCCCAGGCACAAAAAACGCTTAGCCTTGCAGACTGTGTCGAACTTTTGTCGAGAAACAACCTGACTTACCGTGCAGGAAATCTTCAGGCAGAAGCGGCGCAGGCAAATTTGCGGCAGACAAAATCGTTGATCTTTCCACAGATTTATGTTGGAGCCAATCACAGTTTGAATCTTGGACGTAGTATTGACCAGTATACCAATGCGTATATTGATGAGCTTTATAATTACAGTTCCATTGGTGCGAACTTTCAGATGAATATTTTTCAGGGTTTTAAAATCCAGAATCAGATTCGTCAAAGTCAGGTGTTAAAAGAATCTGCGGATGAAAACCGGAAAGCAGTTTTAAACGCGCAAACGATTTTGCTTTTGCAGGGATACGTAAATGTTTTGGCAACAAAATCTTTATATGAGTCTTATGTTCAGCAGGTTGAATCTTCCAAACAGCAGGTTGACCGTGTTGAAAAACAATTGAATGCAGGAGTTGCTGCTCAAAGCACGCTTTATGAAATCAAGGCCACGCTTGCCAATGATAAATTTGACATGGTTACAGCTTTGAATAATTATAAAACGGCAAGGCTGGCATTATTTCAAAGAATGAATATTGATCCGGACGATTCGATCATATTTGAACCGCTGACTCCGATTGAATGGCCGGCCGATTCGAAAGACGCCCAGGCCGTTTATGAGGATGCGTTGAAACAGTTTCCGGAGATTAAAAGCGCTGAATTGAGCCAGAAAAGTTATTACTATTTGGTGAAATCCATTAAAGCCAATAATTATCCGTCACTTGTTTTGGGGGCCAATATTGGAGCATTTTATGCTTCAACCAACACTAATCTTGATTATTTCAAACAGTTGAATGCCACACGTAATGGTTCTTTGAGCTTGGGTTTGAATATTCCGATTATGGGTCGTTGGGTAACACGTCCTCGTGTTGAGCTGGCGAAAGTACAGGAACGCCAGGCACAGAATCAGTCTGATATTGCTAAACAATTGTTACGTCAATCGGTTGAAATGGCGGTTTTGGATGTGAATAGCACGGCTGATCGTTTTGGTGCAGCGCAAGGCCAGGTGGAATCGCTGACTGCAAGTTTTACGGTTGTGGAAAGTAAATTAAATGCCGGAACAGCTAATATTTTTGAATATGCTTTGGCGAAAGCGAATCTTGGAAAGTCGCAAGCCAATGCAATTCAGGCAAAATATGAATATATGATGAAACAGAGATTACTTCAATTTTACCGTCAGGGTACCTGGACGGGGATATATTGAGAATAAGATATTGACGTAGAACAATTGCTTGTAGCGAAAGCTAAAGTGGAGAGTTTCTTAGTTAGTTAGGTTGGTAATACTTAGAGGCCTGCATCCAGTGCGGGCCTCTTTTTTTATATTTTTTGTTAAAATAATTTAAATATTTACAAATAGTATAATGGTTACATATTCTTATTTATATTGGCTTGAAATCAACTTCTCAATGTTATGAAAAAAACTCTTCTTATTGGTTTGACGGTTTTGATCGGTTATGTCTTGCCTGTCAAAGCACAATTACAAAAAGGCACAAAGTATGTAGCCGCGACAATTAGTTTTAATGGTACGCATCAGTCTATGGATAACACACCAACTAATACTTTCTATCCAAATAAGTATGAGACATTCAATCTAAATCCTTCTTTTCAGTTTGGAAAATTTGTTAAGGAGAACCGAATGGCCGGAATTAGCATTGGGACGAGTATGGCTTTTTCGAAAAGTAAAACTGCTAATATCTATCAAAATTACGAAAGTAAAAGCAGTGGTATTGTTTACAACCTCTCGCCTTTTATCAGGCAATACAAATCATTAAGTCCGAAATGGGCAATATTTTTAAATTCTTCGGTGAATTTGGCCTACATGCATTTTAAATATACAAATAATGATGACGTAAGAAAATCGGATGGTTATTCCGCCGGCTTGTATCTTACTCCGGGCATTTCTTATTGGATTACGCCGAGATTTGCTTTGGAAACAGACCTCAATTTTTTGTCATTATCAGCGGGCTACGCCAACCTTCCAACGTCTAAAAATGTCTATTTTAACTCGGCATTCACAACTGGTCTCACAGATTATTTCTCTGTAAGGGCATCCTGGTATTTTCAAAAAAACTAAAAATCCGATAATGAAAAATATATATTATTTCATAGTAATACTGGTTTTGGGTTTTTCTCAAACCACATTTGCCCAGTGGGAGGGCCAGAAATTCATTTACGGATCTGCTTCACTCGCTTTTAATAACAGCAATCCGGATTTGCAGAAATCAACGAACAGTTATGGTTACAATTTTGATCTTGGAATCGGGAAATTTAAGACAAGCACCAGGGCAGTCGGCTGGACTCTTAGTACGTCACTTTCTGGCGGTAAACAAAATTTAACTTCCTATATAAATGGAATTCCTGTAAACCGGAATAAAAATGGGATAATTGGTATGGGTGCTGGTGTAGGACGCTTTTGGCAGTTTTACAAACATTTCAATGACAAGGTGGGGATTTTTGGGGGACCAGATGTTAATGTGTTGTATAACAATGCCAAGACTTATTCGACGACGACTGATAGTAGACTTTTAATTACAAATAAGAGCAATGTGGTTTCTATATCCGGCGGTTTGAAAGCCGGGTTGTATTACAAATTGTCACCGAAGTGGTGGGTAACGGGAAGTATTGCTTTTTCAAATTTTGCGAGCGTAAGCTACACAAGTTTAAAATCAGAAATTGAAGAGGATATGTATACAAGTAATCAAAAAACATTGAACTATCAGTTTTCTCCATCATTCAGATTCCCCAATGTAGGCTTCGGTCTTCGCTATTTTTTATAATTTAAATTTTTACGTTTAAGAATAATTAGCCAAACAGTATTAGAAAACCGGCAGATATGCCTTCTTGGTGTATATCTACCATTTTTGTTTACAATGAAAAAGTATTTGGTTATCCTCTGCGTTATCGTTATTTCCTCATGTCACAGACCCAATTACACGGCACTTGATAAAGTTTGGGAGCCGGATTATCCTGTTGACAGGTCGGAAAGTTCGATTCAGGCATTTGAAAAGAAAGATTCAGAAAAAATGCCAGCTCCTGGCGGGATCGTTTTTACCGGAAGTTCCACTTTTACAAAATGGCAGAGTGCGACTGAGGATCTTGCACCTTTACCGATCATAAATCGTGGTTTTGGAGGTTCTACTTTTCCGGAAGTGATCCATTACGCCGATAAAACAATTTTTAAATATCACCCCAAAACGGTTGTGATTTACTGTGAGAATGACATGTTTGGCAAAAAGGCAAAATCGCCGGAACAGGTTAGGGATGAATATGTGAAACTTACCAAAATGATTCACGATCACGAGCCGAAGGCAAAAATTTATGGTATCTCGTTGAAACCTTCACCGTCACGCTGGAAGAAAAAAGAGGATGTTGAAAAGGCTAATCGGCTGATCAAAGATTTCATAAAAAGTGATCGTAACCATAAGTATATTAATATCTGGCCGGTTATGATAAAGGACGGCCGCCCGGACGGAAGCATTTTCCTAAGTGACAGTCTGCATATGAATGCCGAAGGTTATAAAAGATGGACATCCGTATTAAAACCAATTTTAGAGAAGGACGAGTAGAATATGCTTGATATCTGTCTTAGACATTTGGGTTAATTTTAAGATTTAAAAGTAATATTAAGGGTATAGGTTTTAAAGTAAAGTCACTATATTAACCGAAAAATAGATTTCCGGAGACTAAAAGTGATAGCGCATTCAAAATAATGAAAGTAACGGCGGTTTTTGATATTGGCAGGACCAATAAAAAGTATGTACTTTTTGACGAAAAGTATCAGATTGTAGAGGAAGTAACAGAATCACTTCCAGAGACGATAGATGAGGATGGATTCCGTACTGAAAATATTGAACTTCTTACCGAATGGGTTCAGGAACGTTGGACGGATCTTAAAAACAATCCCAAATACCATATACAGGCCGTGAACGCAGCAGCTTATGGTGCAAGCCTTGTTCATTTGGATGCTAGTAACAAACCGGTTACACCGTTATATTCTTATTTAAAGCCGCTTCCGGATTCTCTGCTAAGCCAGTTTTACAGTACACATGGCGATCCGACAAGGATTGCGCTTCAAACAGGTTCTCCTGCAATGGGCATGCTTAATTCGGGTATGCAACTGTATTGGCTTAAATATACCAAGCCGGATGTTTACAAAAAGATCGTTTCTTCCCTGCATTTGCCGCAATATATTTTGTACTTATTGACAGGTCGTAAAGCCAGTGATTATACCTCTCTTGGATGCCACACAGCACTTTGGAGTTTCGAAATGTGGGACTACCATGAATGGGTAAAAGAAGAGGCAATTCAGAAAAAATTACCACCGGTATTGGCTTCATCATCTTTTATTTACAGAGATGGAGAAAAAAGTATTCAGTCGGGTTTTGGTTTGCACGATAGTTCTGCCGCGCTTGTGCCATACCGTATGGCTGTTAAAACACCATTCGTTTTGTTGTCGACAGGAACCTGGTGTATTAACTTCAATCCTTTCTATTCCAAGCCGCTGACGGGAAACCAGCTGCATCAGGATTGCATGAATTATCTTACTCCTGAGGGAAGCGGAGTAACAACTTCCAGATTGTTCATGGGGAAAGAGCATGATTTTCAGGTAGCACGGATTGCTGAATATTTTAATCAGGATGCTGATTTTTATAAAAGAGTTGTCTTGAATGAAGAAATATTAAAAGCAGATACGCCCCCATTTTATTCCGCTTGTATGACTGGCAACGGCCCGTTCCCGGAGCCAAATACACAGGAATGGCAGGTTAGTGCATTTTCATCCGCAGAGGCTGCTTATCATCATTTGCTAAAAGGACTTACTGATATGCTGACGGTTTCACTGAATCTGATTGGTATCAATGAAGTTCAGGCGATTTATATCGACGGCGGATTTTCGAAAAATGAAATTTTCACAAGACTGGTAGCTCACAACTTCCCGGAACATAAAGTTTACGCCACAGATTTGCCTTATGCGACTTCGCTTGGTGCAGCTCTGCACGTTACGCGTCCGCAATCTTTTGAGTTTTTAGGGGAGATTAAGGAAGTTGTTGGTTTTTAAGATTTATATCGTTTGAAAGGAGCTCCATTTGCTTAGGTAAGTGGAGCTTTTTTTATTCAAATATTTCATAATCTGTTAGTTATATTGTCATTGATTTGTGCAGAGATTTGAACAGCATTAAATTTGTGTTATGATAGAAAATATTCAACACAAAGGGCTTAGATTTTTGTTTGAGAATGATGATTCATCTAAGCTAAATGCACACTTGGTTGAACGTTTAAGAGAAATATTATCTTTATTAGATACGGCTGAAACTGTTGAGCAGTTGAATATTCCTGGATATCGATTGCATAAATTGAGTGGAGAACTAAAAGAATTTTATTCTATAAAAGTAAATGCAAATTATCGTATTATCTTTCGTTTTAATGATGGAGATGCTTACGATGTAGATTTCCTAGATTATCATTAAATATTATTAATTATGCTAAAAAGAGATATGAAACCTGCACATCCAGGAGCTATTTTAAATGGAATGATTGAGGGGCTTCGTGAAGAAACAAATCAGGCTTATACTATTTCTGAGCTTGCAAGCGGCCTTGGTGTGAATCGTAGTACACTTTCGCTTATCTTAAATCAAAAGTCAGGTATTAGTCCGGAGATGGCTATTAAATTATCCGAAGCCTTTGGTACAAGTGCTGAGCTATGGATGAACCTGCAAAAAAAATACGATCTATGGAATGCAGAAAGGAAAGTTAGCCGGAAATCAATAAGGCATTTTGTAATTTCTGACACTAATACTCTTCAATCAGCTTAGTTAGGGTTCAGCTAATCCTGCTCCAATTCGTTTCTTCTTTCCGCATATTACTCAAATGCTTTTTAATCGGAGCGTTTTCAGGTGATTCCAAATCAGGATCCGTATTTAAAATTGCTTCGGCTGAAATTCTTGCAGCTTTCAAAATTTCTCCATCCTGAGCCAGATTTGCAATCAATAAATCCATTAAACCACTTTGCTGGGTTCCGGAAATATCGCCCGGCCCGCGAAGTTGTAAATCCACTTCTGCGATTTCAAAACCATCATTTGTGCGGCACATCGTTTCAAGTCGCAGTTTCGTTTCTTTGCTGATTTTATAGTCTGTGATCAGAATACAGTATGACTGTTCAGCTCCCCTTCCAACGCGTCCGCGAAGCTGGTGTAATTGAGACAAACCAAATCTTTCCGCATTTTCAACAATCATCACAGAAGCATTTGGCACGTTTACGCCGACTTCAATAACGGTCGTGGCCACCATGATTTTTGTTTCCGCTTTTACAAAACGGGCCATTTCAAAATCTTTATCCTTTGGCTTCATTTTGCCGTGAAGAATGCTGAGCGGAACATCTGGAAATGCTCTTGAAATACTTTCATAACCATCCATCAGATCCTTCAAATCCAGCTTTTCAGATTCTTCAATCAAAGGATAAACCATATAGATCTGTCGCCCTTTTGCAATTTCATCACGAATAAATCCGAAAACAGAAAGTCGATGCGCATCGTAGCGATGAACCGTTTTAATCGGTTTTCTGCCCGCTGGTAATTCATCAATAGCAGAAATATCAAGATCACCATAAAGCGTCATGGCCAACGTTCTCGGTATAGGCGTGGCAGTCATGACCAGCATATGCGGACTGGTATATTTATTCTTGGCCCAAAGTTTACTCCGCTGCGCCACACCAAAACGGTGCTGTTCATCAATCACACACAATCCAAGATTTTTAAACTGAACAATATCCTCGATCAGCGCATGCGTACCGACAAGAATCTGCATGGAACCGTCAAGAAGCTGTGCATGAATAATTTCACGTTCTTTTTTCTTTGTTGAACCGGTAAGTTTTCCAATATTGATACCTAATAAATCGGCAAACTTTTTCAATCCCTGATAATGCTGGTCAGTCAGGATTTCTGTTGGCGCCATCAGACAGGCTTGTGCATCATTATCCAATGCCAGAAGCATCGTAATAAAAGCGACAATTGTTTTTCCGGAACCCACATCACCTTGCAGCAAACGGTTCATTTGTTTTCCCGTTTTCAAATCTTCCCGAATTTCATGCAATACACGAACCTGCGCACCTGTCAGTTCAAAGGGTAAATGATTCTCATAAAATTCCCGAAGCAAAGCCGTTTTTGTGAAAATCTGCCCGGGATATTCAGTTTTATGTAAAAGCTTGTTTTTGATCAGCCTGAACTGATTGTAAAAAAGCTCTTCAAATTTTAATCGTCTTTCGGATTGATGCAGCCACGGCTGACTTTGCGGATTATGCAGATTCCAGAGTGCATCTGCTTTGGTGACCATCCGGTATTTTTGAACCAGATTTTCCGGCAAAGTTTCATGAATATGTGGCTTTGAAATTTCAAGCAGGCTGCGGATAAGTTTTCCGATAACCTTACTGTCAATAAACCGCCGACGAAGTTTTTCTGTCAAAGGATAAACCGGCTGCCAGTAACCGCCTTTCTCATTTTCAGCGGTCAATAATTCTATTTCCGGATGCGTGATACTCCACTTGGAACCAAACGCGACTGGTTTCCCATAAACAATATATTCAGTATTGGGCCGAAGACTTTTTTCAAAATAATTAATTCCCTGGAACCATACCAATTCCAGAATTCCGCTTCCGTCTGAAAATTGAGCGACCAATCTTTTTTTATTTCCTTCTCCAACAAGCGTCCATTCTCTTAATCTGCCTTTAATTTGAGCGGCTGGCATTAATTCGGATAACTGGCTGATCCTGTGAAAAATAGTCCGGTCTTCATGACGAAAGGGATAGTGCTGCAACAGATCACCGTACGTAAAAATCCCTAATTCCTGATTCAGCAAGGCGGCCCGTTGCGGCCCCATACCTTTGAGGAATTCGATTTTAGTATCGAAAAAGTTTGTTCGGACGGATATTTGCTCTGCGGAAGTCATTTTTCAAAAGTACGAAATTTGAACTAAATGGCTTGGTTAACAACTTTTGAATTACGTATTTCGTTCTCGAAACAACAACCATCACTTAACCAAGTTTATGAAATCACTATTTTTCAGTTTATTTCTAACATTAGTCGGTCTATCATTTGCATCGGCACAAACTGCTCCTGAAAGCCCAAGAATCACAGCTGAAGGCAAAAACGTTTCAGTGGCATATGGACAACCCTCAAAACGCGGTCGTGTTCTTTTTGGAAAAGAAGGAAGCGGAAGCCTTGAACCTTTCGGAAAAGTTTGGAGAATCGGAGCTAATAACGCTACGGAGATCACATTCAAAAAAGACGGAATGTTTGGTGGCAAAGCGGTTAAAGCCGGTACTTACACCTTCTTCGCAATTCCAAATGAAAAAGAATGGACTTTGATTCTTAACAGCGAACTGAAACAATGGGGCGCCTATAAATATGAAGAGATAAAAGGTAAAGATGTTTTGAAAGTAACCGTTCCTGCAAAAACTTATTCAACATCTTCTGAAAAATTGACTTTCACAGTTAAAGATACTGAATTGCAATTCCAGTGGGACAAATCAGGTTTTTCTGTTCCTTTGAAATTCTGATTTCGATAGTATAATTAAAAAATCGCCGGTTATAAGAAATTATGACCGGCGATTTTATTTATACAACAAGTTGTTTACATATTTTGCCGGATCATATTTTCCAAAGCCTGAAGATGATCGGTAAATGCTTTTTGTCCAATTTCTGTGGCCTTATAGGTTGTCAGCGGCTTTCTTCCATTGAATTGTTTTTCAAACTGTATGTACTCGGTTTCTTCCAATGCTTTTAAATGTGACGCAAGATTCCCATCCGTAAGTTGCAGCAGCTCTTTAAGCTCATTAAAACTTACGGCATCATTTACCACCAGGACGGACATAATCCCCAGCCTTACTTTACTTTCAAAAACTTTATTAAATTTTTCTAACCATTCCATTCTGCCCGCAAGTTATGAAGTCATTCCCGAACTACTTGTTGACTTCCATAAAAAGTAGTGCATCACGATTTCTAAGCCAAACGGCCTGATCTCGCAAATTGTTTGCCTGAGCCGTAATTAAAGTTGACGCCAGGCCTGTTCCCAATGATACCCAAAAGAATTTTTTCAGTGCATCTCTATTTCCAGTTATTAACGACGTAATCGATCCCGCGGAACCGACCAGAGAAATCACCAAAGCAATATTTTTTCTTCTTCTCGATTGAACATAAAGCTGCATGCCACCAGGAGAGATTGCAAATTCACTTCGGATTGCTTTTTGTCCGGAATAAACCATGTTGTTTTTAATGTAACTATTATTTCCCTGAAGATATATCGTCTCTTTGTCGTACCATTTTCTTGCTGTGCTGTCGACTGTTATCGGTATGGCTACTTGTGCATTGCAATATCCGGCCGCCAGTATCAGAAAAAGAAGTGCTGTCAAACCTCCTTTTTTTGTTGAACTTGTTGATTTATCTTCATCAAGATCGTATTTTCTGTACATCGCCATTCCGTATACAATGTGTAATATTCCAAAACCGATTGACCAGAATAATAGCGAAAAACCTGTAAAGAAAAGTGCAGCACAGCCAATGGCAATTTCGAAAATACCCATGTAGGAAACTTCAGGCCAGGTATACCGGCTCGCGTTAACAAGTGCCAATCCATAAAAAATTAGAGTTGCGGGTAAAACAAGCCATATATATCCATAGGAAAGTACGGCAAGGCAAAAGATTCCGCCCGTCACCAAAGGAATCGCCATACTTAACAAAAGCCGTCTTGAGCTGCTGTTCCAAAGGTTATAACCTCTTTTTTTACCTTTTCTGACTGTAAAAATAATTCCGACAGCCAGTGAAAAGAATAAGACAAGAAATCCGTCCAGAAGTAAAAAACGAATTGCTTCATTCTGCGTGGTAGCCGCCGCCGGTGTGTAGGAAAAGCTTTCTGAGAACCAGTCGGTTTTTAAACGAACATAAGCGACAGCCGCACCGATTAACGCAAATAAACCTGCAAAAACACCACTTAATCCGCTTAGCGAAAGAAACTTTGACGACCGCTCCATCAGGTTGCGGATTTCGTTAAGTGTGTGTAACGAATCTTGGTTTGAAGACATATAGATTTAAGTCAGATTCTTGAATGAAGGTTTAGTTTATTGTTTGAAATATCTCCCAAACTTTTGGCAAAAATATAAAACCTGCCACGAAAATGGCAGAAATGGCCAATATCAAAACGCCTGCCGCCGCGACATCTTTGATTACTTTGATTGTGGGATGATAGGTTGACGATATCATATCCGCAATTTTTTCAATAGCTGTATTAAATGCTTCCGCTGCCCAGACCAGTGCAATTTGAATGATGATAATACACCATTCTATATTTGAAATTTTAAAGTAAATTCCGGCAATAAAAACGACAGCAGCGGCCAGTAAATGGATTTTTGCATTGTTTTCGTAACGGAACAAACTGTAAATGCCAATACCTGCGTAACGGAAACTTTTGATTGCTTTACGAATATTTATGGGTTGATTCATTTCTCTTGAGTTCTGCGAAAATATGGAACGCAAAGTACAACAACATCAGCACGAACGAAAACGTGAAGGTATGTTTTATGGCAAACGGATCGATCAGGCTCTTCAAAATGGCCCGCGAAAGTGCAATGGGATTTGATATAATATCCCAACTGTTCCAACGACCATACCGACCCAGAAATACGCCAAATCCGCTCAAAAACATTGAAATCGCAATGATGAGCCACGCCGCATACTGATTCCAGCGTCGGGTTACAAGGCGGTGAACAATTCTTATTGAATAAAGTCCTGTCAGAAAACCGGCTACTGCAAAAGTGAAAATCATAACGGCATCATACCAAACCATGTTTTCAGGCGTAGCTCTTAAATGGAGCAGATCAGTTACAATGTACGGCGCATTTGGAAAAAACAGAAGCCAAACAATCAGGTGTATCCACAACAGAAGAGTAGGTGTACGGCGGACCAATTCTCTTTCCCAAACCCATTTGATATAAATCAAAGGAACCCACGCCAGGAAAAGATTCCAGATCATAAATGCAAATCCGAGGTTTTGAGTAACTACAATCCTGAAAAATAGAAGAGCAACCGAGGAGGCGGACACTAGCGCAAGAAGCGCAAATTTCGAATTGCTTTGCAGGTAACGGAGAATTTTATCCAATGACATAAGATTGATGTAAAAGTACTTTGAGTTACAAAGTAAATATATCAAAACTTAATTATCTAACTTTTCAGATAGTTTTTTTGAGAGAAAATTTTGAGAGATTATTTTTTAGCTGAAAAGGCTTCCATCATCTGCCATTCTCGTCCAGCCGTTTTTGCTTTGAAAGTTTCCAGGCAGCCACGATCCTGCAATGTGATGTAACAGGTTTTTCCATTGCCTCCCCCGAAACAGATATTGGAAACTTTTTTTCCGATTGTTGTAATCGTTTGAAGTACCTTGCCATCTGGCGAGAGTACTGCAACTTCTCCTTTACCATGACGGGCAATGTATAAATTGCCTTCAATATCACAACGCATGCCATCCATTCCGCCGTCAGCAAAAGTATGGATCAGGCGTTTGTTTGATAAGGTGCCATCGGCAGCAAGGTCAAAAGCCCAGACATTACGTTGTACGCTTTCATTGACGTAAAGCGTTTTTTCATCCGGACTTATATCAATTCCGTTGGTTGTACCCATTTTTTCAGCAGCCAGCCTGGTTTTTCCTTCCGGAGAAACATGCCAGATCTGACCAGTACCCTCTTTCCAGTTCGGATCGGAACAAAATATATGACCGGCTTTTGTGATTGCCAGATCATTTGGCTGGTTCATCTTTGGTTCATTGGCAAAAACGGTAACACTTTTTGTAATGATATCGACTTTTAAAACATTATGTCCTGTAAAATCGGCAACGTAAAAAGTATTTTTGTCGCCAAAACGTATTCCGTTTCCCGTACTTCCTTTTGGCAGCGTAATAAAAAATCCGGATTTCCCTCTTTTATTCATCATGGCAATAGTCCCGTCCCGCGCAAAATTTACTGCATACACATTCCCTTCCGAATCAACTGCCGGGCCTTCACAGTTGGCTGTAAATTCACCTTCTGCTGAAAAGTTTTTGCTTAATGTCTGGGCAAAACATAGGCTGCCTGTTAAACAAAATGTGCACAAAAAAGAGATCAAAGTTTTCATGGCAAGTAGCTTGGAAATTGAGGGAATTGAATGGTGAGTTTTAAGATCAGTTTTTCCATTTAACGGCGCATCCAACCGGCTTTGTAGATAATGTCACGACTGGTTTTCCTTCCAAAAGGTTTGTTACCGCTTCATCAACGTAAAATTTATTAGCACCCGCAGGATCCTGCGGATTGTCATCGATCATGCCAATATACGCTATGGTGAATTTACCATTGTTTTTTGTGAGCACAAAAGCCTGTGGTGTTCTTACAACTCCAAATGCGCGGGCTGTTGTCTGCATGTCATCTTCCAGATAAGGATAAGTGTAGCCTTTAGACGAAGCTCTTTCTTTCATTTTTTCAAAAGAATCGTCCATATGCGTACCGGGATCGCTGGGATTAATCGCAATAACAGGGAAATTGCGTGAAGCATATTTGTTATTCAGAGCTATAATTCTGTCCTCATAGGCCTTTGCAAAGGGACAATGGTTACTCGTAAAGATTACAATAACACCTTTTGAATTGTTATAATCGGCCAGGGAAATTATTCTTCCGTCTATATTTTTCAGTTTGAATACAGCAACCGCATCGCCAACCTGATAACCACCGGTTTGTTGTGCAAATGCGGAGGTTAAGCTAATCAGGACAAAAAGTGAAATCCAAAAACAGCGTTTCATCTTTATTAATTTAGTAATCATTCAATGCTCATGACGTTAGATAACATAAAAGTAACTGAAACAAATGTTAAGTTGTGTTAACGTCGTTGCAGCTATTTCCTGCTTCTATATGGTACGGGAAATACTTTACCTGAAAGCTGGCCGCTAAACATACGAAATATAGTTATTAATTCACGTTTCAAATGCAATACGCTAGAAAATGGTGACATGTTGAAACAATTTTCAAATATTTCAAATGATAATTCAGGTAAAGCATTGTGATTCTGTGGATATCTGCTTATCTTTGCACCTCGTTTTTGAATATCAGTTTACTATAAATTATTATCATGTACGCAATCGTAGAAATCGCAGGTCAGCAATTTAAAGTTGAAAAGGGTCGCGAAATCTTCACGCATAGGCTTGAAGGTGACGTGAACGCTGCTCTTGTGTTTGACAAAGTCCTACTCGTTGATAACGAAGGCACAGTACAAGTGGGTGTTCCTACAGTAGCAGGTGCTTCTGTAAAAGTTACGGTGCTTGAACACCTGAAAGGTGAAAAAGTGATCGTCTTCAAAAAGAAGAGACGTAAGGGTTACAAAGTTAAGAATGGTCACCGTCAGTATTTGACTAAGATCAGCATTGACGAAATCGTAGCTTAATTAAAAGCGGTATTCCGCTGCGGTCTGGTATTTAGTCAGGCTTATTCACAATCATCGAAAAAATTAAAAGTTAAGATATCATGGCACATAAGAAAGGTGTAGGTAGCTCTAGAAACGGACGTGAATCAGAAAGCAAGCGTCTGGGTGTTAAATTATTTGGCGGTCAGTATGCGAAAGCGGGCAATATTCTTGTTCGTCAGCGTGGAACAAAACACAATCCAGGTAATAACGTAGGTATCGGTCGTGACCATACTTTGTTTGCTTTGGTTGAAGGACACGTTGTTTTCCGCAAAACTCGTTTGAACAAATCTTTTGTTCATATCGAACCTATCGCGGTTGCAGCTGCTCCTGTTGAAGTTGTTGCAGAAGCATAGTCAAAAGATTTTCAGCTCTTGCTGTAAAGATTTTAAAAACCCGACGGATATTTCCGCCGGGTTTTGTTTTTAATTGGATTGATTTAAACCAAAAATAAATTTCCTGTGTTCTAAGCAAGGATTGGTAAGATCAAATCATCCTGTATCACTGAATTATTTAATTGTCATGCTATCACGTCCCGTTTTTGTATATACTGAATTAAGTCCGAACCCGAATTCTATGAAATTCGTATTGAATTTCGAATTGGTGCCGGAAGGCCTTTCTTTTGATTATCCTTCATTAGAAGCTGCAATGGAAGAAGGTAAATCCTCGCCTCTGGCAGCAGATCTTTTTCAATTCCCGCACGTACAGAGGGTTTTTATTGCAAGTAATTTCATAACAATTTCCAAAAGCGAAGACATCGCCTGGGAAGAAGTTTTGCGTGATACAAAGCAATTTATTAAAATATATTTCGAAGAAAATCATCCTGTATTTTTTCAGGAAACGATTGATAAAAATACATTAATCGTAGACGCAAGAGATTCTGATACGATCCAGAAGATAAAAGCGGCGCTTGATCAATATGTAAGACCAGCGGTTGAATCTGATGGTGGCGCGATCAATTTCCACTCTTTCAATGAAGATACCGGTACGGTAAAGGTTCTGTTGCAAGGTTCATGCAGCGGATGCCCGTCTTCTACACTTACATTGAAAGCGGGAATCGAAAATTTATTGACTCGCATGGTTCCTGATGTGAAAGAAGTTGTTGCAGAAGGAGTATAATATCTGAAATCGGCTGTCCGCTATCAGCAGTCGGCCTGGATTGTATATAACTTGGATATGAAAGCCGAAAGCCGATTGCCGACGGCGCAAAGAAAACCTTGTCTTATCGGCAGGGTTTTCTTTTTTTAATGGCAATTTGCTAGCTTTCGGGCAATGGGAGATAGTTTAAGGAGTTTTATTGATAAAATTGGTGATCTTCAATCGGATGGCGACAAATATTTTCCGGAAGGAATATTTCCTGCTTATCGCGATAATTCCATGATTGGCTATAACCGCCCGGACACTACTATATTTTTCTCGGCCATCATTGCTTTCACTTTGCAGACAATTCGTGAAAAGTGTGATTTGGAAACGCAGGATAAAATTGATCTCATTATTTCAAAAGTTGTGCAGAACTATCCGGATTTTCAAAATAAGGATGGGCTGAAAACCTATAATTTCTGGAAGACAAAACCTTCCAAACATTTTCCTAACGGAAATCTTTTCCGGCATTTTGAGCATTTCCGAATTCCGGATGATGTTGACGATACGGCTTTTATTTATTTGACTTCAAATCCTGAAAAGGAAGAAGTTCTTTGGCTGAAAGAGAAATTGAAGTCGCACGCAAATGGATCGAAACAATGGATTCAAAATACCTATCCTGAATATCAGAGACTAAAAGCATATTCAACCTGGTTTGGGAAGAATATGTATATCGAATTTGATGTCTGTGTTTTGAGCAATCTTCTATATTTTGTTTTTAAGAATGATTTATTACTTAATGAACACGATGAGGCGAGTTTGGAATATATTAGGTCGGTGATAGAAACGGATCGTTATCTGAATGTACCGTTCCGTTGTGCACACCAATATCCGCGCACGCCGCTTATTATTTATCATGTGAGCCGCTTAATTACGGCCTTTTATCCGGCCCATTTAAAGTCGATTAAGGAAAAATTAATAAACGACACAATTCAGCTTTTAAAAGAAACTGAAAATCCAATGGACAGGGTTATTCTTTCAACATCTTTGCTCCGTTTTGGAATAAAAACAGAACGGATCGCTGTTGAAAATTATACCATAAAAGATTTTGGGAATTTCTATTTTTTCATTGCGGGATTAATGACTGCCTACGAAAATAAATTACTTTATAGAATTTCCAGTAGTAAACTTTTTCATATGCACTGGCTTTGCGAAGCGCATAATTGGACGCTTCTGGCAGAATACGAAACCTTATGGAACAAATAATTGACTCGACAATTCTTCTGCGTGTCAGGGAAATTATTGTTGAAAGTTATGATATCAAAACCTTTGTTTTTGAACAACTGGATGGAGGAAAACTGAATTATAAAGCAGGACAGTTTCTTACTTTTCTAATTAATATGCATGGACATGAGATCAGGAGATCGTATTCCATGAGTTCTGCGCCTGAAACGGATGAATTTCCATCTATTACTGTAAAGAGAATATCCAATGGTGAAATTTCCCGTTTCTGGATCGATTTTGTGCATGAAGGAGATATTTTCACAGTTTTGCAACCAACGGGTCGTTTTACTTTGGAGCCTTCTGATGGCATGCCCAGAGATATAATTCTGATCGGTGCCGGAAGTGGGATTACACCCTTGTTTTCTATTTTGAAGCAAACCCTGACAACTGATCCATTAAGTCAGGTTACGCTTCTTTATGCGAACAGAAATGAGAAGAGTACTTTATTTCTGGAAAAAATAGAAGCCTGGAAAATACGCTTTCCTGAGCGTTTACACGTGATTCATATCCATAGCAATCCTTCTGATCATTGGAATGGCGTAAGGGGCAGAATTAATAACACCAGGCTCGAACAAATGATAAAAATGGCAATGTTCTACAAGCCGGAAAGAGCAAGGTTTTTTATTTGCGGTCCTTTTGAGCTGATGCGTTCGGTTGAGATCACTTTGCATTATCTGGGTTTTGGAAAAGATCAGATCCGGAGAGAAAACTTTGTAGTTCGCAATCCGCCTACTGCTCCAAAAGAAAGTAAAGCTTACGATATCAAACTGATTTTTAAGAAAGAAGAATACGATTTGCACGTTCCGGCAGATAAATCAATTCTTCAGGCAGCGTTAGATTCCGGTATCCATTTGCCTTATAGCTGCAAAGGTGGTGTCTGTGCAAGTTGTGCCGGAGTTTGTAAAAGCGGTTCGGTGCATATGACCATAAATGATGTTTTGACCGACCATGATTTAAAGCAAGGCTGGGTATTAACGTGCACTGGTTATCCGCAAAGCGGTGATGTATTAATTGAAATAAAGTAATATAACAGAAGCAAAAAGCGTGCAGAAATTAATCTGCACGCCGGGTTAAAGAGTCTAGAACTAGTGGGTAACTTTATAAGGGTTTAGGAATAATACGATGTAAATGAAAATTAATAAGAAAAACAGCAGTGACAGTTTTAATCAAACAAATTTTCTTCTTTCATTTTTATTTAATGCAAAATTAATTGTAATCTGTTACCATGCAAGTATTTTTGTATAAAAGTGCACGAACACACAGCAATTTTAATATCATGTGCTCGTGCACACTAGTTGTTAAAACAATTACTGTTAGATTTGTAAATCTAGTGCACAAAATTCGAAAATCAAGGAAATTTTAAATATTGTATTGAAATTTTATTGTTTTTAATTTTATTGACCACTTACTAAGTTTTTTGATAAAGGATAGTTAATTGTACTATTTTTATATACACCATACGGGAAGAATTCCCATTCGTTATTTACCAGGAGAAAGTGAAAAAGAAAATTGTAAGAATAAAAGATATAGCAGAAAGGGCAGAGACATCCAAAGGAACAGTGGACCGGGTTTTGCATAACCGGGGCAGGGTATCGGAAGAGGTTCGTGAAAAGGTTTTGCAAATTATAAAAGAGATGAATTATGAGCCTAATTTTTTGGCTCAGTCGTTGAAAACACAGCGTACATATAATTTTATCGCGTTAATACCGGATCCTAAAACGGATCCATACTGGGAAGCTCCTGAAACCGGACTCGCGAAAGCTGAAAAGGAGCTAAGGCAATACGGAATTTCGATCAGCCGGTTTATTTTCGATCCGCATGATGTGGATTCTTTTATTACAAAAGCGAGAGAAGCATCAAATGAAAATCCGGACGGACTGCTGGTTGCGCCATTATTCTATAAAGAGGTTCTTCCTTTTTTTAAAGAATGGGAAAATTCCAATATTCCGTACGTCCTGTTCAATACCCAGATTGCAGATGTAGCCCCTCTTTGTTACATCGGACAGGATTCGTATCAAAGTGGATTTTTAGCCGCTAAAATCCTGAATTTCGGGTTGCCTTCTGCTTGTACGATGATGGTTGTGCACATCAATGAAGATCTTCCTAACTCCGCACATTTGATAACAAAGGAAAAGGGTTTTAAGGATTTCTTTGTAAAAAAGGGTCTTACGGATAAATACAAAGTCATCGGTACAGAGCTTAATTTCTCGGAAGGGGAGCTATTTGATGATAAACTGAATGAACTGAGGAAATCCGAAAAAGATTTGAAAGCCATTTACGTTACAAATTCAAAAGCTTTTGAAATTGCCAAATACCTTGAAAGAAATCATATCAAAGATATCAAACTGGTAGGATACGATTTAGTACCTCAAAATATACATTATATCAACGAGGGATATATTGACTTTGTGATTAATCAAAACCCGGTAGGACAGGGTTATTGGGGAATTTTTCAACTGGCTAATTATCTTGTTTTTAAGAAAGATATTTCGTCAATCAAATTCCTTCCGCTCGATATCATCACTTTGGAAAATCTGGAATATTATTTGGATCCTGAGCAATAAGAAAATATTTGGAGCATAAAAAAAGAGGATTTCGGCATCGCTGAAATCCTCTTTTTGTTTAAATCTATAATCTTACAATTCTCCAAACTGTGTATACATTTCTTTCAATTTAGGCTCGGTTTCCTTGGCACGAATATCTTTTCGGATCGCCGGTACACCCTGAATATCTGTTAATAAACCAAGTGCCTGATAAGCGCCAAAACGTACGAAATAAGAAGGATTATTACGAGCCATTCCTTCCAGAACAGGAATACTTTTGCGCTGTACATCCTGTTTTGATTTGATAAGATATTTCCCAAATACCTGGAGGAAATTATATTTTTCCGTAGGTTTCATACGCTTCATTTTGTCAAGAAACCAATCGTAGCGATCAGGTTCAGCCAGTCCGGCGTAATAATTTCCTACCGAAGCCACGATTGCATCATCCGGAGAATCTGCAAATTGTGCTGCAACATCTTTTGCATCAGCAGGCTGATTGACAAGATATTTGTCAAGCGCTACTGAGACCACCTGATAAGAACTATCACTCAATGCTTCACGGAAAACAGGATCGTTATTGTTATCACCAAATGAAGCCAATGTAATAATTGCTTCGGCACGAACCTGAGGATGTCTGTCGGTGCGGGCACGGCTCTGAATTATTTTTTCAATTGCTGCAAAACCATCTCCGTCATATTCTGCGAAGTTGGAAATAGCCATTTGGCGTAATTTCCAGAAAGGGTCGGTCATCGCTTTGATCAAAACATTTCTGGCTGTTGAATCCTTTAATTTTCCTTCCAACTGGGCTAATGCATCATATTTTTGCAAAAACTGATCGGAATGATTGTATTGATAAACCAGTTCCGCGTGGTCTTTTTCCTGTTCCACGCTGCCAAGAAGTTGAGATTCTGCATCAAATACTACCAGATCAGGTTTTTTGGCCGATGGAAATTCCAGGGTTTGGTTTGCCTTATCAACCAACACACTGTAACGATTTTTCTTCCCGCCAGTCCAGACATCCACTTTCAGCGGAAGCCGGTAAACGGTTGAAGCCAGTGTATCCTGTGTCTGGTTAATTTTCAACAAAACCTTATTCGTTGCTGTTGAATATTCCTGTTTGATTTTAAGTAAAGGATGACCCGGACGCAAAAACCATTGATCAAAAAACCAGTTTAAATCTTCTCCTGTCACTTTTTCAAAAGCTTCACGGAGATCAGAAATTTCTGCTGTTCCCAACGCATGCGCTTTCAGATATGTTTGTAAAGATTTGAAGAAAGCATCATCACCAACATATTTTCTGAGCATATGCAGAATCCTTCCACCTTTTGCGTAGGAGTGGCTATCAAACATATTTTCACGATCCTTATAAAAATACCGGATCATAGGAACCTGCTTGGTTTCGGCTTCTGCAAGATATGTTTTCAGTTCCTGCAAATTCTGCCAGTCTGCTTCATTTTTTCCGATGTAATATTCACTCCATAAATATTCTGAATAGTTGGCAAAGGATTCATTAAGCGGAAGTTGTCCCCATTCCTCGGCCGTTACATAATCCCCGAACCAGTGATGTGCCAGTTCGTGGGCAATAACTGCATCTGAATTTCCATCTAAAATAGAACGTGCATCCGTTTGGACACCTTCTTCATGCACAGTAGCCGTGGTATTTTCCATAGCACCTGCCACAAAATCTCTCACTGCGATCTGCGCATATTTTTCCCATGGATATTCTATCCCGAAAATATTGGAAAAAAACGCCATCATTTCAGGCGTACGACCAAAAATTGCATGTGCATCGCCGCCGTATTTTGGCTCAACGTAATAGCTAAGTTCGAGTCCGTTTGGCATCATATCTTTTGCAACGGCAAAATCACCAACGGCAAGCATTGTAAGATATGGAGCAGCGGGAAGCGTTTGTTTCCAATGATCTGTACGCAAGCCGCTGTTGTCCGGTTCCTGAGAAATTAAAAGTCCGTTGGAAAGCGTTTTATAAGTGCTGTCAACCGTTATATAAATATCCTGAGTGAATTTCACATTGGGTGCATCAACCGTTGGAAACCAGCAAGAACTTCCTTCCGTTTCTCCCTGAGTCCAGATTTGCTTTGGTTTACCTTCATCCATTCCGTCCGGATTGATAAAGTATAAACCCTTATCATTTGGATTATCGTTTTGCTGGTCGCGGGGAAGTTCGTTCGGTTTTGCTACATAGTCGATTTTAACAAACAGCGTATCCTTCGAGGTATATTCCCGGCCCAATTTGATGATTAACTTACGTTTGTCGTAAGTGTATTCAAGCTTTTTATTTGATTTCTTGGAAAGGTCATTTATAGAAGCAGAACCGAAATCACCAGGCTTTTCAAGTTGAAAAATTCCCTGGATATCAAATCCCTTTGCGTCCAGCTCAACGGTATTTTGGGGATAGAAATGAGGCTTCATAGAAATCACAGCTGAGCCGTGAACATGCTGCCTAAGCCAGTCAAATTCTACATCCAGACGGGTATGAATAAGATCGTGTTTCAAAGTTCTCGAAGGACGGTATGGTCCCTGGCGCGTAATCACACCCGGATTTCTTCTTAAAACCGTATCTCTTTCAGCAGCAATATTTCTGGCATTAACACCAAAAGCAATGAATAATAAAGCTATTCCAAAGAAGTTACAGAGACCGTTACGCAGCAATACGTTATTTTCATTACCGGTCATATCTGCTTTTGGTTTGGACATATTTTTGAGTTTGGACAAAGTTTTGAAGTGTTAAATCGTATTACTTTAAATCGGCCTGATCAAACAATCAGGGTCTGGCCGGACAATGCAGCGCGGCGTGCCGGAATGTATGAAACGGCCAAGGTTATGATAACGATAATACCTGCGGTTAAAAGTATATCCTGCCAGATTAATTTAACAGGATAAGCATCAACGAGCGCTGTGGACATGCCCATGGAGACAAGCCCATAACTCATCTGCAACCAGCAAATAAGTATGCCACTCAATATTCCCACAATTGCCCCCGACAACGCAACAATTGCTCCCTCGGCCAGAAATATATTTCTGATCAGCGTAGGTGTAGCGCCAAGTGCATAAAGCATGGATACATCTTTTTTCTTTTCGATAGCTAACATGCTGAGAGAGAAGAAAATATTGATTGCGGCCACTAAAATAATAAAGGATAATGTAACGGCAACAAACAATTTTTCAACACGAATTGCACGAAGCAGATCTGCGTTCATTGCGTCTCTGTCGCGCACTATAAATTTCTTTCCGATTTTTGCCTCAATGTTTTCAGCCACATCTTTTTCCAGAAATCCCTGAGGGGCAATTTTTATTTCAAGTGAGGAACGCTGCCCCTGATATTGAAGCAAAGATTCAACGATCGGCAGTGGCGCAATGACATAATCGTCATACCTGTTTTCAATAAAAAAAACACCGCCCGGACGAATCAGGGTTTGATTAAATGCTTCGGTAGAAGTCACATTCAATGTTTTTGTTCCTGTTTTGGGATACCACAGTTCCAGAGGTGTTAAAATATCACTAAGAGAAATCGATAATGCATTTCTGACTCCTTCCGAGATAATAGCATACGGCGTTCCATTTTGGCCGTAAAGTTTTAATGAGCCTTCTATCAATGCAGTATCAAGTTGTCCGCGTCTGGAAAAAGTGCTGTCAACACCTTTCAGCCTCACAATTGTTTGCTGATTTCCATATCGCGCCAGGGAATTATCTTCGATAACCTGCGTGATAATATTGACTCCCTCAACCGATTTGATTGCTTTCAAAAGTGTATCAGAAACTATAAAACGTTTTCCTTCGGCAGGGGTAATGGTTACATCTGCATCAAAAGTTTTAAACATTTTACGGTTCAGATCTTCCATGCCGTTAAAAACGGAAAGAACCACAACCATCGCCATCGTTCCAACAGCAACGCCGGCCATGGCGATGCGTGCTATCACACTAATGAAGCTGCGTTTATTACGGGAAAAAAAATAGCGAATGGCAATTCGGTACGAAAGGTTCATTGTCAGTAACGCGAAAAATCAATTCGTTTCTTCTTCTTCGTCTGGTTGAGCAGGAGGAATTACTATATCTGCAAACAAAAGATCCATTTTTGCTGCATACTCGGCAGTATCATCAATATAAAATTGCAAATGAGGCACAATTCTTAACTGATGACGAACACGTTCTGCCAATTTTTGTCTTATAAATTTGGTATTTTCCTTTATCGTTTCAAGTAAAAATAACTTGTTCTTTTCTGGTAAAAAACTTAGATATGCCCGTGCAATTCCCAAATCAGGAGAAACACGAACGGCGGTTATCGTCACGAAAGTGCCGTTTACCAAATGTTTTGCATCCTGCTGAAAAATTTCACCTAAATCCTTCTGGATTTGTCTCCCTACTTTTTGTTGTCTCTTCGATTCCATCTTTTTCTGATTAGCGACTTTGGAACTATGGTTTTCTTGTAATATTAACCTTTCCGCTGCCACCCTTAACTTCTCTCAACTACTATATTTAATACAAATATCCATACTTATTTTGTTTTTGTAGACCCCTACGTTGTAATTTCGTGAAAGTATTCATGTCGTCCTATCTAACCATCCAGTTTCTTGCTTAGTTTTTTTCGGGTTAACGCGGCTTATCAGATGATTAGTTTAGTGGTATTTTTCCTACTGCTAAGGCTGCCGTTCTTTTTTGGGGGGATACCTTTACTGATACCGGAACTGAGCTGGATGCTCGTCGGAGAGCAAATGAATCATGGTTTTATGCTTTACCGCGATGTTTGGGATAATGTCAGCCCATTCTCGGGATTAACATACTGGCTCATAGATTCTCTTTTTGGAAGGGCGCAATGGGCTTATCAACTGGCTGCTGCCGGACTGGGAATTATCCAGATACTTTATTTCAATTATGTGATTTATTCCCGCGAAGTTTTTCCTGAGCGCACTTACATTCCCGGCGCTTTGTATGCAATCTTCCTGAATATTTCTTTTGACCTCGGCACACTTTCACCCATGCTGATGGCCAATACTTTTTTGCTTTTTGCCTTTGGTCTCATTGTGAAAATATTGGTAAAACGGGAAGCCACCAACCAGGTTTTTGAAATGGGGCTTTACATTGGTATCGCTACCTTATTTTATCTGCCGGCTTCCTTATTTATGATCTGGGCTTTCCTGGCTTTGCTTTTTTATACCGGCGCAACAATCCGTCACCATTTACTTGGACTTTTCGGATCGATTTTTCCTCTGCTCATGGTACTGTTATTTTTCTATATCAATGATGGGATTGAAAGTCTAAACCGAAATTTGCTGACCTCGGTTTTTCAGGTAAAACAATATAATCTTAACGATTTTTCGTCATTATTTGCCTCGCTGATTCTTCCGCTAGGTTTTGGGATTATGGGTTTCACAAGGATTTTTACCACATTAAGATTTGTAAATTACCAAACCAGAATTCAGCAGGTGATGGCTTTGTGGTTTATCGTTGCAGTTTTTACAATTCCGTTAATGCAGTATCTCGCTCCGATGCAGTTTGTGATTTTCATTCCGCCGGCCGCGTTTTTTGCAACCCATTACTTTCAGAGTTTCAAAAGAAAAAGTCTTGGAGATGAATTTCAGTTTGTGTTGATGACGGCGATTATCGTCTTCATACAGTATCAGGGAACAAGAGGAATTTTACCAGGGATTTCGATGGGTAAACTGGAAAATTTAAGATCAAAATCAGCCTCTTTGCCGCCCGATATCAAAAATAAAAGAATACTTGTTTTAGGCCAGCACGCTGGAGAATATAGCGAAAATTTCAGCGCTACACCTTATTTAAACTGGGATTTATCAAGCTACGATCTAAGAAATCTGGATCATTTTGACAGCGTAATTCACGTTTATGACAATTTCCGTAAAGATCCGCCTGATTATGTTATTGATAAAGCGAATTTAATGCCAAAACTTCTGGCACGCGTTCCTGCCCTTCAAAATCAATATAAGTTGAGTCAGTGGAAGGGGATTTATCAGAAAATTTGATTCAGTTGAGAATTGAGAGCGGCCGCCGCTCTCAATTAATAAGCTAGCAAGCGATTTTATCCACCCGTGTTTGGTGTCTTCCTCCTTCGAATTCTGTATTTAAAAATGCTTCGACACTGGCTATCGCTGTTTCCAAGGTTATAAAACGCACAGGAATGCAGATTATGTTGGCATCGTTATGCTGACGTGCCAAAGCTGCAAGTTCAAGATCCCATACCAAAGCAGCGCGGATTCCCTGGTGTTTGTTGGCTGTTATGCATACGCCTTGTCCGCTTCCGCATAAGAGAATTCCTTTTTCAAATTCCTTATTTTCAACACCGCTGGCCACAGGATGTGCGAAATCTGCATAATCCGCGGAGTCTGCACTATATGTTCCAAAATCTTTCACTTCATAACCGTTATTGGTAAGCCAGGTGGTAATTGGTTCCTTGTAGGGAAAACCAGCATGGTCGGAACCGATAGCAATTTTTTTCATTACTTTTTTGTTAATTGTGTCTAGGTTACTAACAATTCTTTATTGGAAATTGTTAAATTTTCTCGCCTCTCGTAAAAAAAGAACACAAAGGTAACAGCAAATCAATGAACTAAAATTTTTTTGAAAATATGAGTGATGAATTAAAAGAAGGAAATTCAAAATTAATTGACGTATCCCTTCTTAATCCTTCCGTTCCGGAAGATGAAAAACGAATAAAAGAAGCATTTGAAGACCGTAACTGGAGTGAAATAAAAAGTGCAGATTCCTGGGTTATTTTCAAGGTCATGGCCGAATTTGTGGAAGGCTTTGACAAAATGGCCAAAATAGGTCCGTGTGTAACCATATTCGGTTCTGCACGAACTTTACCAGACAATCCTTATTACAAAATCACAGAAGATATTGCTGCAAAACTGGTTCGTCATGGATATGGCGTAATTACGGGTGGTGGTCCCGGTATCATGGAAGCGGGGAATAAAGGTGCGTTTGAGCAAGGCGGGAAATCGGTTGGTTTAAACATTAAACTGCCATTTGAGCAACATAGCAATCCTTATATTGATCACGATAAAAATATCAATTTCGATTTCTTTTTTGTGCGTAAGGTAATGTTTGTCAAATACTCCCAGGGTTTTATCGTAATGCCCGGTGGATTTGGAACGCTTGATGAATTATTTGAAGCGATGACATTAATCCAGACAAAGAAAATCGCCCGTTTCCCGATTGTCTTGGTAGGAAGCAGCTATTGGTCCGGGCTTTTGGACTGGATAAAAAATACAATGCTCGCGGCAGGAAATATTAATGAAGCTGATTTGAAATTAATCAGCATCGTTGATACGCCGGATGAGGTTGTGCATGTGATTGATGAATTCTATTCAAAATATTTGTTGAAACCGAATTTCTGATGAATTATTTATTGAATTCCCGTTTGATAAATACTTAGACATTTAATTCCCGGATTTAATTCCTGCTTTACAGTGGGGATTTAATTCGGGATCTTTATTTTAAAACACCAAATAAGGCCCAATCTTCTCAATAACCTTCTCATCCAAAACCCTGACTTTTTTCAAATCTTCAAGTGATTGATAAGCTCCATGCTGTGTTCGGTAGTTAATGATTACAGAATTGATCTTTTTATTACGCAGATAAGAATGCTGTCCTAATTCCTCCGCAGTTGCAGTATTGATATTAATCTTTTTAACCGGACTTTGAATTTTGGCATATTTATTCAGTTCTGTAAGTGCGAGAGAATCAAGTCCGAAAATCTCTGAAAACTGACTTGTCGAATGAAATCCGCCTAAGCCATCCCTGAATTTTAAAATTCGTAAAGACAATTTGCTGCCAATTCCTTTAAGCTTGATAAGCTGAGTCGTATCGGTTGTGTTGATATCGAATGGAACAATAAGTGGTTTGTTATATGCTTTGACTTCTTTGGGTAAGGAATTATTGGAATATGTTTTTTCCGGATATTTTGATTTTGGAAAAGCTGAACTTAATTCGGGAAGTTTGATATACGATTCCAGCTTTTGATAGACGTCGGAAGGGAAATCATAAATATTTAGCAAATCTTCCTTCTTTCTAAACTTTCCTCCTTTTGAGCGGTATTTATCAATACGTTTTGCGATAAAGGCTGGAATACCCAGCTCTTCCAACTGATCAACCGAAGCTGTATTAGGATCGAAAAAAAACAGATGAACTGGTTTAGCCAGAGTTTTTGAATATTCCTTTTTTGAATATTTACTCTCGTTTTCTTCTTCCTGCAAAGCAGCGTCTTGTTCAAGTTGAGCGGCTATGCTGTCAAGTTTTTGTGTATCGACCGGTTCTGACGAAGTTGGAAAAAGTGGCAGAATCCATCGTCTGAGAATAAACGGAGTCCAGATCAGAAAAAATGATAGGAACATTAATACGAAAGCTGCGCGGGCCTGCTTTCTGGAAATACCGAAAAAATCTTCAAGCTGATCAAGTATTCGTCGGAGCATAGGCCAAAAGTTTGGGACAAAAATGTTAGTCCGGCTTTTGACGTTGGAAAGTTAAAATGGTTTCCAGATTTTTAGAGAAGTATTTTCAGCGATACGATCAAAATCAATGTCGTTGTGGCAAAGTTCAAGATTAAAATGAATTGCATAAAAAGCAATCAGGCAATCATTAGGTTTGCGAATGGTGATACCAAGTTTACGAATTGACCGATAAAGTTGAGCGGCAGAGGTTGCAGCAAAATAAGGATCTAATATTAGGGAGTTTAGTCCTTTAAAATCTTCTTCATATTGATAAAAATCCCGATCTATTTTAATGCCTTGAAGAAATTCCTGAATAATAACCGGGCAGGAACAAACTTTGTTAGCTTTAATTGATTCCGTTAAAAGATCCGTTTGGCCGGATTTAATTCCATTTCTAAAATCTATCCAAACAGATGTATCAAAAAGACGGTACGTCATAAGTTCTCATTTTTTCCAGATCATCATCCCAGCCGCCTTTACCTTTTGATTGTAGTAATCTCTGACGGCGCATTTGATTAATCAATTCAGACAGAGCAAAGTCTATTATTTCTTTTTTAGTCTTCAGATTTTGATCGAAATCTCTTATTTTTTCAATCTTGTTTTCATCAATTTCCACATTCGTTCTCATAATTTTTCAATTTTGAATACACACAAATATACAAATTTTATACACATGGTTATTGTTTGCCATCAAATTCCCTAATTTTGCCAACTGATTGTAAAAACCTGAAAATTTACAATCCAAAACCTTTGTTTATTAATCAATTGTCTGAATCAATAATGAGCGAATCACCTGCTACCTCTTTACAAGATATTGTAGGGCATGCCAAAGAATACGGATTTGTATTCCCTTCTTCGGAAATATATGATGGATTGCAAGCCGTTTATGACTACGGTCAGAATGGTGTGGAATTGAAAAATAACCTGAAAGCAGTGTGGTGGAAAGCCATGACGCAGCTGAACGATAATATTGTTGGTATTGATGCTTCCATTTTCATGCATCCGCTTACCTGGAAAGCTTCCGGCCATGTTGACGGGTTCAGCGATCCTATGATTGATAATAAAGATTCCAAAAAACGCTACCGCGCGGATCAGCTTTTGGAAGCAAAAGCGGAACAATACGAAGCAGATGGTCAGCCGGAAAAAGCGCAGGCTTTGCTTGCTGAAATGGGCCGTTTGCTAAGCGCTGAGGATCTTGAAGGTGTTCGTGAATTAATTATTGCTGAAAATATAAAATGTGCTGTTTCCAATACGGCTAACTGGACGGAAGTTCGTCAGTTCAACCTGATGTTCAGTACGCAGGTAGGATCGGTTGCAGAAGATTCAAGTTTGATATATCTGCGTCCGGAAACGGCTCAGGGGATTTTTGTCAACTTTCTGAATGTGCAGAAAAGCGGTCGTATGAAAGTTCCGTTTGGTATTGCCCAAATCGGAAAAGCATTCCGTAATGAAATCGTTGCACGCCAGTTCACTTTCCGTATGCGTGAATTTGAACAAATGGAAATGCAGTTTTTCATTCGCCCTGGCACTGAAATGACCTGGTATAACAACTGGAAAGAAGCGCGTATGAAATTCCATATTGCACTTGGTTTGCCAGCAGATAGTCTCAAATTCCACGATCACGAAAAGCTTGCGCATTATGCAAATGCGGCCGTAGATATCGAATACAAATTTCCGTTTGGTTTCCGTGAAATGGAAGGAATTCATTCACGTACGGATTTTGACCTTCGTAACCATCAGGAATTGTCCCGCAAAAAACTTCAATATTTTGACGCGGATCTTGACGAAAATGGAAAACCTTACGGAAACTATATTCCTTATGTCGTAGAAACTTCTGTTGGCGCTGATCGTCTTTTCCTTGCGACTTTTTGCAATGCTTATACCAAAGAAACAGTAGGGGAGGGAGATTCTTTAAAAGAACGTACCTATCTGAAATTACACCCGGCACTGGCTCCTTTCAAGGTAGCAGTTTTACCTTTGGTGAAAAAAGATGGTTTGGCTGAAAAAGCTCAGGCGATTACAAATTCTCTGAAATCTGCTTTCCGTACAACTTATGATGATGGCGCAGCGATAGGAAAACGTTATACACGTCAGGATCTAATCGGAACACCATTCTGTGTTGTGGTTGATTACCAGACCATGGAAGATGACACCGTTACCATCCGTCACCGTGATTCAATGGAGCAGGAGCGTGTTGCGATCAGTGAATTGAGAGAGAAAATCGGTTATCAGGTTTCAATGGAAAGAATCCTTGAAATGATCTGATCCAAGTTCAAAATATTACTAACAAAAAAGGGTTTCCAATATCGGAAACCCTTTTTGTTTTCTATTAAGTCCTGTTTATGCAAGCTTAACATTAACGGCATTCAGTCCTTTGCGACCTTCCTGAAGATCAAAAGTAACCTCGTCGTTTTCGCGAACTTCGTCTACAAGACCGGAGATATGTACGAAATAATCTTGTCCTGTTTCTGCGTCTTTAACGAAGCCGTATCCTTTTGCGTCGTTAAAGAATTTAATTGTTCCTTGATTCATAAAAATTATAATATTGAAATGTTAAACAAATATAATAAGATTCGAAACTTATTTACAAGTCGGAATAGTAAAATAATGAAGTATTTTCTTTGCTAAGCCATAGTGTTGAAAGTTATTTCATATGTTTTTTTGATATTTTTCATTCTGTCATAGTTAAACTGTACCTTTGCGGTTTATATCGCATTTTCTATGACTGAACAGATTCTTATTCTAGATTTTGGCTCACAATACACGCAATTAATTGCGCGTCGGGTTCGGGAACTCAATGTTTATTGTGAAATCCATCCATACAACAATTTCCCGGAGCTGACTCCAAATATCAAAGGTGTTATTCTTTCAGGCAGTCCTTGCTCCGTGAGGGACGAAGATGCGCCTTACCTTGATTTTAGTAAATTCAGGAAAATAGTACCGATTCTGGGTGTTTGTTATGGTGCTCAGCTGATGGCTCATTCTTTTGGCGGAGATGTAAAACCTTCTCAGCACAGAGAATATGGCCGTGCGCGTTTGGAAATTGATGATGAAGATTCTTCACTTTTGACTGGAATTTCTCAGACATCACAAGTTTGGATGTCACACGGAGATACCATTGTTAGTATTCCGGATGATTTCCATATCATCGCTTCCACAGAATCTGTGAAAGTTGCTGCTTTCAAAATTGAAAATGAGCTTACTTACGGGATTCAGTTTCACCCGGAAGTGACCCATTCTACGGAAGGAAAGCAGTTGATGCATAATTTCGTTGTTGGTATCTGCGGATGCAAACAAGACTGGACGGCAGATGCTTTTGTTGAACAAACAATTGCAAGTCTGAAAACGAAACTTGGAAATGACCGTGTTGTTATGGCACTTTCAGGTGGTGTGGATTCTACTGTTGCTGCGACTTTGGTTCACCAGGCAATCGGTAAAAATCTGTTCTGTATTTTTGTAGATAACGGATTACTAAGAAAAGAAGAGTTCGAGCAGGTGCTTGATTCTTATCGTCATATGGGTCTGAACATCAAAGGTGTAGATGCGAAAGATTTGTTTTATAGTGCGCTTGACGGTTTATCTGATCCGGAAGCAAAAAGAAAAGCAATCGGAAAAGCATTTATTGACGTTTTTGATCAGGAATCACATTTAATTGAAGATGTGAAATGGTTAGGTCAGGGTACAATTTATCCGGACGTGATTGAATCTGTTTCAGTTAAAGGACCTTCTGCTACCATTAAATCACACCATAACGTAGGTGGTTTACCGGATTTTATGAAATTGAAAGTGGTTGAGCCGCTGAATACTTTATTTAAAGATGAAGTAAGATTGGTTGGTAAAACACTGAATATAGATCCGACAATTCTTGGCCGTCATCCCTTCCCTGGACCAGGTTTAGCAATTCGTATTTTGGGAGAAATCACTCCTGAAAAAGTAGCTATTTTACAGGAAGTTGACGCGATTTTTATTGGCGGACTAAGAAAATGGAATTTGTATAATGAAGTTTGGCAGGCTGGAGTAATGCTTCTTCCTGTTAAAAGTGTAGGTGTAATGGGCGATGAGCGTACTTACGAAAGTGTGGTTGCGTTGAGAGCTGTAACTTCTGTTGATGGTATGACAGCCGACTGGGCTCACCTGCCATATGATTTCCTTGCCGAAGTTTCCAATGATATTATCAATAAAGTAAAAGGCGTTAACCGCGTTGTTTATGATATTTCTTCAAAACCACCTGCAACAATTGAGTGGGAATAAGGTTTTGATTTTAACCAATAAAAAGAAAAGCGGGCTGTTTCAGCTCGCTTTTTCCATTATACCATAGGTCATGTTATATATCATCAGGATCGCCCGACTCCGCGGCTGATCAAACTCAATACAAATAAAACCAAGAAAACAAAGAAAAGTATTTTAGCAATTCCGGCAGCTCCAGCTGCAATTCCACCAAATCCAAGTACTCCGGCAATGATGGCAACGATCAGAAATATTACTGTCCATCTAAGCATAATTGACAAATAGTTTAGTTGATAAAAATAAGTTTAATTGATGAATGTCTTTGCTGATATTATTACTAAATATATGCCAGGAAATGATTCTATGAAATAATGTGATTATTAACGGTTTACCTGCGTTTGTTTCGCCAAAATTGACCTTTTGTGTGGAGATTGCTGCCCAGAATATGCGCAAAATTGGTAGAATAAGTTACAAATTGAATATACAAATGAAATAATATTGACTTATTCATAGTTGTCTTAGCAATATAATGGTGAATTAAGGTTGTGATATTGCTAAATGCGTCATTAGCCGTACTTTGCACGACTTTTAAATTTTTGAAAAATAGTATAGTAGAATGAATAAATTGCTTTTTGTTGTTCTGGCTGGCTTAACCTGCACAGCCACTTTTGCCCAGTCGGATCGTTGGCAGCAGCGTGTCAAGTATCAAATGAATATCGATTTTGATGTTACCAAGCATCAATATACTGGCACCCAAAAACTGGTTTACAGCAACAATTCACCGGATACGCTTACAAAAGTTTTTTATCATCTCTACATGAACGCTTTCCAGCCGGGAAGCCAGATGGATGTTCGGTCAAGAGTAATCAGCGATCCTGATCCGCGGGTGAAAGACAGGATTTCAAAATTGTCTCCAAATGAAATTGGATACGAAAAAATTCTATCGTTGAAACAAAACGGCAAGCCTTTGAAATATCAGGTTGTCGGGACTATTCTGGAAGTGACTTTGAATGAAAAGATTCTTCCAAAAACGCAGCACACTTTTGATATGGAGTTTGAAGCCCAGGTTCCAATTCAGATTCGTAGAAATGGAAGAGATAATAGTGAAGGTATTGATTATTCGGTAGCACAGTGGTATCCAAAACTTTGTGAATATGATTATGAAGGCTGGCATTCCAATCCTTACATCGCCCGTGAATTCTATGGTGTCTGGGGAGATTTTGATGTGAAAATTACTTTGGACGCTTCCTACATTGTTGCAGCGACAGGATATCTTCAAAATCCGGAGAAAATCGGTTACGGTTACAGCAAAAAAGATGTTCCGCATAAAGCTGGCGAAAAGTTAACCTGGCATTTTATCGCACCGGAAGTTCACGATTTTATGTGGGCAGCAGATCGTGATTACAAACATGATGTTGTAAAAGTAGACGATAACCTTGATCTCAATTTTTTCTATCAAACCGATACGCTGGCGAATGTCTGGAAAGAAATGGAACCTTTGGCGGTTCAATCTTTTAAGATTATGAACCAGAAATTCGGTCGTTATCCTTACAAACAATATTCGATCATTCAGGGTGGTGACGGCGGCATGGAATATCCGATGGCGACGCTGATTACCGGGCATTCTAATTTGTCAGGTTTGGTTAGTGTAGCCGTTCATGAATCTATTCACAGCTGGTTCCAGGGATTGTTAGGAACCAATGAATCAAAATATTCCTGGATGGATGAAGGTTTTACAACCTATGCGCAAAATCTCGTTTTGGCAGAATTGTTCCAGTCTAAATCAGACCCATTGCGTGCGACAACGGCGAGTTATAGAAATCTTGTTAAGTCCGGTCTGGAAGAACCCATGACAACCCATGCGGATCATTATAATACAAACAGAGCGTACAGTATTGCAAGTTATTCCAAAGGCGCAGTATTCCTGAATCAGCTTAGTTACATTATCGGAAAAGATAAGTTTGAAAATGGAATGAAACGATATTTCAACGAATGGAAATACAAACATCCAAACCCGACAGACCTGAAACGGATCATGGAAAAAGAATCCGGCCTGGAACTGGATTGGTATTGGGAGGATTTTATTGGAACAACAAAAACAATTGATTACGGCATTAAAGAAGTTGTTTCCAACGCCGGTAAAACGGATGTTGTGATCGAAAGAATTGGACAAATGCCGATGCCGCTTGATATCGTAGTAAGTTACAAAGATGGGTCGCAAGAGAATTTTTACATTCCTTTGGAAATGATGCGTGGAGAAAAAGTAGAAAAACTTTATTCGAAAACGACTTTGTTATCAGATTGGGGCTGGACTTATCCGGAATATACTTTTTCAATTGATCGCGCTATGACGGATGTAGACAGAATTGTCATTGACCCAAGCGGTCGTATGGCAGATATTAATCCTGAAAATAATACTTATCCATCGTTGCCAAAAGTTGCTCCAAGATTTAAAGGAGAAAAGATAAATGAAGTAAGATAAAGGCGATCGGCCATCGGCTTTCTTACTATCGCTTTAAATTTAATTTTGGCGAAAATCTGATAGCCGACTGCCGACAGCCGAAGTTACTATTATCTTAAATCCGAAATCCTGAATATCGTCCCAACCCGGAATTCTATTTTTTGCAGTTTTGCTTCGTCAAACTGGGCGACGGTTTCTATTCGGAAGAACTTAAAAATATGATCCAGACCGTAAACCAGCTCGGAATAATGTCTGGAAGTTGGAGAGAAAAGGTAATGAACCTGAACCGTTTCTTTAATACCTGTCAATCTTAAAGCAGGAACCTGGGTTACTAAAAACCGCTGCATCGACCAGAGTGCGTGGCCTTCGATAAACCATTGTCTTGTACTATGTTCGTAATAAGGCAAACTTCGGAATTGTGTCAGCGGATCACCCATTCTGAAAAACGATTCATTACCCAGGAAATGTCTGAAATCCGGGAAATACATTTCCTTTTTACTTAAAAATCCACCTCCTTTTACTGAATAACTCACTGTGTTTCTAGGTCCCAATTCAATAGATTGACGAATTCCTCCCTGTAAAAATTTATAGTCTACGTCTCCTGCAAAGGGCAATCCACTTTTATACAAAATACTAAAAGCAGGTTTTCTGGTTCTCAAATAACGCTTTTCTCCGTTTCTTACAACATATCGCCGCCAGGGACGAATATCAGCGCTGATCTGGAAAATCATCGCATCGTGATCGGGGAATCCGGTATTATTTTCTTCGTCATTTATTGGACGGTTTGGCGTAAATACACGTTTTGGCCAGTCAATGTAGGAATTAATATTTTCCATATTGAATAATTCCTTGCGCTGTTCATATTCCAGACTCGTACTAATGTTGACGATATCAAAAATATTCCTGATATCATATTGGGCTTTGGCAAATTTTGACTGGTAAAGTTTCGCCCTGTTTCTTTCAAAAATCAATGTTGAAACCGTGTTTCCAAAAGGTGTGATCGGATTATCCCGGTTAATTTGATTAACCATTTCACCGGCAGTTACCATCAGATTTGAATTTGCATTACCAACATTCATTTGGAGATTTCCATTAAACCGGTCTCTTCCAAAAGTGTATCGCGCATACGGGCGGACAGAAAAATAGCTCGATTTTCCCCATTTCTTCTGATATTCCGCGGCCAGGTTAAGCGCATAGCCTTCAACGGTATTGTAATAAAAACCCAGAAACGGACTTTCAATATGAACTGAATTTTTGTTGCTTAATTTGTACGTATTGCCAAGCAGAATGTGATGAGGCTTGAAATTCGTAGAATCCGGGTGATCATTTGCCTTTCTTTCATCCCTGGCAATTTTGATGCTATCCTGCAATGCGTAACTCTGAACTTCGGTATTAGTCAATGGAACGGGACGGAGATTTTCCCAATAAGTTGTATCTCTTTTGTTCGCCGAAGAATCTACAATAATCGAATCCTCACGTACAACACGTTGATCTTCCCCATTCTTTTTTCTCTCTTTCTTTAATTCTTTATCGTATTCCCTGGTATATTTTCTCAGGTTTTTGGTTGAAAAGGCCTTCTGTTCCTGAATCATTTTTTCCAGGTTTTTCTTTTTTACTTTCTCAGCCGTTTCCGGATCAACCTTTGGATCATTTACCACAATTTCTTCTTTCAAACCCGGATCAATATCCAGTTTTTGATACGTCAGCGAAACCAGATATTTAAATTCTCCTGCAAAGCCAAGATAACTTCCCTTAATCCTAAATTGCTGATTGACAGGTAACCAAATATTTTGAACCGGATTGAAAATCTGTTTTGCAAAAATATCCAGTCCGCTATTCGTCGTTTCCAGATCGTAACTATGAATTGCCCAGCGGTCGTCAATAATGTATAAACTGCCACGGAAAACACCTTCTCCATAAGCTTTCGGAATTACTTTGATTTTGTTGATAATCTGGCCCCGGTCTTCAAAATAACCTTCGTATTCAAATTTGTAATAAGCAAACGCTTTTGGAGAAAGAGGAGAAATCGTTCCGGCAATTTCCGGACTATACAAGCTCGCCAGAATATATTCATTGGGCGAAGGAATACTATTGTCCAAACTATTTCTGGTTGAAATAATATGTTGCTTAAAACTGTTTGGACGGCGATATTGAATTTCGGCGACGCTTTCATTGATAATCGCTTTTCCTTCCTGAATCCCTTCTTTTTTGAAACGTTTTTCAATCAGATAAGGAATTTTTGTTGGTAAAGCCGTACTGCGGGAATATACTTTTGCCTGATATGATCGAATTTGTAATTGATGGAAACGTGCTTTTGCAATCGATTTGCGCATTATTGTGTAGGCCGGATCTTCTCTTTTATTTCCAACCGTAAATTCGCCAAGGCTGAGCGCCTGCTCTTCCAGGGTAATATTTAATTCTTTAAAATCATTTCCTACAACAACAGTTTGAGTTAATGTTTTGAAACCCAGATATTGGAAAACAAGCTGATATGTTCCGGGTGGGAGACTGAATTCGTATAAACCTTCATCGTTGGCAATGGTTCCGTCGCCCGTTCCGTGCACCACAATACCTGCGTAAGGAAGTGCGTCTCCATTTTTATTTGATATGCGTCCTTTTATTCCTCCGGCCTGGGAAAGAGTAATTGTAAAACATAAAAGCAGGGAATAAAGGATAAAACGCATAAAGGTGAATGTCGGCTATAATTTTAAATCTTGTTTTCTATTCTTTAAGCGGATGTCCGCAATTACTGCAAAAATTAGCATTTACCGGCATTGATTTACCGCAGGACAAACATTCGGCTTGATCAACCTTACTGGCAACCGGCGGCTGAGATCTTGACATTTCAACCGTAACGATTCCAGTTGGTACGGCTATAATGGCGTAACCCATGATCATCACAATCGATGAAATTACTTGTCCTAATGAAGTTTGTGGGGTAAGATCTCCATATCCGACCGTCGTAATTGTAACAATGGCCCAATATATACTTTGAGGAATACTGGTAAAGCCGTTTTCCTCTCCTTCAACTACATACATAATCGTGCCTATGATTAAAACCAGGGCAACAATGAAGAGCATGAAGACGGTTATTTTTTGCAAACTTGAAGCGAGTGCGGATTTAAGTACCTGAGCATGATGTACAAAGCTGCTCAATTTCAAAATCCTGAATACGCGTAGAAGTCGTAAAATTCTGATCGTGATGAGGTAATGGCTTGCCGGTGAAAAGTAAGTGAGGTAGTAGGGGATGATGGATAAAAGATCAATGATTCCGTAAAAACTCAATAAATATTTGAGCGGCTTCGGGTGACTGTATATTCTTAGAAAATATTCTACCGTGAAAATAATCGTGAAGAAAGTTTCAAGATAGAAAAATACAGATTCGTACTGATCGCGAATTTTTGGAACGCTTTCAAGGCAAACGACGAGAATACTGATCAGGATAAACCATAAAAGAAAGACGTCGAACAAACGTCCTCTTTTTGTATTTGCCCCAAAAATGATAATGAAAAGTTTTCCGCGTAAAGAATTACGATTTATTGCCATGGCCGACTTTGGTATTGTTGGCTGGCAATGTAAGAAAAAGCCCGGTTATTGCGCAAAACGCGATAACCGGGCTTTAAAGTTTAAATCAGAAAGTATTGTGATTAACAGTTTCCGTCAATGTCACAACTATCACCATCTGCAAGGCTTACAAGCGGCGCTGGATTTTCTTTTTCCCATTCCTGAAAAGACTGTTGAAGTGCTCCCAAAAATGTTTCTGGCTGCTGTGCGCCTGAAACGGCATATTTCCTGTCCAAAACAAAAAACGGAACTCCACGAACGCCGACTTGCTGTGCTTCGTAAACATCTTTACGAACGGCATCAGCATATTGGTTGCTGTCAAGAACACTTTTCAATTCTTCCGCATCAAGTCCGATTTTTGTTCCAAGATCAATCAGCGTATCGTGGTCGGCTGTATTTTTTCCTTCAGTAAAGTAAGCGTGGAACAATTGTTCTTCGGCTGCATCTCCCAGTTTATTTTTCTTGGCAAACTGGATAAAACGGTGGCTGTCAAATGAATTGGCCAGAACTGTTTTCTCCATATTGTATTCCAAACCAACTTCTGCTGCAATATTTGTCACATTATCCAGCATTTGTGTAGCGTGGTCAACTGTGAAACCTTTTACGTCGGCAAGATATTCAACAATGGTTCGGCTTGGATCTGTTTTCATATCGGGATTCAACTGAAAACTTTTCCATTCAACCTCAATTCTGTCTTTTTGAGGAAATTGCTCTAACGCTTTTTCGAATTTGCGTTTTCCTATATAACACCATGGACACATGACGTCACTCCATATTTCAACTTTCATGATTGCTTCTGTTTAATTTGAGCAATGTTTATAAATTATTAGATCGTAACGAAAAGCTCTTCATGAGACCTTCTTACTTTTTTGGCGCTTGCCAAAACGTCTTTTTCGGCGTCACGATAGCCCAGCGTCATGATCACAACACTATGCAAACCTTTTTCGTTTAACCCTAAAATTTCATCCAGGCCGTTCGCATCAAAACCTTCCATCGGCGTCGCATCAATTTGTTCGGAAGCTGCGGCCACAAGTGCATGTCCCAGAGCAATATATGCTTGTCGCGCTGCCCATTGTGCGTTAATTTCTTCGGGACGACGTAAAATGCCGTTCGTGATAGAAGTTCTAAATCCGTCCAAAGACTCCGAAGAAACGCCGCGTGTTTCGGAGATCAGATTCATGTATTCGTCAATATGCTCAGCCGTAATTTTTGTCCAGGATGCAAATACAATCAAATGAGAAGCTTCTGCGATCTGAGGCTGCATAAATGCTATTTTCTGAATTTTCTCTTTAATTTCCTGGTCTTCGATTATGAACACGGTATATGGCTGTAAGCCCGCTGACGATGGCGAAAGTTTAATAGCCTCTAAGATTATATCCAGTTTTGCAGCCGGAACTTTCTCACCAGTCATTCTTTTAGTAGCATATCGCCAGTTCAGTGTTTCTATCAGGTTACTCATTCTTGTTTCAATTTATAATTTAGATGTGCAAACTTAAATAAATAAGCTATACATTTGTAAGTACTATACAATAGGATAGTGCAATATTCAAAAGACATGGAAGCAAAAGAGGAATTATTTCAAGAGAGATTATCACACAGTGATTGTTCAAAAAGTTTGCTGCCCGTTCGCGACGCACTGGATGCATTGAACGGGAAGTGGAAGCTTCAAATCATTATTTCACTGATGTTTGGGAACAAGCGTTTCACACAAATCGCCAAAGAAATTCCGAATATTACGGATAAGATGTTGTCAAAGGAATTAAGAGACCTGGAAGCGCATGAACTGGTAAAACGCACAGTTTATGATTCAATTCCGGTTGTAGTGGAATACACGCTGACCGAACATGGGAAATCTTTAAGAGAATTAATCGATGTGCTAAGAGTTTGGGGAATAAAGCACAGAAATCAGGTAATGGGGAAGGCGGTTCTGGTTGAAAGTTGAAAAATTATTACCTGCTGCGTTAAGGTTATAAAATGCAAAAGAGTTGAAAGCAAGAGTATAACACGCTCAACTTTCAACTCTTCATCACGCGGCGGACCGCTTTTAATTTGGTTAAGCTAAACGGTTGATGCAGTTCAAATCTTCGAAAGCTACTTTCAAACGAGCGATCATAGATTCTTCACCTTTACGCAACCAAACGCGTGGATCGTAATATTTTTTGTTTGGAGAATCAGCGCCTTCAGGGTTACCTAATTGAGACTGAAGATATCCTTCTTTTTCTTTGTAATATTTAAGAATTCCTTCCCAGGTTGACCACTGAACGTCAGTATCGATGTTCATTTTGATCGCACCGTATTCAATTGCTTCACGGATTTCTTCACGGGAAGAACCTGATCCGCCGTGGAATACGAAGTTTACAGGAAGTTCACCTGTTCCGAATTTCTCCTGAATGTATTTCTGAGAATTGTTAAGGATTTTCGGCTCCAATTTCACGTTACCTGGTTTGTAAACACCGTGAACGTTTCCGAAAGCAGCAGCAATTGTGAAGTTTGGAGAGATTTTGCGAAGCTCTTCGTATGCATAAGCAACCTCTTCCGGCTGAGTATAAAGTTTAGAGCTGTCAACATCACTGTTATCAACACCATCTTCTTCTCCACCCGTTACACCCAATTCAATTTCAAGCGTCATGCCGATTTTAGCCATACGCTCGAAGTATTTGCTGCAAATTTCGATGTTTTCTTCCAAAGGCTCTTCGGACAAATCCAGCATGTGAGAGCTGTACAATGGTTTGCCGAATTTGTCAAAATGACGTTCGCCAGCTTCCAAAAGACCGTCGATCCATGGAAGAAGTTTTTTAGCACAATGGTCTGTATGTAAAATTACAGGAACACCATACGCTTCTGCCATCAAATGAACGTGTTGAGCGCCTGAGATACTTCCTGCAATAGCAGCTTTCTGATCAGTATTTGAAAGAGACTTTCCTGCAAAAAAGATACCGCCACCATTTGAGAACTGAACAATAACAGGACTGTTTACGGCCTTCGCAGTTTCGATAACTGCGTTTACTGAGTTAGTACCAACCACGTTAACAGCTGGAAGGGCGTAGTTATTTTCGTTGGCATGACGGAAGATTTCGCTAACTCCGTCACCGGTAATAACACCGGCAGGAAAGCGTTGTGTAGTTTCGCTCATAGTAAAGTAAGATATTTTATCAAGAAAAAATTTTACAATTAGGGGATTGCGGCCCAATTGTACAGGAATTGGCGCAAGTTAACTATTTTAAAGAAAACGGGAGAAATAAGTAAGTGATATTATCACAGGCCAAGATGATTTATCCATTTTAATCCATTCTGTGTATATTTGAAAAAGAATAGATTTAAAGATTATTTCATGTCTCCAAAATTAACCCGAACCCTTTTGATCGCCGGCTGTATCGGTTTTTTAATTGTGTGGGTGCTTGAATTTCGGCGTACTACCTTGTTTGAAAGTTACTGGCTTTTGCTGATAAGTATTACTTTTTTGCTTTTTTTTCAATTCAACCGATTGAAATCTTCTTTAACCGAAAAGAAAAGACTTGAAGAGGAAAGTTTAAAAAAAGTGACCGCTACTAAAAATAAAAAAAGATGAACATTCTTCTGGTAGGTCTGGCGGTTTTGTTTTTTGTTTTGGCGGGATATTATGGCGCGGTACGTGCGGTGCTGATGGATATTTCCATTGACAGATATACCCTCCGACACGAAAATGCCAATGTGATATTTCAGACGCTTTACTGGCGCCGGCTTTTAAGAATGATCCGCCTCGCAGTGGTATCTTTGGGCTGTTTTTATGCGGTGGCTTTTGTATTTCCAATCCTTAAAGATTCGCTTGGCGTTGCCGAAGAACTTACGATTTTTATCCTTTTTGTGGGACTTGCTATTTTATGGGTTCTGTGTTACACTGTTTGGGTAAGAATTGGGTATATTTTTCCAAAAATTTTAGATTTAAAAGCCTTTCCCGTTCGTTTTGCTGAGTGGGTAATTACACCATTATATTGGCTGGTTGAGCCATTTGTTAATGAACATGCGCTGACGCATCATTTACGCGACGAAGCTGCTTCTGCCGACGATCCGGATTTTGAAGACCACAGTATTGATGAAAGAATGTTTATCAATGCGCTGGACTTTAAGGATTTACGGATTCGTGATTGTATGATTCCGCGTACCGAAATTTCGGCTGTTAATGTCAACGATACAATTGAAGATCTGAAAAGGACGTTTCTGGCAAGCGGACATTCGAAAATAATTGTATACCGGGAATCTGTTGATGATGTTTTGGGCTATTGCCATGCTTTGTCTCTTTTTAGAAAACCAAAAGAAATCAGCAGTATTGTTACGCCGATTTTGATTGTTCCGGAAGCGATGCCGGCAAGTGATCTGATGTTGCGGTTTTTAGAAGAAAGAAGAAGTCTTGCTTTGGTTGTAGATGAATTTGGTGGGACGTCAGGTTTGGTGAGTGTGGAAGATGTGGTAGAGCAGATTTTTGGTGAAATACAAGATGAATATGATTCTACGGAAGACTGGACGGAAAGGAAAATTGATGATCATACATACATTTTAAGTGCGCGCCACGAAGTAGATTATCTGAATGAAAAATATGGCTGGGATTTGCCGGAGGGCGATTATGATACATTAGCCGGAATGCTGATCCAGGTTCATGGCGACTTGCCGGAAGTGAATGATGAGATTGACATGCCGCCATATTCTTTCCAGATCATATCCATGCAGGATACCAGAATTGAACTGGTAAAGTTGGCCAGACACAGAACCGGATACAGTCAAAAAGATATTGAAACTAACGAAATTAAGCCATAGCAATTGATCAACTTTATTCCAATGACCATCAACAAAAACTTCAAATCCTCAACGTTTTTCCTGATTGCGCTATTTCTTGTCTGGAATCTGGATGCTTCTGCACAGAAAAAGCATGAAATATTTCGTCAGGAAGTTGATAAAATTATTTCCGCGTCTAAAAGTGATGTTGGTGTCGCTATTATGGGGTTGGAAGATAAGGAGACGTTTCTGTTCAATGAAGGACATAAATATCCAATGCAAAGTGTTTACAAATTCCCGCTTGCAATGGCCGTTCTGGATCAGATTGATAAAGGCAAATTGTCTCTAAGCCAGAAAATTCATGTTACGAAAAAAGATCTACTTCCAAACACATGGAGCCCGCTGAGAGAAAAATATCCGAATGGAGAAGTTGATGTGAAAATCTCTGACTTGATCGGATATGCAGTTTCAAACAGTGATAATAATGCCTGCGATATTTTGTTCCGTCTGGTTGGCGGTCCTAAAAAAGTCGATCATTATATTCATAGTCTGGGAATAAAAAGTATAGCCATTGCAGCTACGGAAGAAGAAATGTCGAAAGCCTGGAATGTACAGTTTACAAACTGGTGTAAGCCACGTGCCATGCTCCGGTTACTGGATCTTTTTTACAAAGGGAAAAATCTGTCAAAAACCAGCACGAATTTTCTCATGAAAACCATGACTGAAACCACAACTGGCCCTAACAAGATCAAAGGTTTATTGCCAAAAAATACAAAAGTAGCCCATAAAACTGGTTTGTCAGGAACGAACGAGGATGGAATCACGGCTGCTTCCAATGATGTTGGTATTATTACTTTGCCAAATGGTGAACATGTTGCTGTTGTTATTTTTGTAGCACACACAAAGCTGGATGAAAAAAGCAGAGATGCGGTAATAGCTCAAATTTCCAAAAAAGCCTACGATTATTTCCTTGCTAAAAAGTAAGTGTCTGACCATTCTGTCATTCACTCATTCAATCACTCTATCATTAAATTGTGCAGATCAAAGTAGAAAATATAGGTAAGAAATTCATTAAGGAATGGATTATCCGCAGGGCAAGTTTTGTGTTGGAACAGGGGCAGATGTATACCTTTGTTGGGCCGAATGGAAGCGGTAAATCAACGCTTTTACAGTTACTTACAGGTATGACGCCGGCAAGTGAAGGAAGGATCGGTTATTTTGATGATGGAAAAGAAATTGAGGTAGATAGCTGGTATAAACATTTGGTTATAGCAGCACCATATCTTGAATTGATTGAAGAATTTACTTTGCGTGAACACCTGGAATTTCATAAAAAATTCAAGCCTTTTAAAAATAATATTTCGTCGGCTGATTTTGAGGATTTTATACAATTATCCCATGCAAGCGGAAAAGTGATCAGGCATTTTTCTTCTGGGATGAAACAGCGGGTGAAACTTGGATTGGCATTTATGTCGGATGTGTCCGTTATTTTTTTGGATGAACCTACGACAAATCTCGATGTGCACGGAATAAACTGGTATCTTGATAATGTTACGAAATCAACTGAAAAACAATTGGTTTTGCTAGGTTCGAATGTGAAACAGGAATATGAGTTTTGTGAAAATATCATAAACGTTTCGGCGTTCAAATAATAAAAGAAGTGCCGGCTATGACGAAAACTATACAATTTCTTCTGATTTTGGTTCTGGTTTTCCTGGGAACGATAAGCAAATCGTTCTGTGGCGGCATGTATTTTGTTCAAAACAAAGGACAGTGGGATTCAGATATTTTGTTTAGAACCGAGATTCCGGGCGGTTTTCTTTTTTTGAAAAACAAATCAATTGTATATGTGCTTTATGATGCTTCCAAGGTGTCAGACATGCACGGAAAAGCAACTTCCCACCCATCATCTCCTAACGCAAAATTTTTACCGCCAACCATTCCGGTAATCAATGCCCATGGTGTTGAAGTGAAGTTTGAAAATGCCGGTTCTGATATTAAATTCAGCACTAAAAATCCTGTCAAAACTACTTTCAATTATTTTCTTGGGAACGACAAATCCAAATGGGTTGGTAATGCAGGAGCTTTTGAAGAATTGATTTATGAAAATATTTACAAAGGAATTGACCTTCGTTTTTACATTTATGATGCCAAACTGAAATATGAGTTTATCGTTCACCCACAGGCTGATGCTTCACAGATTAAGTTGAAATATGAAGGAGCAACGGATATTTTGGTCAATGCATCCGGGCAGACGATTGTAAAAACTTCTGTTGGAGAGTTCAAAGAGGCGCAGCCTTATTCTTTTCAAACAATCAATAATAAAACCCAGGATGTGGCTTCCAAAATTGTTTTATCGGAAGGAAATCGCGTTCAGTTTTCTCTTCCAAAAGATTACAATCATTCGGCTATTTTAACAATCGATCCGGAACTGATTTTTTCAACTTTTTCAGGATCCATAGCGGATAACTGGGGACACACGGCAACCTATGATGCACAGGGAAATTTGTATTCCGGCGGTACAGTATTTGGTGCCTCTTTTCCTGCGACAGTTGGCGCTTTTCAGGTCAAATTTGCTGCAATAGTAGATGTTGGTATATTGAAATACACGCCTGACGGAAGTCAGTTGCTGTATGCAACTTACCTGGGTGGGAATGATACAGAAGTTCCTAACAGCCTGATTGTTAATAGTAAAAATCAATTATTTATTTTTGGGACAACAGCGTCTACAAATTTTCCGGTAAGTACTGCTGCCTATCAAAAGGTTTTTGGTGGTGGAACGTTTACAGAACCTGTTGGTGGACTTGCGTTTTTAAATGGCAGCGATATTTTTATTTCCGGATTATCTGCGGACGGCTCGCGACTTGAAGCTTCAACTTTTATCGGAGGAAAAAACAATGATGGAATCAGTGCGACGGATAATGTCAAAGTGAAAAATTATGGAGACAGCTTTCGCGGAGAAATTGAACTGGACGGAGAGGATAATATAATCATTGTTTCTTCAACAAATTCAGACAATTTTCCGGTTGTAAATGCCGATCAAACGAAACTATCAGGTAACCAGGATGGTATTCTATTCAAGATTTCTGCCAATTTGAGTAATTTGATTTGGAGCACATATATTGGCGGAAGTGGATTTGATGCTGCGTTTTCTGCCAAACCTGCTAAAAATGGTGATGTATTTGTCACAGGAATAACCCAAAGTGCAGATCTTAAAACCCAGTCAACTTCTTATCAGCCAAAATTAAGCGGAACTGAGGATGCGTTTATTGCAACTTACAGTGATGGCCGTTTAAAAGGAATGACTTACCTGGGAACTGTGGTGGAAGATGGAGGGTATCTACTGGACTTTGCCCCCAATGAAAATGTTTACGTTTATGGTTTGACATTTGGAAAATATCCTGTAAGTAATGGGATTTATAGTAATGCGGGAAGTGGACAATTTGTTCACGCGCTGGATTATACCTTATCAAAATCAATTTTTTCTACTGTCATCGGCTCTGGTCGAGGTGTTCCGGATATTTCTCCAACAGCTTTTTTGGTCAGTGAGTGCGGCAATATTTATCTAGCAGGGTGGGGTGGAGATGTCAATAGAGCTACGAGATATAATTTTGAAAGTAGTACCTCAGGTTTACCGGTGACCGAAAATGCTATCCAGACAACTACAAGCGGAAGTAATTTTTATATCGCTATTCTGGAAGAAAACGCAAAATCACTTTTGTACGGAACATTTTTCGGAAGCCAGGACAGAACGGGAGTTGCGCATGGCGATCATGTAGATGGCGGGACAAGCAGGTTTGATAAAAATGGAATGATCTATCACGCTACCTGCGCCTGTGGGGGGAGCTTTTTCCCTACAACACCACAAGCCTGGTCGAGAACTAATAAAAGTCCGAATTGTAATAATGCAGCCTTTAAAATTGATATTGATTTGTTGAAAGCAGATTTTGATGTTTATCAGGGACAGACAAAAAATGTTTTAAAAGGTTGCGCGCCGTTGAAACTGGATCTTATCAATACGAGTGAGGGAGGTGTCGAATATTTTTGGGATGTCAATGGAAACGGGATTTCCAGGGAAGAGGATGGAGGTTCTTACACTTTTACAGAAGCCGGTCAATATAAAGTCACACTGACTGTTTACAACAAACTAAGCTGCAAACGGATGGATGTGGCGCAGAAAATTATTACAGTTGAAAGTGTAAATGCCAAAATAACAGGTGATACACTTACTTGCGAAAATAAAACGACCACATTATTTGCGAGCGGAGGTACAAAATATGAATGGTCGCCGGCAACAGGATTGGATAATCGGCTTAGCGCAACACCAAAAGTTACCATCGATAAAACAACGACTTATTCAGTAAAAATCAGCACTGAAAGCGGCTGTTCTGTCACAAAAAAGGTAACTGTGTCTGTGGAAGAAAGTAAGGATTTTACTGTGACACCAGATGTTACTACCTGCGCAGGAACCGCTGTTACTTTAACAATTTCCGGGGAGGCTCCGGAATATCAATGGTCGGGAGATTCGACTTTGAGTGAAACAACGGGAAAATCAGTTTCGGTAAGTCCGGTTCAAACGACAACTTACACTGTTCAGGGAATTTATGCGAATGGCTGTCGTCCGAAAAGACTAATTACAGTTAATGTCGATCGTTCTTATGTGCCTGTTTTTGAAATTGTAAGATCCGGTGGAGAATGTAATAAGCCGGTAAAATATTCGATGATGAACAAAACACCGAATGCGCAGCGGTTTGAATGGAATCTTGGCACAAGCAATTTCAGCACCGCAAACGTGGAAGATTATAGTTATGAAACGCCGGGAAAATATACTGTGACGCTTACCTCCTACAATTCTACCGGCTGCTCGCTTTCAACTTCGAAAGAAATAAGTGCTGAGGAGCCGCTTATTTTACCCAATGTTATAACACCAAACGGTGATGGAAAAAATGATATTTTTTATGTGCCGGTAACGGGTTCAGCACTTGAAATTTATAACCGCTGGGGAAAAAGTATTTACAAATCCGGCGTGTATAAAAATGATTGGGGAAAGGGAATAACAAACGGAACCTATTTTTATGTTGTCGATACACCAGGAGGAAATCATTGCAAAGGCTGGCTGGAAGTTTTGGAATAGACAACTTGCTGATTTACGGACAAAAATTATTAGCTTTAATAATTAATTAAGGGATTTATAATCAACTGATAAGATGAAAAAGTTATTTATATTTTTATTGGTACTAACAGGTTTTTCCATTGCCAAAGCGCAAACAACTGCTCATTTTGGTAAAGAAATTAATGACAAAAAAGCGATTCAGGCCAGTGCTTTACCAGCTAAAATGGGAAATCAGGAGGAAATGGCCACGAAGGTAACAGGTACTGTCGAATCGGTTTGTCAGGTAAAAGGCTGCTGGATGAAAGTGAAGATGGATAATGGCGAAACGATGCGTGTCATGTTTAAAGATTACTCATTTTTTGTGCCAAAAGATATTGCAGGAAAAACAGTGGTTTTTGAAGGAGAAGCACAAATGAAAACAGTTCCTGTTGAACACTTGCAGCATTATGCCAAAGATGCAGGAAAAAGTAATGAGGAGATTGCTAAAATAACAGAACCGAAAAAGGAGCTGACATTTATTGCGGATGGGGTTTTGGTGAAGTAAATTCCTGCTGACCAGAATTTTTCGAATACAAAAAGGATGGCTGTGACTAAAGTCGGATATATTGTAGTGACTTGCCCAAGGGTAAAGCCTTGGGTTAATTTTTTTAGACCTAAGGCTTTTCTCAATTATTACATAACAACCTGAGGTGTGTGTTGAAATTGGAAAAATTTGTTGTATACGGGAAAAGTGGCAATGACTAAAGTCAGATACCTTATTGCGACTTGCCCAAGGCCAAAGCCTTGGGTTAATTTTTTTAGACCTAAGGCTTTTCTCAATTATTATATACCAACCTGAGGTGTGTGTTGAGATTGGAAAAATTTGTTGTATACGGGAAAAGTGGCAATGACTAAAGTCAGATACCTTATTGCGACTTGCCCAAGGCCAAAGCCCTGGGTTAATTTTTTTTAGACCTTAGGCTTTTCTGAATTATACCATATCAACCTGAGATGTGTGTTGAGATTGGAAATTTGTTGTATACGGGAAAAGTGGCAATGACTAAAGTCGGATACATTGTAGTGACTTGCCCAAGGCTAAAGCCTTGGGTTAATTTTTTTTGGCCTTTGGGATTTTCTGAATTATTACATACTAACCTGAGGTTCGTCTTGAGATTAAGAATTTGTTGAATATAGGAAAAGTGGCGATGACCAAAGTCGGATATATTGTAGTGACTTGCCCAAGTCTAAGCCTTGGGTTAGTTTTTCAGTTTTTTAGCTTTTTGAATTCTTCTATATTAGTCTGAGGTGATGTTTTCTTAACTAGCCACAAAAACTAACCCAAGGTTTTAACCTTGGGTGCTAGAACTGCCCGAAACTCCCTGGGCTTTAGCCATTGCTTCCTTAGACTAAGGAAAATAAATTTTACAAGAGTTATAGTAAGAAACGTGGGAATAAACACTTTGGTAATCATCCAAACAGCGTCCATTCTTTCTATGAAATCAAGATTCTTCTTTTCCTTTTTCCTCGCTTTTACTAGTCATTTTGTTTCTGCACAAACCACGGCGTTTACCTGGTGGAATCCTGCGAATAGTTCTTTTCCTGTTTTGGAAGGTCAAGCCTGGCCTAATGAACTTAAAAATAAATATGACCGTCTGCCCGCCCGTGCGGAAAAAAATGTCCGTGAAGCGGTTTGGAATTTGTCTACCCAAGCTGCGGGTTTAATGGTTCGTTTTCGTGCCAATTCCGGAGAAATCAGAGTCAGATATACAGTTGGAGGAAAACAGGCATTGCCGCATATGCCAGCCACAGGAGTAAGTGGAGTTGATTTGTATGCCATTTCAAATGATGGCAATTGGCGCTGGTGTTCTGCTAAATATGCTTTTGGCGATACAATAACTTTCAATTTTAAAAATATAGAACCGGTTGATGCCACTCACAAATTAGGAAGAGAATACCGTCTTTTTTTACCACTCTATAACAATGTAAAATGGCTGGAAATTGGCGTGCCGGAAGGAACCCGTTTTGAACCGTTACCCGTTCGACCTGACAAACCTGTTGTAGTTTATGGAACGTCCATTGCACAAGGCGCCTGCGCCTCACGCCCTGGAATGGCATGGACTGCGATTCTTGGACGAAAACTTGATGATCCGCTCATCAACCTTGGTTTTTCAGGAAACGGACGGATGGAAAAAGAACTGATTGATCTTGTGTCTGAAATTGATGCGAAAATTTATGTTCTTGATTGTCTCCCTAACCTGGTTGCAAGCGTCAATATTCCTGCGGATGAGATTAAGAAAAGACTTATTGATGGTGTGCATACATTGAGAACCAGGCACCCTGAAACGCCAATTGTTTTGGCCGAACACGATGGTTACACGGACGAGGCGATTAATCCTGTAAACCGGAAAAGTTATCAGGATGTCAATGTGATTTTAAAAGAAGCATTTGTACAGTTGAAATCGGAAGGCGTAACCGGAATTTATCTTATACCAAAAGAAGACTTCCATCAGGATATTGAAACGATGGTGGATGGCACGCACCCAACGGATCTGGGCATGATGCGTTATGCAGAGGCTTATGAAAAGCAGATCAGGGAAGTTTTGCACGAGCCGAAGGGAACCGTTTCAACAACAATTCCTTGTACGCAAATGCGCGAGCTGGCGAATTATGATTGGGAAAAAAGACATTCGGAAATACTGAAAGCAAACAAATCTGACCAGCCAAAAGTTGTGGTGATTGGAAATTCAATAACGCATTTCTGGGGCGGACTTCCAAAAGGTCCGCGCGCAACAGGCGGAGATTCCTGGGATAAAACTTTCGGAGTGAATTCCAGGAATATGGGATATGGCTGGGACAGGATAGAAAATGTTCTGTGGCGCGTTTATCACGGTGAACTGGATGGATTTACTGCCCAACAGATTTTCGTGAACATCGGCACAAATAATCTTCAAATGAACTCGGATGAGGAAATACTGGCTGGCTGGCAAATGTTGATTGAGGCTATGAAATATCATCAGCCCAAGGCAAATATTTCTATGGTGGGAATTTATCCAAGAAGACAACAGGAAGAGCGCGTTGCCAGGCTGAATGCGAAATTGAAAGAATTGACCAAATCAGCAAACGTGAATTACTTGGATCCGGGTTTGGTATTGGCTGGTAAGGATGGGAAAATTGACGAGTCACTTTTCTCGGACGGACTGCATCCGAACGCAAAAGGGTATTCGATTTTGGGAAAAGCTTATGAACCATTTATTATAAAATGATTCATAAACTACCTAAATGATAACGCCTATTCCAAATAGAATCACAAAAAGCAACGTCGAAAGTGCCATTTGTTTTAGATAAGGATCCAATTCACTCGCCTTTTTTAATCTGGAAATAGCGAGGCCATTTTTAATAAAAAGAGGAAAGCTGAGGAGGAAAATAAGGCTGGTGTAACTTGAAAAATGCTGAACGGTATAAATCAATACGCAAAGCATTCCGATGGTTAAAATCGCCCAATGGTAAATAATAGCTTTTTCACGTCCCAGGCGCACAGGAATTGAATTTTTACCGGTAGCTCTGTCGGATTCGATATCTCTGATGTTGTTGATATTTAAAACACCAACAGCAAAAAGTCCGCAGCTTGTTGCAGGTAAAAGTAAATCCCAGTTCCAAACGTGTGTGTGCAGATAACTGCTTCCCAGAACACCAACCCAACCGAAAAATATCAAAACGGATAAATCCCCGAGACCAACATATCCATAAGGCCGTTTGCCTGCTGTATACGTAATGGCAGCGATGATACACGCAATTCCAATTCCCAAAAATACCCAGAAAGTATTTGCAGGAGCATCCTTTAACGCAATAAATAATAGCGTAACACCTGAAACCAGTGCAAGACCGGAAAAAATAATAATGGCTTTCAACATTGCAGACGCCGGAATACTGCCGGAATGAACAGCTCTTATCGGTCCTTCACGTAGCTCGGTATCTTTTCCGTTAACTGCATCGCCATAATCATTGGCAAAGTTGGAAAGTATTTGTAAAAGTGTGGTTGTAAGCACACTTAACAAAGCAACGGGCCAGCTAAACTGACCCGTTGATGCTGCTAAAAAACAGCCCATTAATATACATGAGAGCGCCAAAGGCAATGTACGAGGCCGGGCTGCTTCTATCCAAAATTTCATTTTACTATAATCTTAATATCAGGCCGTGGCTTTTTGTTCAGCCCAGGCAATTATTTTTTCTGCGTCTTCAAGGCCTGCACTTGCTACTTTGGAACTTAAATTTCCGTCATAACTCATTGCCAAATGTAAAGTATCATAAGCGGCAAGAAATGAAGAAACTATCTTTTTATCCATTCTTGCCAGTTCTTCTTTATACCACGCTACACTTTTCCGACCTTTCTTTTTATCACCAAAAATAGCATCCAATGCCACAAGTACTCCGGAATAAGCGGTGTGACCAGCCATCTTTACATATTTGCGATCCTGATAATACCCGTTTTCTTTCCGGGCTTTTTCACTCAGAATATCTTTTGCATTTTCGATGTGCCTTTTGGCTTCAAGTATTTCTTTCATGTTAATTTAGTGTGTGTTAAAAATGGAAATCAGATACCAACGGCAGTCAAAAACTCTGCGTCAGTTGGTAATATTTTTGATGCGAAAAAGTTAGTCAATTCTCCTTTTTCGTTAATCACATATTTACAGAAATTCCAGGTAGGAACTTTGTCATTCCAGCCATTCAATTCTTTTGTGCTCAACCATTTGTAAATTGGAGCCTGATCCGGACCAAGTACTGAAACTTTTTCAAACATCGGGAAAGAAACGCCGTAAGTTTTTGAACAGAAAGTAGCGATTTCTTCGCTTGTACCTGGTTCCTGTCCGCCGAAATTATTGGCAGGGAAGCCCAATACAACAACTTTGTCACCATGCTCTTTGTTGAATTTTTCCCAGTCAGCATACTGTTTTGTGTATCCGCATTTTGACGCAACATTCAGGATCACTACTTTTTTACCCTTGTATTTGCTCAAATCAACAGTTTTATCACCAACAAGAGATTTAACTTTAAAGTCGTACAAAGTTTGTTTTGCAGTCATAGTTTCCGCTGGTTTTACAGCTGTTTCACTTTTGTCAGCAAAAATGCCGGTAAACAGTGTTGTAATCATGATAAGTACTGATTTTAATAAGGCCATAACAAATCAATTTGGTTAAGTTGGAATTAAAAATTTTAGAAAAAATGCTGTTTTGTTAGTTGTGATTTTCCCTATAAAATTAACGTAAAAAAACGCTTTTACATTCTTTCAGGTACATTTATTCCTAACAACCCCAAACCTTTATGAATTGTTTCTGAAACCACTTTCGATAAAGCGACACGGAATTTCACGGCCACCGGATCACTATCGGCAAAAATGGAAACTTCGGCATAAAACTGGTTATAAACTTTGGCCAGTTCATACATATAAAAAGATACAACTGACGGCGCAAATTCATTTCCCGCAGCCTGAACGCGCAAAGGAAATTGCGATAAAGTATAAATCAGTTCACGTTCAACCTGATGTAGTTCATAGTTCGCCGGAGGAAGCTGAATTTCGATTCCGGATTGTTCCGCTTTTCTCATGATAGAGCGCATCCGGGTGTAAGTATATTGAATAAATGGTCCGGTATGTCCCTGGAAATCAATAGATTCTTCCGGATTGAAGAGCATCCTTTTCTTAGGGTCCACTTTCAAAAGATAATATTTCAACGCGCCAAGTGCCAATGTGTGGTACAAAGCAGTGGCTTCTTCGCTTTCAAAATCATCAATTTTTCCTAATTCCTGTGTACGGCTTGCAGCGGTTTCGATCATTTGATTTACAAGATCATCAGCATCTACAACCGTTCCTTCACGCGATTTCATTTTTCCGGATGGCAAATCCACCATACCATAACTGATATGATAGCAACCATCTGCATACGGGCGTCCCAGTCTTTTCAAAATGGCAAACAGCACATTGAAATGATAATCCTGCTCATTTCCTACAACCCATAAATAACGGTCATTATGGAAATCAGCGAATTTCAATTCCGTTGTGCCTATATCCTGCGTGATATAAACCGAAGTTCCGTCGCCCCGAAGTACCAGTTTTTCATCAAGTCCTTCTGCTGTAAGATCTATCCAAACTGAATTATCAGGTTTTTTGAAGAAAACGCCTTTTTGTAAACCTTCTTCAATAATATCTTTTCCTAAAACATAAGTATTTGATTCATAGTAGGTTTTGTCAAAACTTACACCAATCTGATTGTAAGTCTGATTAAAACCATCATAAACCCAATTGTTCATTTTTTTCCAAAGCGCAACCGTTTCTTCGTCACCTTGCTCCCATAACAAAAGTAATTTTTGTGCTTCCAGAATCCAGGGTGCTTTTTTCGCGGCTTCTTCGGCAGTCATGCCATTTTCTACAAGCTCACCAATTTGTTTTTTATATTCCTTATCAAAAAGAACATAATATTTTCCAGCCAAATGATCACCTTTCAAACCGGATGATTCGGGCGTTTCTCCGTTTGCCAGTTCGCGATAAGCAAGCATGGATTTACAGATGTGAATTCCACGGTCGTTGACCAGACAGGTTTTTACAACATCATATCCACAAGCTTTCAAAATTCTGGAAAGTGAATCACCCAGGAAATCATTCCGTAAGTGACCTAAATGTAAAGGTTTATTTGTGTTAGGAGATGAGAACTCGATCATCACAGACTTACCATTTGCCGGAGAATCTCCATAAGTGAGGTCAGAAATAATATCTCCGAATAATTTCAACCAGGTCTCATCATTAAGGCTGATGTTCAAAAATCCCTGAACGACATTGCAGCTATCAACAATCGAAGAATTTGCTTCAAGATCGGCAGCAATAATCTGTCCGATTTCTGCGGGAGCACGGCGTGTAGCTTTTGTTAAAGCAAATGTTACGAAGGTATAAAATCCATCAAATTCCTTTTTTGTAGGCTGCAAAAGAATATCCTCGACAAGGATATCGAAATTTTTCTGGATCGCTTTTTGAATGTCCGCTTTCAGTATGGCTTCAATCGTCATGAATATTGTTTTTATAGTATTTCAGATTGTTAATCAAAATTGACCTGACAATCATCTAAGTTTTTATTTGAATAAAAATATTTATATATTAATGATTATGTTATTCTTTTTGATGCAAAATTAGGGTAAATATTGAACAGACTTACACCCCGAAGCAAGAACTTATGAAGAACCGTTTACTATTTGTGATTCAAAGTTGTCTGATCATACAATTTTGGCTGGCCATACCTTCCAGGGTTTGGGCACAATTAGAACAATCTGATCGCCTTGAAATCGCAGCCAGTTCTTCCCGTTCTGAGGTATTTGAGGTTTTTACTTTGGGAAACGGGGGATTAATTGCCCTTGTCCGCGGTGATGATTTTATTGGAAACCGCAATGAAACCTGGGAATTCACTAAATATGATATATCGCTAAATCCTATCTGGCGGGTCAAATACAAGCTGGATAACCGCTACACTCCGGTTATGGCTCACCAGGGCCGAGATCACGGGTACTGGCTTTTCGCACAACCTGATACCGATCATTTCCTGTTTATTCAAATGAATTTTGAAGATGGAACGATTGAAACTTTCAAGGGAGACCTCCTTTCGGGGATTGATGTGCATCAGTTTAAAGTGATTGGCAGTAAGGCGATTATCGCAGGTTATCATCGTTCCCGTCCCGTTGTTGTAGTACATTCTTTCTTTGATCACACGTCCAAGGTTTTACCTGGATTGTATGAAAAAAATACAGAGCTTAACAATGTTGATATCAATGAACAGGATGGAATAATTAATGTCATTACTTATGCTTACCGTAAAAAAAACTGTGTTTTTGAGATAAAAACTTATTCGTACGAAGGGCGTTTAATTAAGAAAACATCATTAAGCGATCCAAAAAATAGTTTGATTTCCGGCCAGATTGTTCCTTTAAATCAGGATGATTCTTATCTGATCGGAAATTATTCTGTGGGTTGTACACCTTATTCCCAGGGTTTATACATTACACATATTACGGATAACGAGCCTGAAACGCCTGAATTTATCGAGTTTTCGGAGCTCCAAAACTTTTTTAATTTCATGAAGCCAAAGCGCCGCGAGCGTGTGAAGGAACGTATTGGAAAACGTAAAAGTTTGGGAAAAGAAAACAGATTTCGCTATCGGCTTCTTGTGCACGAATTGATTCAGACCGAAGATGAGATTGTTTTAGTTGCTGAGGTTTATTATCCCAATCAGCGCGCCGGATCGCCAATTATTACCAATGGTGTAAATCGGCCATATTCCGGACGCAGCATTGAAGGTTATCGTTACACGCATGCCATTGTGTGTGGGTTTGACAGAAACGGAAAATTCAAATGGGATAACTGCATTCCGATTAAAGACTTAAACAGTTTTGAATTACAGGAAATGGTGCAGCTGACGCCTGTTAATGACTATTTTATTCTGGCTTATCCACAAGACGGAAATATTCACACAGAAGTAATCAACAGAAGCAAAGTTGTTGTAGAAAACGAAAAATTTGAGCTGGCAACAAAATCACAATCGGATAAAGTATTGACAAACGAAAATGCATATTTGGCTCCCTGGTATGGTCAGTATTTTCTGGCCTATGGCTTGCAGCGTGTCGGTCCATCAACCGTGGGGTTAGGACGTGAAGTTTTTTACATCAACAAATTGACGTACAAAACAGAAGGAATTGAAAAAGCCGAAAACCGCGAAAGCAACAATGTACCGAGAGAATAATGGTTAATTGTTAAGGGTTAATTGGCTTGCGCAGGCGTCGACGATATTAAAAATAATATTCTGTTGTAAAGAATTAGAATTTTCGAATTAAGGTTTTAATAATAATCTCGATGCCATTCCTAGAATGTAGGTACAAGCCAATCATTAACAATTAATCCTTAACCATTAATAATTATTAGTCCACCATCCAGATATGGTCAGCCTCAAAACCTTGTTCTTTCCACTCAACCTGAACACGCTGACTTTCAAGTGTGCTTACTTTCATGCCGACATAATCCGGTTCAATTGGTAATTCACGGTTGTAGCGGCGGTCGATCAAAACCATTAGTTCAACCATTTTCGGGCGTCCAAATGCCGTCATTGCGTCCAAGGCTGCGCGTACCATTCTTCCGCTCGCCAGAACGTCGTCAATTAATATAACGCGTTTTCCTTCGATCAGAAAAGGAACATTGGTTTTATTGGGTAGGAGCGGGGAATCGCGACGGCGAAAATCGTCTCTGTAAAAAGTAGCGTCCAAATGTCCTAACGGAATATTTTTTCCGGTTCTTTCCCTTAATTCAGCAACAACGCGTTCTGCAAAGAAAATTCCTCTTGGCTGAAGGCCCATGATGACAGAGTTATCAAAATTCTGATGATTTTCAATAAGTTCCTGGCATAACCGGCTGGTCATGATCTCTAACAGAGGGCTGCTTAAAATAAGTCGTTTGATGGACATCTTGTAATTTTACTGAATTAAAGCCTAAATTAAGCTCACAATTATGAAATGTAAAACTTTTCAAGGCAATATGTGTAATATACTCCTAAAAGATTCTTTCGTTTCTGGAATTAAATGAAGCCGGTTGAGAAGTTATTTTCTTTACTGTTGCTTATTCATTTAATTTTGTTCCGGTAATTAAGCTGTAAAAATAACGATACGTGAGTGACAATTAAGTGAAACAGCGGATCATAATAATTTAATAAAGAATAAATGAAATACCTGATAGCAGGACTAGGCAATATTGGTCCTGAATATGCTTTTACACGTCACAACATCGGATTCATGGTGCTGGACAGGCTGGCGGCTCAAAATGATTTTAAATTCTCTTTTGAAAAACTGGCGTTTGTAGCAGAATGGAAACACAAAGGCCGGCAGTTTTATTTTATAAAGCCTACCACTTTTATGAATCTGAGTGGTAAAGCGATCCGCTATTATATGGATCAGTATAAAATTCCGAAAGAAAACCTGTTAGTGATAGTTGACGAGCTTCAATTGCCTTTTGGAACTTTACGTATCAAACCAAAAGGAAGCCATGGCGGACATAACGGTTTACGGAATATTGAGGAAATTTTGGGCAGTTCAGAATATCCGAGACTAAGATTTGGTATCGGAAATAATTTTCCTCGCGGAAGGCAAGTAGAATATGTATTAAAAGCATTTTCCAAGGAAGAAATGGATGAATTACCTATATTCCTGGATACCGCAGGTGAGATGGTAGTATCGTTTTGTACTTTGGGGATACAATATGCGATGAATAATTATAATCAATGATTGTACTTTTTAAAGATATATAAATATTTTAAGATAGGTGTTTATTTGGTTTTTTAATTCTAAGTGAAATAATATTCTATTTATTGATTTATAAAGTACTAAAAATGATGAAGATGAATATTTTTTTAATAGTATATTCCAAACAATATTTTGTTTAGATAATTTATTAGAATTTGTAATATCAAAATTTATTGTGATATTTGTATATCAATTCGTTGGGGCAGGAATTGAATAAATCCATGAAGTTGTACCTTGATTTAGGTATATTTGCACTTCGGATAAAGATAAAAATTGTCAGTTTACCAGATTTTAAAGTGTCTTGATAAAAAATTGAGGCATAATTATTTAACGGGGAACTGAAATTGAATTTGCTTCGTATATTGAATCAGTTAACGTCTGATTTTGATAAGAAAAAAAATTGGAGTATTATTGAGACGAATGTGACTTTGTATAATAAAGTGACGTCAAAGAAAAGAATTTTTTAAACTGAGGTAGTTGTTTTTAAGGATCAGTTTGAAAAAAGTTAACAAAGCAGGTTGTGAAGGGAATGTTGAGTTTGAAAAACAGCTTTGTTATTTGAAATAGAAAAAATGATTTAACCTGAGTAGTAGTTTGTTTAATACTTTCTAATTCAGGTAAATATAAAGATAAGAAAAGGTTAAGGGTTTAGGAATAGTCAGTATAAAGCCGTCTTTATGAGATGGCTTTATCTTTTTATAGGCTCAGCCCAAACTTCTACCCGCCGGTTTAGCTTTCTTAGTTCTTCTGAAAGATTTTTCTGATTAGGTCTTGTAGAACCGTAACCCACGCCCTGGATTCTGTCACCTGAAATTCCTTTTTCCAATAAATAATTTTTTACAACCTGCACACGCTGATTTGACAATAAAATATTTTTGTCAAAATCCCCGATATTATCTGTGTGCCCTTTCAGCATAATTTTCAGGTCGTTTCTTTTTTGAAAATAGGAAACCAGCGAATCAAGCTGTGTTTTGGCAGGGTTTTCGAGTGTTTCCGTACTTTGGGTAAATAATAATGTGGCCAGCGGAGTGTCAAATGTTTCCGGACTCAGGCTGATCAGCGATTTCACTTCTGTCGCGCGACTGGTAGTTCTTACGGGAATACTCTTGGTTTGATATCCTGCTGCCTGTACAGAAATTTTGTATGATTCATGCGGTTTCAATTGGAAAGCATAAGAACCATTGTGTACCTTACTTTGAGCCACCAGCGAGTCATTATTAGTTTTCCTTACAGAAACATCCGCATTTTCCACAGCGTTAAGATTTTTTCCTTCGAAAACTTTTCCTGTAACCTGTACCAGATTGGTATTGATAATGGGCGTTTCTTTTTCAACAGGCTTACTTTCTTCCTTAACAGCTTCAATTTCAGCGGTCACTTCTTTCGGTGCGCGGCTGATTGTCTGATAGCTTCTTCGGATAAAAACCGGTGTCATTACGCGGTCATAGACCCGGATTAAAGCCACAGAACCTGCACTTGCTTCATGATTGGCTACAAGATCGTCCTGAAAGAAATTCAGAACCTGTTCATTATCCAAAACGCCTTCGGTACCAGGATCTTTGAATTCGACTTTCGAAATACCGTTTACATACATTTTAATGGCTTTGGTATCAAAGTCGCGGGAATATACATAATGGATATATTGATTGGCTTTTACGGGCGCTTTTTCGCCAATGGCAAAATCGTAAAAATTCAGTTTCCCGTCGTAGATATAACTTCCGTAATCACTTTTCCGGTTTTTGAAATCCAGAACGCGTTTCCAGCTATCCAGCTCATTCAGCTTGAAATAAATCTCGATCGTAAATGATTTGTTCAGAAAACCGTTCGCCTCTTTATTATCGAATTGTAAACCCGTATTTTTTTCAAACTGATATACAGTTCTTATAATTTCCGGAACACCTTTCTCACCACTTCCAGGCACTTTTTCCTTAATAAATTGCCCTGATTGTCCTAATTTATGCAGAGCCGGGCCACCTTTTTCCATAGGCGACAAGCCATTATTGAAATCATAAGTCCACTGGGTTTGTGCAAAAGCAGGATCGAAACTTTGGCTAAGAAGGAGAATTGCAAAAAGCCATTTCGCATTTTTTTTGTTAATCATCTTCAAAAATATAAAAAAGAGAGATCGAAGCCGAAATGCTTCTTGTATTTTTGAAACATAATTATGGTTTAAAGTGAAAAATATTCTAATCGGTCTTGTCTTTTCCATTCTGTGGGCCTCTGCTTCGGTCGCAACCAAGTTTGGTGTTCAGTCTGCTTCTCCTTTGATATTAGCAAACGTTCGTTTTTTTATTGCAGGTATATTGCTGCTCGGTTTTTCTTACGGATTTAAAAAAGATTCCGCATTCCGTCTTCCAAATCGAAACGAATTTAAGCAGCTCGCTTTGTTCGGGTTTATGAATACAACGCTGTACCTCGGCTTGTACGTGTGTGCGATGAAATATACAGCAGCCGGCATCGGAAGTCTGGCTGTTTCAACAAATCCGCTGATCATTGTTTTGTTATCCGCATGGTGGCTTCATAGAAAACCTGCAAAAGCGGAATGGTTGGGAATTGTACTCGGAATGGCTGGCGTGGCCGTTGCGACCTATCCCTTATTGAAAAATAGTTTTACAACATTGACAGGGATTTCCTTACTATTAATCAGTATGCTTACCGTTTCAGCTGCCAGTGTTTACTACGCCAGTGTGAAATGGGAGTTGCCAAATTTGCTGATCAATGGCTGGCAGGTAATGCTGGGAGGCATATTTTTATTGCCATTCACCGCTGTTTTTAGTGATTTTAACGCCACGCATTGGGATTTAACATTTTGGGGTTCCGTTTTATGGTTAAGTCTTGCAGTATCCGTAGTCGGGCTAATCTGCTGGTTTTATCTGCTTCGGATTGATACAGTCCGGGCGTCATTATGGCTTTTTTTATGTCCGCTTTTTGGTTTTTTCTTTGCCTGGTGGTTAATGGATGAGCCGGTTACAGTTTATACCATTATAGGAACCGTACTCGTTATCGCAGGATTATATGCCGGACAAAAATCCAAATTGCAGAGTATAAAAAAATAGTCATTTATGGATATGACAAACCACAAATGACTATTCCGGATATTTTATAAAATCTGATTATTCAGTTTCAATTTCACCTTTTAGATAAAGACGGGCTTGTCCGCCAATATTAACGCGGTCTCCATCAAGATCACATTTCAGATATCCACCGCGTTTCGAAAGCTGTTTCGCAGTCAGATCAGTTTTTGAAAGTTTTTCCGCCCAGTAAGGTATCAGCGTTGTATGTGCAGAACCAGTTACAGGATCTTCATCAACACCGGATTGCGGAGCGAAAAAGCGTGATACAAAGTCAACATCATCACCTGGTGCCGTAACAATAATACCACGAGCCGGAATGGTGGAAAGTACAATGATATCAAAATCAAGATCGCGTACTTCCGCCTCGGTATCAAGCACGACCATGTAATCCGTTTTTCCTTTGTAAACTTCCAAAATTGTTGCATCACTTAATCCTTCCATCAGAGCAGGAGGTGGTACGGCAATGTGATATGGATCTACGGGGAAATTCAGCGTCAGCCAGTTGTCTTTACAATGAACTGTCAATTCTCCGCTCAGCGATTCAAATTTGATAAGGTCACCTTCATATCCCTGTATGTTGAAGATCACATATCCGGCTGCCAATGTAGCATGGCCGCAAAGTTCAACTTCCAGCATCGGTGTAAACCAGCGGATATGAAAACCATTTTCGGTCGGTACGTAAAAAGCGGTTTCAGCCAGATTATTTTCAGCTGCAATACTTTGAAGTGTTTCATCCGGAAGCCAGCTTTCCAACGGTACTACCGCCGCCGGGTTTCCAGAGAAAAGTTGATCCGTAAATGCGTCTATTTGGTATATATTAAGTTTCATGTAATTAGGCTCGAGGTGTTAATTTATTCCAAGGTATTAATTTTTTTTTCGATTAAACGTAGTCGGGTATGGAATTTTTCAAGATAAATATTAAAATCAGATTAATAACGCCTTGTTATTGTCTCAGGCTTATTTGCCAAGAATCTCTTTAAAACCTTCTTTTCCTATTCCCAATCTTTTAAGATTTTCAATTAATGTCACAGCACGATCAATTCGCAGCTGGCTGCTTTTGACAGCGGTAATATGCCGGATAATAAAACGCCGCTTTCCGGCAACCAACAAATTAAAACGTCTGTTTCCTTCTTCATCCTGATCCAGCAATTCTTTCAATTCTTCCGGCACTTCCAGGCCATATTCACTGTCGTCAATTTCCAGATCCACGGTGAATGTTTCACCTTCCTTTGCTTTTAATTGTTTGATTCGCTGTGCATTAATACTGATGTAAGCATCTCCATTTCCCAAAGCAACCAGTCCACACTGCCATTTCAGTTTTTCGTTAACCGTGCACCAGAGACGAACAGAAAATGATCCTCCAAGTTTTTCAATAATCTCATTTGGAACAAGTAAATAGCGCGTCCCGACCAGGTGTTCCAAATGATGAATTTTTGATTCAAAGATGACGGACATTTTTATTTTTTCCTGTTTTTCATTCGTAAATACACGCCGTTTGTCCAACCAAAACCTTCCTGTACATCATACTCGCCCCCTCCAGCTTCCAGATTAGTATCGGAAACGTTGTACTTTTCCATCATTTTGCCGGTACGCTTAAATTCCTTTTCATTCAAGGAAAGCCACTCCGCACTCAGTTCATTTGCTGTTTTGTGAAAATTATAATTACGCAAACCTTTGTAAGTAATCCATTGCAGCGGTGCCCAGCCATTTGGTGCATCCCATTGTTGTCCACTTTTTAATTTTGTAGTTAATAAACCGCCAGAACGCATAAAATTGAGACGGATATAAGCCCTGACGTAATGCGATTGCTGTTTTCCGGCCAATTTAAAAAACAAAGGAAATGCCCCCGCTAATGTTACTGCTTTTGATTGCTCTTTTTTTGTGAAATTATAATCCATATAATAATTCCGGGTGCTGTCCCAAAAATAGGTATCAATAGCCTCGCAGCGTTTTTTTGCTCTTAATTCAAAATCCTGGTAACATTCAAATTCTTCATTCAGCAGATATGCCTCGGCCAATGTTTTTTCCAAATGGTACATCAGACAGTTCAAGTCCACCGGAAGTATATCTGTGGTTTGAATCGTTGAAAAATCATTTTCATCACCAAACCATCTGGTACTGAAATCCCACCCGGATTCCGCAGCGGCGCGTAAGTGACGATAAATTGATTCTCTGGAGACATTATGTTTTTCATAAGCTTCCTCTGCCAATTCCACATCTTCCCGGAAAGCTTCCGGTCTGGGTGTGGCTTTGTCGTCCCAATACCTATTCAATAAAACTCCATTTTCAAAGCGGACTACACGACGGTTGCAGTTAAAATCGCCACTTTCACAATTACCTTCATCCATCCAGTAATCGTACTCTTTTTTCATCTGAGGCAAATATTTTTTCAGGATCTTTTTGCCTTCCATTTCACTATACAACCTGACCATTAATGAAAAAAACGGAGGTTGCGACCGGCTTAGATAATATGTCCTGTTTCCCGTAGGAACGTGCCCGAAAGTATTAATCAGATAAGCGAAATTGTCGATCATATTTTTGATCAGATCAACTCTTCCACATTCTTTCAACCCGAGCATTGTAAAATAACTATCCCAATAATAAATTTCCCGAAATCTGCCACCAGGTACTACGTAAGGATTTGGAAGTGGAATCAGTGAGCCGCCGCGTTCCTGATCTTCCGGCTGACGGGTAAGATATGGCCACAATTTACGGATGTGTTCTTCGGTTGTAAGATCAGGATCCGGCTTGAAATCAACTTTTATTTCTCTTGGAATTCGAAAATGCTGGTGTACAAATTCTACCAGATTGAAATCCGGATCACTTTTTTGCTGATAATATCTTTCAATAATCAATACCGGATCTTCCGTAGGAATACAATCTGCAAAGGTTTTGGAATCACTGAATATATGACTGTTTTGAATATCATTAAATAAGGAGCCAAACAACTCTTCCGGAGATGTCAGCGATTGACCAAACGTAACTGAGGGCGCAATAAATCCGAACAAATCCTGAAAAATTAAAGGTTCACAGTTTATTTATGGTATTAATATCATTCGATCAAAACAAATTATTTTACCTCAGTAAAATCCAGTTTTGGCAACTTCATGGCATTTTCAATGAGTTTTATTTCAATGTTGAGAATGCCGGCTTCTGATTTTACATCCACCTTTTCCGGGTCGTCGGAAGGCTTATGATAGTCATCATGGCCGCCGGTATGAAAAAACAGAACCGGTATTTTTTTTGCGTAAAATGATCCGTGATCTGACCCTCCGCTACCTGCTGCGTCCGTAAAAAACCTGACACTTCCTTTGACATTCTCGAAAATTCCGGCCCATTGCGGACTGGTACCAACGCCACCAATTCCCACGCCCCGATCTGGGTTATAACGCCCGATCATGTCCATGTTGCACATCAAATTGATCTTGCTTAAAGGCAGCGTCGGATTATTTACAAAATGTTTTGATCCCAGAAGTCCCAGTTCCTCAGCACCGAAGGCGATGAAAAGAAAATTATAGGCTTCCTTAATATTGTTTTCTGAAAAATAACGTGCCAGTTCAATCAGTCCCGCTACGCCGGATGCATTATCATCTGCTCCGTTGTGAATTTTTCCTTCGGGATGTTCCTCTTTTGAACTTCCCTGATTTCCCATCCCAAGATGATCAAAATGTGCACCGATTACAATCGTGTATTCAGCTCCATTATCAAGAAAACCAATAATGTTCTCCGTTTTTCTCAAACTGTCCGGAACAACAACACGTTTTACTTTGGCGATAAATGGTTGTTTAAATCCATCCGTTCCGAGTGGTTTGAGGCCGTACTTTTTAAACTGTTTGATGACATATTCCGCAGCTTTGGAGTTTTCTTTACTTCCGGTACCACGCCCTTTCATTTTGTCGGAGGCTAATGCGTAAACATGTTTTGAAATGTTTTCAGGAGATGGAGAAATGGTTTGGGCAAATGAATTTGTAATAAATGATGTAAGCAGAAGTGTAAGGAAATATTTCATTGGGCAAAAAATAGAATTGAAAGTTACCAGATTTGATAATCTTCTTAAATGGAACAAGAAATGATGTGATTTATTTTGGTGGAAAGTTCTTGTAAATAGTACCGCGGCACAGTAATCTTAATAATGTAATATCGGGATTGATATATTCGACGCCGATGCTCCAGTCTCCAACTCTTATTCTGTAATAATTTTCCCAGGGCTTTTGACCTTCCATTTTTTTATAATCAACTTCGGCCGTTTCAAGGGAACTTGCAGACTGGAGTTTTTCAACGATTAAGATTATTCGTTTTTGAATATCTCTGGGAGCGTTTTTTAATTCCTTTTCAAATCTTTTGACAAACTCAACTACCATCCCAGATTCTTTTTCAAGTCTGAAATCGGATAACGTGGTTCATCTTTTTCGCTGCGCATAAGTTCAAGCATGAAAAAATCTTCCAGCCTTTCATTCTCAATAATGGCAAGTATTTTTTGAATTTCTGTTTCGGTCCAGTTCCCTCTTTGCTTTTTTATGCTGAATGTTGGTGCCGGAATCCCAATTTGTTCTGCCAGGTAAGCATTTTTATAACCAGACTTGTTAATAAGTATGGCCATATTTTTTTTAAGCTCTATGTAACTCTCAACAATATTTAACATTACGAATAAAGTTTCATAACAAAATCATTAATTTTTCTATTCAAATATAATGTTTATTATTTAAAAGCAGAAGAGGAGGCCATAAGACCTCCTCCAAAAATATTTGAAAAAAGTGCTTTTATTTTTTCCTCAAAGCCTCGTAAACAACGTCCATGATCGCCGTTCTGATGTTGAGCTGTGAGATTTTTGGATTTTCTCTTGTCGGATAAACCCGGTTTGACAGAAATACATAATTCAGATTGTTAGACGGATCAGCCCAAACCATAATTCCGGTAAATCCGGTATGTCCAAAACTCATCGGATGGGCATATTTAGGCGCATTTCCGGAATATTTAAAGGTTGGTTTATCAAATCCTAATCCACGGCGACTTCCCATTTCGGGATATTGGTAACGCGTAAATTCAAATAAAGCATCTTTGCTAATCAACTGCTGACCGCCGTAATAACCGTTTTGCAAATACATCTGCCAAACTTTCATTACATCATTCGCATCACCAAAAAGTCCCGCGTGACCGCTCAAACCGCCCATCATTGCGGCCGCTTCGTCATGCACCTGTCCGTGAATTAAAGTCTGACGGAAAAATGTATCTCTTTCTGACGGAACAATATCTTCCAGTTTGTAAAAACGTTTTGGATTGAAAGTTAAAGTGGTTGCACCCAGTTTGCTGTAAAAATTATTTTTCAAATAGTCTTCAAACTCAACACCTGTCAAACTCTTTACGATTTTTGGATAAAGAAGGAAAGATAAATCGCTGTACACATATCCCTCATCTTTATTCAGAGGAGAATCCTTGATGCCTTTGTAAAGCGTTTTAACGTAATTTTTACGAATAAAAAGACTGTCTCCAACAACCGAAGTAGGATATTTTTTTGACTGTGTAGTGCTGAAAACTTCTTTTTTTAAAGTCCCGTCCGGATTTTTCGCTTCCTTCCAGAACATGATATAAGATTTCAAACGCGCACTATGCGTCAAAACCCGACGCCAGGTCAGATCTGCTTTGTTTGATTTTTTAAATTCAGGAATGTAATCTTTCATCGTCGCATCCAGATAGAATTTTTTCTGGTCGTACAAACTCATCAGCGCAAGAGTGGATGCTGTGATTTTTGTTACCGAAGCCAGATCATATAAATCCGTCAGTTTCACATTCGCAGTTCCTTCATAAGTATGTTTTCCATAAGCTTTGCGGAAAAAAACTTTTCCGTCTTTCGCAAGCTGAACAACGCAACCCGGTGTTGCTTTTTCATTAATAGCCAGGTTTGCAATCGAGTCGATTTTGAAAGTGATCAGTTTGGAATCCAGACCAAGTTCTTCAGGAATGGTATATTTTAGTCGTCCCAAAGCTTGCGTTTCAATGCCGGCCAGATAAGGGAATTGCGTATTTACGGTCACCGGCAATTTCCCTTTGGCAGGAATTGCGCCGAAAATAAGTTGAGCAGACAAATCCTGCGTATATGGCGTAAGCTGATAAGCCATTACCAGCGCTTTGGCATTTTCGGAGTTTGGGATTTTGTTCAAAACATAAGGATTCCCAAAAATGGAAATAACTGCTTTTTTTGTAGCAATCAATTCCTGCAGCATAGAACTCATTTGATCTGTAAGTCCATAGTTTACTTTTGGCGAAATACTGCCCAAATGTACGCCAACCAGAAGCACATTATAGTCTTTCAATTTAGCCCGCACCATTTCTATCTGTGCCGGCGTCGCTTTTGAAGGAATATAATAATGATCCACTTTTGTATACAGATCAAGCGTTTTTTGAAAAGTGGTAGTGGTGTCGGCACCAAGAGAAATGGAGGCGATTTTTAGCGTGTCAATTTCACGAAGCGGAAGAATATTTCCGTCATTTTTTAAAATTGTCAATGCCTTTTCGGTCAGTAAACGATTGGTAAGTTCAGCCGATTTGGGATTTAGATCTTCATATAGATTGGTAAGATCAACCGGTTTGTAATGATTCAAACCAACCCATGCTTTTGCTTCCAAAACTTTTTTACAGCGAAAATCAATTTCTGCCTGCGTAATTTTTCCATCTGCAATACTTTTTTTGATTTCCGCAACTGCTTTGGAAACATCTTCTGTAAATTCCAGAACATCCATTCCCGCTTCCATGCCCATTGCATCCGCTTTTCCATCGGCGAAATATTTGGTAACGCCTTTCATGTTCATGGCATCAGAAAATATCAAACCCTGAAATCCAAGTTTGGTGCGAAGCAAATCTGTAACAATCGGTTTTGATAAAGTTGACGGCAAATTGGGCGTATTATCCAAAGCCGGAATACTAAGGTGCGCGATCATCATTCCGCTCAAACCATTGTTCATCAAAACCTTGAAAGGATAAAGTTCAAGCGTATCAAGTCGTGTCAGATTATGTGGAATTACCGGAAGATCAAAATGGGAATCGGTTCCTGTATCACCGTGACCTGGGAAATGTTTTGCGCTGGTTAATAAGCCGTTATCCTGCATACCTTTCATGTAAGCAAGTGCTTTTTCGGCCACTTTATATTTGTTCTCTCCAAAAGAGCGGAAGCTGATAACGGGATTATTGGGGTTGTTATTTATATCTGCAACCGGTGCAAAATTGATATGCATTCCCAGCCGTTTTGCCTGCTGGGCAACCTGTTTTCCCATTAAATAAATCAGATCATCATTTCCTTGAATTGCTCCGAGCGTCATTTGATATGGATAGCGAACGGTACTGTCGATCCGCATCGCCAAACCAAATTCAGCGTCCATGGCTACTAAAAGAGGAACTTTTGAAATGGATTGGTAGTAATTGGTCAGTCTGGCTTGTGGAACCGGGCCGCCCTGAAAAAATACAATTCCCCCGATTTTATTTTCTTTGATCAGCTTTTCAATAAATGCCGGATTACTGGTTTTGGGGTCAATCACAGCGCGTTTCACATCAGAAACTGCGGCAACCATGATTAATTGTGAAATTCGTTCGTCCGGCGTTAAAGTTGCAAAAACAGAATCTACCCACTGACGGTTTTTGTTTAAAAATTGTGGCGGTGTCGTAGTTTGCGCTTTGGAATTGCTGAAAGCAAATAACAAAAGGTGAAAAACGAAGAAAATTATAGCTTTTTTCATGAAATGGAAAAGAATAGGATCAAGTGTCCAAAGTTTGGAAAACAAATGGATTAAAACAAAGCTAATGCTTTAATAGATTAGGTATTGAAAAGCCGATCGGAGGAAAGCAATTATACAATTAATAATCCTAAAAGAAGCCCAAGGATGATGAGCAGGTAAGAAGGGATTTTGGTAAAAAACAGGATCAATAAGGTAATTAAAACGGTAAGAACCGACTGCCAGTCAACAGCCATCGGTTCAAAAAGTGAAATGGCGGCGGCGATCGTAAGTCCGCAGCTTGTGGCATGAAGCCCGTCCAGTGACGCACGGATTCCACGATATTTTTTCAATTGTCCCCAGATAGGGTAGGCGAAAAAGATAAAAAATGTCCCTGGCAAAAAGATACCAGCCGTTGAAACAAAACCACCGATGATTTGTCCGGTTATGCCATACGACTGCATTGATAAACTTCCCACATAAGTTGCGACCGAAAAAACCGGTCCGGGAACTATCTGCGTTAAAGCCATTCCGGAAAGAAATTCCTGATCGGTCAGGTAATGCTTAAATTCTACAAACTCGTTATAAAGAATAGGAATCAAAACTTGTCCGCCGCCAAAAACCATACTTCCGTTACGGTAAAAGTTTTCAAAAAGACGAACGGGTAAAGATTTCGTAACCGTACCAATTCCGGCTGCTACCAGCAATACCGATATCCAGAAAATAAGCGGCCGCCAGGTAATTTTGATCGGCCCGCGTTCCATTTTTTCGTGTTGACGGAAATTTAAGGAAGCCGCGACCCCGCCTGAAACGATCAGAAGCGGCGTCATATAAGGCGAGGGAAAAAGATACGCCAGAATTGTGGAAATGATCAAAAAACTCCACCCCTGAAAATTATGAATTACCTTCCGGGCAATGGCGTAAGCTCCGTGCATCAAAAATGCAACGGCCATCGGGCCCACAAAACGCGTGAAGGAAAGTGAGATTTTCTTTTGTTCCAAAAGATGAACACCAATTGCTGCGAGCGTCATCAGCAGCATGGCTGGTAATGACCAGACCAGCAAACTAAGATAAGCCAAAGGTTGTCCGCCGATTTTTAAACCAATTGCAGTAACCGTTTGTGTAGAACTCGGACCGGGAAGAATCTGGCAGAGTGCCTGTAATTCAAGTAGTTCTTCCTCGGTAATATATCTTCGTTTCTTGACCAGCCTTTCGATCATCATCATAAGATGTACCTGCGGACCTCCAAATGCCGTAAATGACAGCAAAAGAATGTCCAGAAGATAAATGATATAACGAAACCGGCGGATGGGGTTACTCAACAGATTTTATGATAAAGGGTTTAGAAAGGTAAATTTTGTGATCTACCATTTTCCATATTCAAATGCGGGTTTTAAACCGGATTATTTTTTTAATCCTAATTCACGCAGACGTTCATCCAGAAATTCACCAGCCGTCATATTTACATATAATTTTGGAAATTCAGCACTCACGCAGCTTTCCAGACAAGTCAGATTCATATCAGCTCTCGGATGCATGAAGAAAGGAATTGAAAAACGAGAAGTTCCCATTTTTTCTCGCGGCGGATTTACAACACGGTGGATCGTTGATTTTAATTTGTGGTTGGTCAGACGGTCAAGCATATCACCTACATTCACAACAATTTGGTCCGGCAAAGCTGTAATGGCAATCCATTTTCCATCGCGACGCAAAACTTCAAGTCCTTCTGCACTTGCACCCATTAATAACGTAATGAGGTTAATATCTCCATGCGCAGCAGCGCGTACAGCTCCGTCAGGGACAAGGTCAGGATTTTCAATCGGGAAATAGTGAAGAGCCCGAAGTATGCTGTCGCCGTTTTTGACTTTATCTTCAAAGAAATCTTCTTCCAGGCCAAGGTAAATGGCAATCGCTTTCAGCAAAGTTTTACCAGCATTTTCGAAAGTCCTATATACTTCGGTAGTGTATTCTTCAAATTCGGGAAATTCGTCAGGAAAAACGTTATGGGCCATGTCACCCAAAGGTTCCGGCTGCCCGATGTGATAAAATTCTTTAAGGTCTGCAACTTTAAAACCTTTTGCAGTTTCTTTTCCTTTTCCTATATATCCACGCTGGCCAAATAATTCAGGATGCTCGTATTTTTTCTTTTCAGTTTCTGTTAAGAAGAAGAAACGCTGAACTGCGTCATAGAGTTTTATTCGCAAATCATCGCTAAGGCCATGATTCTTAATAGCAACAAATCCTATATTGGTAAAGGCAGAACCAAGGTCTGCTACAAATTTTGCTTTTTTCGACGTATCTCCCGAGGTGTAGTCTGCCAGGTCCAGTGATGGTACTTCGTTTAATAATGCAGGTTCCATAATGCTTTTTTATGCAAAGTATAAAACAATCTGTTGTTCATGCAACAATTTATCGTGAACATTCAATCCTATCATACGCAGATAACAGTTAGTTTGTTATTTCTTAATTTGCCTGTTTTTCGGCAAGAATATGAATCAACTTATTATTAATCAGTATTTAAGGTCATGATTGTTTAAGCAACCTTTTAATAGAAAAAGTACGATCAGAATTTGAAAAAATACTATTTTTAAAGAGATAGCTCTATATTTGCCTCCAGGTAAAACCCGAATTTGGTGCAATTTTGTCTTGATTTGGATTAGATATTAACATTTACAAGAAAGCAAATGCTCTTTAATTCTTTACACTTTTTACTATTCTTCATTTTTGTTACCACACTGTTATACACCATCCCCTGGAAACTTAGATGGTTACTTTTGCTTGCAGCGAGTGCTTACTTTTATGCTTCTTTTATTCCGGTTTATTTAATAATTCTTGGCGTCGTTATCGTCATAGACTATTTTGCAGGCATCTGGATTGAAAATTCAAATGGACATAAAAGGTTACTGCTTCTGATTTTGAGTCTGGTCGCCAACGTTGGGTTTCTGGCATTTTTTAAATATTTCGATTTTCTTAATAATAATATAACACACGTTTTTAAGCTGATCGGTCAGAAAAATGAAATGCCTCCGCTTCGTGAAATATTTCCGTCATTAATTCTTCCGATTGGGTTATCGTTTCACACATTTCAATCGATGAGTTATACGATTGAAGTGTATCGGGGCAATCAGAAAGCTGAATATAATTTCGGGATTTATTCCTTATATGTACTTTTTTATCCGCAGCTCGTTGCGGGCCCAATTGAAAGGCCCCAAAATGTGCTTTGGCAGTTTCGGGAAAGATTTGATTACGATTGGGAAAATATAAGAACCGGACTGACGCTGATCGCCTGGGGAATGTTTAAAAAGGTGGTTATCGCTGATAGATTTGCCCTTGTCACGGACGCTGCTTATTCCGATGTCCCTAATCAAAGTGCTTCTGCATTATTGATAGCCACTTTTTTCTATTGCTTTCAGATTTACTGCGACTTTTCCGGCTATTCCGATATTGCCATCGGTACTGCCCGGGTTATGGGTTTTAAATTAATGACCAATTTTAACGCACCTTATTTTGCAGAGTCAATTTCCGAATTCTGGAAGCGCTGGCACATATCCCTTTCAACCTGGTTTCGGGATTATGTTTACATTCCACTAGGAGGAAATAGAAGAGCAAAAAGCCGTGTTTATTTCAACACCATGGTGGTATTTTTGTTGAGCGGATTATGGCACGGAGCCGACTGGAAATTTATTATCTGGGGATGTGTTCATGGTATTTATCTTATTCTAGCACAAATTTTCAATACACATACGATTTTCAGACGTGCGCATGTTGGTAAAGGCGGACCGTTACCGGTAAGGCTTTTCCATATTTTATGGACATTTTTACTTGTTGCGTTTGCATGGATATTTTTCAGGGCAAACAGCGTTTCCGAAGCTTTTGAAATCATCCATAAGATCTTTAATTTCTCTGATTACCGCATTCCCAACATTGCAATGAACACAGGAGAATTTATTTTTTCTCTTGGGTTGTTGCTGCTACTGGTAATTAAGGATAAATATTTCGCCAGATATATTCCCGATACCAGACTCTTCTGGATGTTATTTCCGCTTGTTTGTTTTTGCTGCTATTTGTTTGGCGTTTTTACCAGCAATCAATTTATCTATTTCCAATTTTAAGCCATGGGATATATCAATAAGTTGATCCGATATTCTTTATTATTCGTTTCCGGAATAATATTCATCGTTAGTTTGTCGCCGGTTTTACAGCGAAAAATTGCAGCAAAAGGCCTGATTCCGGATCAATACCGGTTTGGAGATCTTTACAACACTTCCAACCTGTTGAAATTTAAAGAAGTTGATTTTGCTAAAAATACTTCGTTAACAGAAACAGACAAGCCTAAGGAAAAGTACAAAAATGTCGATCTATATACAATTGGCGACAGTTTCACACCTATGGACACCAGCTATTACGCGGGTGATAAAAATTTCCATATCTGGATGGGGATGAATGTTGATACTATAAAACTTGATACCGCGAAAAAATCCATTCTGGTTGTAGAAATAATTGAACGCACTATACAGGAACGTTTATTAAAAGATTATGAGGGACTTTATATCAAAAGAGGATTCCAGATCAAATGTGATACTTATAAAAAGGAAATTGCCAATTCAGATCGCGGGAGTTCTTTCTGGTGGGATAAGTTTGGGGATCAGATTAATCAGCGGATAGAATTTCTTTTATTCAATTTTAACCCATTTTTGAAATTAAAAGAATTGAAATCAGGTATGATGCTAAGCTGGTTTGACCGTACGCACACCGGTGCGATCATTTCCAGAAATCATGAATATCTTTTTTACAGTGTTGAGGCCGATAAGAAAAGCGAACTTTCTCCCTTTCACGAAATCACACCAGCTTCTGTCGATTCGGTGGTAACACACATTAATACAATCAGGACTTATTACAAAGGTCGTGGTTTTGACGAGGTTTATTTTTGCCTGATACCGAACAAGGTCACGGTTTGTGAAAATGCCAGATTTGAATATAACCATCAGATTTCCCTTATCGAAAATAATCCGCTGTTGAAAACTCCCATGATTTCTGTTCAGTCAACGATCAGGAAACATCCAGAATGGTTTCATAAAAGTGATGGCCACTGGAACGTAGCCGGTAAGCGTTACTGGCTGCAAAAAACCAATGAACTAGTTAAGCAGTGGAGTGAAGAATACGCGAATTAGATTAAATTATAAATATTATCTCCACGTTTGAATAAGATTCAAAATCTTTCTTAATGGTTTAATAGCCAGTGTTTTTCTCTTTCTTATAGACTTAATTTATACTCCATAATTAAGTCAGTAGAAAATATACTAATATATTGTAGAATACCTTCTATTGTATTTTAACATATAGTTTTATATTTGCCTTTATAAATCCCTCCGAAAGGCAGCTTGGCCTGTTCAATGAATTGAATTGACACTGACATTTTTAACCAAATGCTACTCAATTCCGTATTTCCAGAATTTTTATTTTCACTTATATACGTCAGAGTAATCTGATTAAACTTTATTGTTTTTAACTTCTCAACTCCCATTAATTTGACTATGAAACTTTTACAAAAATTATTTTATGTATGTGCATTTTTTGCGTTAGTAGCGGCAACACCTTATGACAGCCTGCAATCAAACCGGGTAGCCGCAGTGCAAGTAAGCTGCGGTGGGAGAATTTGGACTGATGGAGAATTGCTGGGGGAGGATAATCATGAAAAAGTCTGGACTGTTATTTTTGAAAATCGGGTTTACATCAGGAAGGAGAATAATCCTGCCAAGGTTCACAATAATAATCAGGTTCTATATAATGTCTATAAAGATGGCATCCGTGTTTTTCCACCAGACCAGGCTACTAATCTAGTTAATAGCTGTGTTAATGAAGAAGATCCGAGCACCATATCAAATGGCTATCTTCAGCCCCAGGTAGGAAATGTAATTCGCTGTAATAATAAGCCTATAACAGACAAACTTTTCCTGGGTGACTACATCGGTGGAGATCGTGTAATATCTAGGCAGTATGCAAGAATCATTAATGGCCGCCTGAGAGTTAATTTGCAACGTGAAGGAAATGCTGTCAATTTTGATGGGTTGAGTATGGCATTGATTCACCAGACTATTGATGGTGAAAATGGAAGTTATTTGAACCCTAACATGGGTTTTACATTAAATCATGAGGAAATAAACAGCTGTTTCTGGAAAAACGAGCCGTTGCCTGCCACGCTCATTACAGCAACGCCGGCCTGTACATCCGGCCCAATTTTGCAAGGCATTTCAAATATTACAAAAACATCCCTTCGCTTTTCTTTTTCCGGAACTAATATCCCAAATGTTACCTGGAGAATTAAGTCAGGCGGCACTGTAGTGAGAAATGGAACAACCGGTGCATTGTCGGGCGCGACAATAGCCGATCTTACCTTTGCTTCACTGGACATGGGCAGTTATACACTCGAAATTGAAGGTGGAGATTGTACTTCAAGTGTGAGCACCCAGCCTTTCACTGTAACTGCGCCTGCTTGTACAGGGGGGCCAACGATTTCCTCTGTTACAAATATAGGAGCAACAGGCCTTACGGTTAATTTCGCCGGAACTAATATTACTTCGCTGAACTGGACTATCAGAAATAACACCGGTGTATCACTGGCTAGTGGAAAAACGGGGACATTGACTTCCAACAGTGCAACACTGGCTTTCGGAAATATTGTAAATGGTACTTATACACTTCAAATACAGGGCGGAGATTGTGTTTCAACGGTAAGTGCTCAGAACTTCAATATTAATATAAATTGTAACCGGGGCCCGGTAGTTTCTGAGGTGGCTAATGTTACCAATACGAGCCTGAGTTTCCAGTTTGATGGAGATGGCGTATACGTTATTAACTGGAGGATTATGCAGGGTAATGACTTGGTTACTGAAAGCAGTGTTAGTCCTCAAAACGCACGTCCTACAATTAATTATACTAATCTTGCCAACGGTAACTATACACTTCAGATTCAAGGTGGCTCATGTAATTCTGCGGTTAGTTCAAAAGCTTTCGCATTGGGTGTGCCGCTTCCTATCGAGGTTTCGAACTTTACAGCAACGCCCGTTTCAAAAGGTATTGATCTTTCCTGGAAAGTTTTGAGCGAGAAAAATGGTGAAGGATTTGAGATCATTCGTTTTAATGATAGTAAATTAAATGCATCGCAAACAATCGGGAAAGTAGCATTGACAGAACAAAAAATCGGTGATTACAGCTTCCTGGATGAAAATCCTGAGCCAGGAATTAATTACTATCAGTTGAAGCAAATTGACTTTGACGGAACGTTTGAAAAGAGCAGAATTATTTCGGCAAAATTCGATCTGTTATCTGAGGCATTTATTTCTCCAAATCCGGCTGTTGATTTTGTAAATGTTCAATTCACTTCTAAAACTTCCGGAAATAGCGGAATTGAATTGTATAACATGGCCGGAATTAAATTATCCACGTCAACAATCAATGTAACACCAGGTCAGAATTCCTACAAAATGAATGTGGGCAAGCTTGGTCAGGGTTATTACTTTGTGAAGGTTTTACATGGCGATCAAAACACGCCATTGCGTTTTATCAAAGTCAATTAAAATAGTCTGATAAACGATATTATTACAAAACGAATGCCGTATCAAAGTCTCACCTTGATACGGCATTCGTTTTTTTATTCTATTATATAAGAAAAATTAGCGCATCGATGATTGCGAACCATACAAAGCTTATTCCTTCAACCCTTTAATATAAGCGATCGTTTGAGGGACTTGTTTCATGAATGAAGGACTTTCGTCTTCAATAAAATAATGTTTGATACCCGCTTTTTTGGCGGCCTTTAAGACAGCAGGAATATTTAGCTGGCCGGTTCCCAGCGCCACATCATTTTCGACCGGTGTTCCTCCCGTATTATCGCCTTTGACACCTTTCTTTAAATCTTTAAGGTGCATCAGTTTCCAGCGATTTCCATATTTGTTCAGTAATGCAACAGGATCCTGACCGGGAAAAGCAGTCCACATAAGATCCATTTCAAACGAAACATATTCTGGATTTGTATTTTTTACGATGTAATCAAAAAGTGTCCCGTTCTCATAAGGCAAAAATTCATAACCGTGATTGTGGTAACAAAGCGTAATGCCATTTTCCTTCAATATTTTCCCTGCCTTGTTAAAGTCGGCTACGGCTTTTTTTGCTGTTTCAATATTGAAGTTATTTTTTTCGTGAGGAATCCACGCCACCATGACAAAGTTTGCTCCCAGGATTTTCGCGTCATTAATTGTTTCCTGCGGATTATTCACCAGTGACTCATATCCTGCACCGATAGACGGCATTTTTATATTTCGCTTATCCAGCTGTTTTCTTAATTCCTCAGTAGACATTCCTTTTTGAGGTCCGCCTTCCAATTCCACAATTCCGAGAGACTGTATCGTATCGAGCGTAGCTTCTATGCCTTTCGGGAAACTTGATCTGAAAGTGTAAGCCTGTGCCGCCACAGGTTTTGTATATAACGGCTTGCCCGATTGCGCCATAACATTAATCTGCAAGAATGCAGATGCAAAAGCGAGTCCGGTATAGATGATTTTTTTATTCATAGATGAAATTATAAAATGGTTATTGTTTGTAATGATACAATTGAATTTCTCAAACTAATAATATTTTGAGAAGCTAATTCAAAAGATACAACCGAAATAAAAATACTGTTGAAGTTTATTAGATGAGGCAAGGCGAAAAATATGTATCCGATGATTACTTAACCGATTATAACCTCTCAAACGTATAAGCCCTGTCGGATTTCAATAGAAATTCTACGAAAGTTTCCGCAGTTTTCGCAGCATGATGAAAAATTTGTTTTATGTTACTAATCTAATAATCACTACATACCTAATAAAGACTCAATTTGATACGTATTTTTAAGATTTCGCAAAATTATTAACCTAATGAACAGATTCTCTGCGGATATTTTATTATTTGATAAAAAAGATGAGAAATTTTAATTTTTTTATTTCAGGAATATTTGTCCTTTTCTAATAAAAAATATGTCACATCGGGATGCCTTCTGAACTGTTTATTGTATCTAAGTAATATTTATTAGGATATAATGTTTATTCTAATGTTTGGCAAATAAAATATTGTCATTTTATGACTTACGGCAAATTATATTCTTGAAAAAAACATTTTTCAAGAAGTTTGTATTAGTTATTTCTTTATTTAAATTTGGTTTTCAGTGCAGTATTATTTCTACCTAACTAACTAATTTGAATGAAGAAATTTTTACTATTGAGCATCCTATGGGTGTGCTCATGCTCATCTCTTCTATGGGCACAAGAAAGGCAAGTTACGGGTACTGTAACATCTGCTGACGACGGATCGCCACTTCCTGGTGTTAACATTTTGGTGGGCGGTACAAACGTGGGTACAACCACAGACACTGACGGAAACTACAAAATTTCAGCTCCTGCAAAAGGAAAGCTGATTTTTAGCTTCGTTGGTATGCTTCCACAGGAAATCTCTCTTAGCAACTCCGCTATTGTAGATGTGAAACTGGTTTCGGATGCGCGAATGCTTAGTGAAGTTGTTGTAACAGGTAGTGGGGTGGCTACAACAAAAGCGAAACTTGGTATTGCAGTAGAAAGTATTTCTGCAAAAAACCTTCCGCAGACACCAACTGCTTCTATTGACCAGGCGTTGATCGGTAAAATCCCTGGCGCTCAAATATCTTCTGTATCAGGTAACCCTGGTGACCCGGTTAACATCGTACTTCGCGGTATCAACACAGTACAGGGTGGTACAAAACCTTTGATCATGGTTGATGGTATCCAGATTGCTTCTACGGATATTAACTCCCTGGATTTGAGTAACGTTGAAAGAATCGAGGTTGTTCAAGGTGCGGCTTCTGCTTCTATCTATGGAGCTCAGGGTGCCAACGGGGTAATCCAGATTTTTACCAAAAAAGGTAAAAAAGGTGCTTTGGCTGTCAATTTCTCAACCAGCTACTCTGCTAACACTTTTTTAAATACAGGTGATGTGCACAAAGCAAGGCTGCATCCTTATTTGACTGATGCCAACAATAACATTGTTGATGCAAAAGGAAATATTCTTGATTACACAGACGTTGGATCCATTACAGGGATTTCCTACACACATGGCGGTGCTGCACGACTTGCTTTGCTGGACCCACTGAACGTAGCTGATAAGCCTTACAATGCCAATTTGAAATACTATGATCATTTCAAACAAGTATTCAAAACAGGGACAACATTTAATAACAGCCTTAGTCTTTCGGGCGGATCTGATAAGAGTGACTTTGCTATTTCGGCTGCAAATAATCACACGGTAAGTCCTGTAATGAAAAATGGTTCTGTAGACAGAAGTAACCTTACGGTGAACGTGGGAACAGAACTCTTCAAAGGTTTTAAGATCAGATCTACCACACAATTGGTATATACCAAAAATGACCTGGTGCCTGGTTTGGGTGGTGCCGGAGGAGAAGATTACGGTAAAGGAAATTTGTTAGGTAGCAATGGCGGTGTTTATTCTTTCCTTAATACTTCTCCATTTTTCGATCTTACAAGAAAAAATGCAGATGGGACTTATCCTTATTATCAAACAGCTGACTTTTTAAGTATCAACGCCGGTAATCCTTTTTACCGCCAGGCTTATGCAAGCAGCATTGATCATAAAATCGATATAATTCAGAATTTTGATGCCAACTATAATGTCAACAAATTCTTGGAACTTGACGCAAAATACGGTATCAACTATCGTACTGAAAATTCAAGATGGACATACAAGAATCAGTCTGAAAATGCGAACGCACAATACTACGATAGTTATGTAAGTACTTACGCACCGGATTTGTTAGGTGAAATCGATGATTGGTCATATAGCTCAACATTCCAGAACTTCCTGGCAACAGCTTATATCAGAACAGATTTCGAAAAAGATTTCCATATCAAAGTTCCTATTCAGACAAGTACTCAGGTGTCATTTGACTATCGTAACAAAATGTACAAAGAGTACGATACTTACGGATTGGGTCTGTCTCTTGCGCCTCCAACTAACATATCTGCAACCTCATCTCAGGCTGTTGACAGAGATTACAAAGAGCCTTTTGTTACTTACGGTTATTTAGTCAATCAAAAGGTTGATTTTGGTGATTATGGTGGAATTACGGCGGGCTTTAGAAGTGACTGGTCATCTGCTTTTGGTGGTGGATCAAAACCATTTACTTTCCCTCACTTTGACGGGCACATTCTGCCTCTTTCATTCATCAAGAATAGCAGATTAACTGACATTCTTCCTTATTTTAAATTGAGAGCGGCATACGGTGAAGCGGGTATCCAGCCAGGTGCTTTTGACAGATATCCTGTTTTAAGTCAACGTAACCTTGGTAGCCAGCTGATCTACACGATTCCAACTACGGCTAATAATCCTAATTTGCAGGTGGAAGTTTCAAAAGAAACTGAATTCGGTACAGATTTTACATTCAACGCTATTGAAGGCAGTCCTTGGTTGAACAACATCAATGGTTCGTTTACTTACTGGAAACGTAAAAGTGCTAACGTTATATACACAGTTAGTGTAGCACCATCAAATGGTTCAACAGGTCAGTTGACTAACGCAATCGACATGTCATCAAATGGTGTCCAGTTCTCTTTGAACTTGCCGGTTTACAGCTCTAAAACTTTCAAATGGGATTTCACAACCAACTTCGGACATCAGATCTCTAAAATTGATGCAGTTGCAGGCGGTGCGGATATCATTCTTACGTCAAATGCAGGTAGTACTTCGCTTGTGTTGACGGGTGGTCAGCAAATCGGACAGATTTACGGCTACAAAGCCTTGACAAGCCTTGATTTCAAGAGAAAAGACGGTACAAGATACATTGAAGAAGGAAATGAAAATCTTTACGAGATAGTTGACGGACGTGTAGTTAGAAAATCGGATTATCAAATCCAGTTTACTAACGAAACATATGCATTGTCAAACCCAAATCCGAAGTTCAATGCTTCATTTATTAACTCCTTTACTTACAAAAACTTCCTGACGCTTGGTTTCCAGTTTGACTGGGTTTACAAAAGCCATCTTTACAACCAGACAAAAGAATGGATGTATCGTGACGGTATCAGCGGTGATTTTGAAAAACCTGTTACTATTGACGGAAAAACAGGCGCATTCTCTTCTTACTATGGTAGCGCATACTACGCACTTTGGGGAAGCAAAAGTGGTGCCGGTAACAATGCAACAAAAGATTACTTCCTTGAAGATGCATCTTTCATGAGATTGAGAAACGTTTCACTTGGCCTAGACCTTGCCAAACTTTTCAATATTCCTAAGTTGAACAGATGCCAGCTTGTGTTTACCGGAAGAAACCTTCTAACGTTTACAAAATACACAGGATATGATCCTGAGGTAAGTTCAGGATCTGTTAACTCATCTTTCGACAGAGGAGTAGATCACAGTACTTTACCTAATACAAAATCGTATCAGGTTGGGTTGAATATTGGGTTTTAAGAAGTAGCGGATACCCGCTCGTGGCGAAAGAAGTGTTATCAGCAAAGTGCTGAAACATGATTAAAATTTAAAACGCAGGATTCAGTAGTGTCCGGACTTATTGCTCACTACTATTTGTAAACTTTAAAATTTAAAAAAATGAAAATCAGGAATAAAAATAAATTTGTTCAAACGATTTTTGCAGCGACCTTACTTTTCGGAAGTTATAGCTGTAAAGACAAACTGGACGTTGGAAACCCTAATGCGCCAACGATCGATGCCAACGTAAATACTGAAACCGGTTTGATCTCTCTCGCTCAGGGAGGTGTTTATATTAATGGCTTCTACAATGGAGATAACTGGCTTGGAAATAGCTATTTTTCTCTCCCATGGGGATATAGCGAGCTTCTGGCTGATAACGTTTCTGCGGATGCATCCAACAACCAGGTGGCAACCATTGGTGTGGCTAACTATTACATTCTGGATGACGGTACGAAAGTAACAAACGGTTCACCGAACATCAGTCTTATCAGAACATACAATACACGTGCGGCTACCGGTGCTGGTAACAACGCCATCTACTATCAGTGGCTGAATATGTATGCACTTAACAATGCTTGTAACACCGTATTAAGTCTGGTTGATAAAATTCCGTTTTCGGGTGATGCAGCTTCAAAAATTGCTACGGTAAAAGCATGGTGCTACTGGTGGAAGGGATACGCATATGCATCTATCGGTTCACAATATTATGCCGGTTTGATCATTGATGAAGCAGGAACAACCAACAGCAATTATGTATTGCACGATGCAATTCTTGCCAAATCTGAAGAATACTTCAAACTGACTGCAACTACACTTGATGGTATTTCAAGCGAAAGCGACTACACCGCTATTTTGGGCCAGTTAATTCCTGAATTTACTCAGGTTGGAAACGGTGGAATTCCAAGCAAAGCGGAGTGGAAGAGAAACATCAACACGATGTTGGCACGTAACATTCTGGTAAACAAGCTTGCTCCTTTTGTTAATGGAAATCCTGACGCAAAAATTGCAAAATCTTCTACGACAACAATGACTGCCGCTGACTGGACAAATGTATTGACATTGGCAACAGCTGGTATTCAAAAAGGTGATGTCGTATTTACTGGAAGAAGCACAGCAAGCAACCCAATGTTTACTGCAACTGGTGGTACAGCCGCTGCATTGGCAACAGGTGTAAATACAAGTTCGACTTTCAAAGTTCAGGAGCGTTTTATCCAGAATTTTACAGCTGGTGACAAGAGGCTTACGAATAATTTCAGTACTGCTACTACTTACAAAAACAACTTCTCGTACACTACCCGTTACAACCAGATTGATGGCGGCGCAGGACAGGCAGGCGTTTATGTTTATGGAAGCAAAACAGTTGGTGAATACGAAGTTATTATCGCTGGAAGTTACGAGGAAAATGCGCTTATGCTTGCAGAAGCTAACATTCGCTTAGGTAATATTGAAAAAGGTCTTGGTTATATTGATGCTGTAAGAACTTACTTTGGTGCTGGTGTTGCTCCTGTGGCAGGAACTGGTTTGTCATTGGCAGGTGCACTTACGCAACTTGTTAAAGAAAGAAGAGTTTCTCTGATTTACAGAGGCCTTTCATTCTACGATAACAGAAGATGGGGATGGACTTATGACATCACAAACGGTGGTGGCAGCTACAACAACACAATCGTAACAACTGCTGGTGTTGTAAATACAAAAGCAACAATCAACTATAACTTCCTTGATTACTGGGATGTCCCGGCAGACGAATCTGTGTTGAATCCTACAACAGGAGTTGCTACGGTTAACCCTAATTTTTAATTGAAGAATTAAAAAAACGGTTGGTTAAATAAATTAAAAATAAGACAGGAAGGCAGTTCGCTGCCTTCCTGTCTTATTTTTAAAAGGCTTACACTTTCGTTTCTGCCAACATGCAGGGATATTTATTTGATTTAAAATCCATACTTATGAAAAAAATCAACCTTGGTTTTCTAGCTTTATTAAGCCTGAGTACTTTTTCAACTTACGGTCAGGCGACTGTTACCAAAGAGCAGAAAGAAGTAATTGCAAATCTGGATAAGAAAAAAGATCACTACGGAGATGTGTCGAAACAAATCTGGGATCTGGCGGAAGTTGGGTATAAAGAAGTCAAAAGTTCGGCAATTCTTGAAGAGGAATTGGAAAAAGAAGGTTTTACGCTGGAAAAAGGAGTTGCAGGTATTCCAACAGCATTTGTAGCAACTTATGGAAAGGGAAAACCGGTAATCAGTATTTTGGCTGAATACGACGCACTTCCGGGAATGGCTCAACAGGCAGTTCCTGAAAGAAAAGTTATTGAAGGACAAAAGGCAGGACATGCTTGTGGTCACCATCTTTTCGGAACCGCTTCGACGGCAGCTGCCATTGCGGTGAAAGACTGGCTTAAACAAAATGGAAAAACAGGCACCATCAAATTGATGGGCTGCCCGGCTGAGGAAGGTGGTTCGGGTAAAGTTTATATGGTTAGAGAAGGTGTTTTTAAGGATTCAGATATTGTTTTACACTGGCATCCGGGAGATCGGAATTCAGCAAATCCGGCATCTTCTTTGGCAAATATTTCAGCAAAATTCCGTTTTTATGGCGTAGCTGCTCATGCTGCCGGAGCACCCGAACGCGGACGTTCCGCCTTAGATGGTGTGGAAGCAATGGATTACATGGTGAACATGATGCGTGAGCATATTCCTCAGGAAACCCGCATTCACTACGTAATTACACGCGGAGGAGAAGCGCCAAACGTGGTTCCTGCCTTTGCAGAAGTATATTACTACGCCCGTCACAACAACCGTGAGGTGGTAAAGGATGTTTGGTCGAGAATTGTTGAAGCCTCAAAAGGTGCCGCAATGGGAACCGGAACAAAGGTAGAAATGGAAATTACTGGCGGTGCTTATGATTTGCTGCCCGTTGAATCACTTTCCCGTGTGATGTTTAAAAATTTGGAAACCGTTGGTGGTGTTAAATATACACCTGAGGAAATTGCATTTTCTGAAAAGATTATCGCCACATTACCTGCATCAACAGAAACCAAACCAAAATATACCGAAGCTGAAACAGTACCTGCATTTTCAACAAAAGTTGAAGGAATGGGCGGCTCCACAGATGTTGGTGACGTAAGCTGGGCCGTGCCAACAGTTGGTCTTTCAACCGCAACATGGGTGCCAGGAACACCGGCGCACAGCTGGCAGGCTGTTGCAGCAGGGGGAACTGAAATTGGTAAAAAAGGAATGATGGTAGCCTCAAAAACACTGGCACTAACGGCTATCGATTTATTTAAAGACCCTGCTTTAATCCAAAAAGCACATGCAGATTGGGAAAAAGCAAAAGGTCCTAATTTCAAATACGACGCCATGGTAGGAAATCGTAAACCGGCACTGGATTATAGAAATTAAAAAACTTCGGCTTTCGGCGGTCAGCTTTCGGCTAAAATGATAATGATGCATTTTAGCTTAAAACTGACAACCGAAAGCCGATGAGTATATTACTCCAAACTCATTCCCGGCAGCCAGCTGATAGCCGACTGCCGAAAGCCGAAGTCCCCCTCAATATCCGTCCGTTTTAATCTGCTTCTCCGTTACCTCCCCATATTTCTTGATCTGCTCTTTAATATCCGCCGCTTTTCCGATCATGACAAATTGCAGATTATCTTTTGGGAAATATTGTTCAATAATTGTTTTGGCCTGAGCAGTGGTTAATCCATCCACTTTTGCCTGGAAAGTATTGATAAAGTTTTCGTCAAAATTGTAGAGAAACATATCTGTAAGTAAATTAGCCAATGCTCCGGCAGATTCATAATCCGGTGGAAAATCTCCTTTTACATACGATTTTGCAGATGCCAGAACGCTTTCACTGATTCCGGTTTTATGCAAACTGTCAAGCACGCTCAAAGCCATATCAACCGCAGGAACTGTTGTTGAGTTTTTTGTAAAAGTGCTGATGAAAAAAGTCCCGGCCATTTTATATCTGCTGAAACGGCTGTTTGCGCCATAAGTAAGACCCGAATTAACACGTAACGCATCATTTAACCACGAAGTAAATCTGCCACCCAAAATGGTATTCACTACAAGAACCGGAATATAATCAGGCGAACTGTACGGAATTCCTTTTCCGCCTATGAAAAACGTGGTTTCACGGGCATCGTCTTTATTCACAAGTAAAACACGACTTTTGGTAAAGGCAAGTTCAGGTACCACACGTTTCACCATTCTGGCTTCTGCCGTTTTCCAGTCGCCGAAAAGTGAGGTAATTTTTTTCTTCATATCAACCGTTTTGAAATCACCCACAACGGCAATGGCACCTTTTCCGGTTGTGTAATTGCTTTGATAAAATTTCTTTATATCATCGTTCGTGATTTTTTCAACCGTAGATTTCGAACCTCCGGTTGGCGTCGCATAAGGGTGTTTGTCAAAAACAAAACCATTGAAATAATTCCCGATTACATTCCGTGGTCTTTCTTTAATTTGTGCCAGTTCAAGCAGTGTCCTTTGTTTATGTTTGTTGAATTCAACAGCATCAAAAACCGGATGAATCATGATTTGCTGCAAAACATCAAAAAGTTTTTCCTGATCTTTTACTGCAAACGACGAGCGGATACTTGCGCCTTCTTTTCCAGCGGTGGTAGTTAAATTTGCACCAACATAATCCGTTATTTCTTCAATTTGGGCTTTTGTGTATTTCTGGGTACCAAAAACCAGAGCATCAGCCGTCAGACTTGCCAAGCCATATTGTTCGCCGTCATTGATAGAACCCGCGTCAAAAACGGCGGAAACATTGATCAGCGGCACTTCATGCTGCTCCATCAAATAAACTGTAAGTCCGTTTTTTAATTTGAACTTTTCATACTTCGGGACCTTAAAATTGTTTTGTCCAGTTACCGACAAAGTTGTCAGGGTTAACAGCACAAGGAATATATTTTTCATCTTGAAATTTTTTAGATCATTACAAAAGATTTGAAACAAATGAGGAGTCGGTTATCAGACTTTCTTTTCAGGTAACAAATAACCAACGGTCCTGTTTCTTTCTGTAAAATATTTGGCAGCTACCCGTTTGATATCATCCACGGTCACTTTTCCATACAGTTTTGGGGCGTCAAACATTTTCCGGTAATCACCAAAAAATACGTCATACGTTCCCATACTGTTCGCTTTGCCATTGATCGTTTCCATACTTCTGTAAAATTCCATCAGTTTTTGGTTTTTTACTTTTTGCAATTCACTATCCGTAACACCGCTTTTAATGATCAGATCAATTTGTGTCAGAATCGATTTTTCAAGCGTCGGAGCCGAAACGCTATCTCCCGCAACCGCATAAATGTTAAACAGATTCGGATCAAAACCTTCGCCCATAAAAGTGAAAACCTGTGAAGCGATTGTGGTATCCATCACCAGCGATTTTACCAATCTGGAAGAATTTCCTGATGTTAATAAGCTGCTCAGCAAATCCAGTGCATAATAATCTTCATGACCGGTTTGCGGTGTATGGTAAGAAAGTAAAACATTTGGAGTTGTAATATCCTTATAAGTTGTAACCCGACGCTCGCCATTTTGTTCAGGCTCAACGGTGCGGATTTTTGGAGGAAGTCCTCTGGCAGGAATTGGAGCCATATATTGGTCAGCCAGTTTTTTAACCTGATCGACGGTAATATCCCCGACTACAACAACCGTTGCATTGTTTGGCGAATAATAGGTTTTGAAATAATTTTCAAGATCACTTTGCGTCCATGCCTTGATATCAGATTCAAAACCAATCACCGGAAACATATACGGATGCTCCTGGAAAGCAACGGATTGAACCAATTCGCTAAGTAAACGGTAATTGCTGTTTTCCAAACCGGTACTTCTTTCAGATAAAACAACACCGCGCTCACTTTCGACCATTTTGGGATCAATAGTCAGATCTGCGATGCGGTCGGATTCCAGTTTGAAAATGGTTTCCAGCGCGTCTTTTTGAAACCAGTCGGTGTATACAGTTACATTTTCAGAAGTATAGGCATTATTGGAACCGCCGTTTGCTTCCATGGTGCGATCGAATTGTTTGGGTCCGTAATTTTTGGAGCCATTGAACATCATATGTTCAAAAAAATGCGACAGGCCGGTAATTCCATGAACCTCGTTTCTGGAACCAACTTTCCAGAACAAATACATATTGGCATTAGGGATAGAATGATCTTCGAGCACCAGGAATTTCATGCCGTTTGCCAGCGTGAAAGTTTTGACATCTTCGGGTTTACTTTGGCCATTGGCAAAACCAATTCCAGCCATTATTGCTGCTCCCAACAATAGTTTGCGTAGCTTCATAGTTACGATTCAGTTTTTTGTTTTGTAATAATAAACAAAAAACCGGGACGGAAACCAGCATTTTGACGAATGGCAAAAGATGTTTGGGTTCAAATAGTCATATTATTTGAAGCAACATAAATTTTAACACAATCGTAAGGTGCGGCGCACTGAAATATTTATTGCAATCTATAATTTTGTAAAATTCAAGGTGCAAGCACCGCATTACTAAATCCTGACAAATCATGAAATCTATCCTATCCCTTTGTTGTATTTTAATTGCTTTTTCTTCATTTATCACGACTGAAAACCGGGTTTCGAAAAACAATAATGAAGATCAGAAACGAACTTTGCGAATTCTGACTTATAATATTCACCATTGCAACCCGCCGGAATCTGCGGGTGGAAGGATTGATGTGGAAGCCATCGCGAAAGTTATTAATAATGCAAAACCCGATCTTGTAGCTTTACAGGAAGTTGATGTTAATACAGAACGTTCAGGAAAAGGACTGAACCAAGCCAGACAAATTGCCGATTTAACCGGTATGAAATTCTATTTTTCGAAAGCGATTGATCATCAGGGCGGCGATTATGGCGTTGCCGTTTTATCCAAATTCCCTATTGTAGATTCGGCCCGGTTTGCACTTCCGATTAAGAAAGATCTGGTGGAAGAAATGAGAACAATTGCAGCCATCACAGTAATGCTTCCATCAAAACAAAAAATCATTTTTGCCAGTACACATTTGGGTTTGAATGAACCGAACAGACTTTTACAGGCCGAAACAATTATAGAACATTTTGGTAATGAAAAATTACCTATGATTTTGGCAGGAGATTTTAACGCGGAACCGGAAAGTAAGGTTGTAAATTATTTCGATAAGTATTTTAGCCGGACTTGTACAGCAAACTGTCAGCACACAATTCCGGTCGTAAATCCGGAAAAGACGATTGACTATATCATGTCAAAACCATCGGGTACTTTTAAAGTGCTAAGCCATAAAGTAATAGATGAAAAATATGCTTCCGATCATTTGCCGGTTCTTGCAGAATTGACATTAGGTAAATAATATTTTTCTGATTTAATGTTCAAAAAGATAATAGAATTTTTTCTATTATCTGATAATCAGTATTCTACAATAAAATCCCGTTGCCCGGATCAATTTCGGCAACGGGATTTTTTATTAGTCTAAGCGGATTTCGCTTAATTAAAATAATGATAAAAGTCTCTGTTACCAAAGTGATTTTTGTGCGTCTGTAATATTAATGTACCGTCTTCAAGTTGGTATCAAAACAGATTTTACCGCCACATCTATCACTCACTTTTATTCATTTGTTTATGAAAAAACATTTTTTACTCAAATTCTTTCCGCTGATTTTATCTCTACTTTTATTTTCTGTTTCGTATGGACAAGAAGCAAAAAATTCGAATTGTCCGAACCCTGCGGGTGGTTGTGATACCGTCGGGATTGAACATAAAGTAAGCCCATGGCGAGTTGGTGGTTTCATCGGGCCAACTGTTGCATTTTGCGGAAAATGGTCAAGCACATTTAATTCGAATAAGTATCGTGACAAATCGCTTTTTAACGGAATTGGCTATCACGCCAATCTTAACGCCGATTATTTTTTCAATGTAAAGAAAAATAAACAATTGAAATTTGGCGTCGGTGCCATTGCGGGTTTACAGACTTTCTTTTTAAGAAATGATCTGGATGATTTTTTAGATAAGATCATCGCGGAAACCGGATCAAGTAATGCGGTGATCAGAAAAGGTGCTTCCGAAGATCACTATATTGTCGCCGGGCCGGTACTCAGTTATGCTTTTGGCAAAAAAACAAGATCACCATTTATTGAAGCTTCCGTTCGTGGCGGACTTTTCAGAACAACGCCGGCAGCTATTTTTGTTTATGACCAGGCTACTTCCAATAATATTTATTCAGTTACCGCTACGGATAAGCGTTATCATGCTGGACTTCTGACAACCCTGGGATTATTTTTTCCGAGCAAAAAAGGACTTTGGTCGTGGGGGTAGAAGCTACCGGATTCCGTACCAAAGTGAATTATATTTTTCCAGGCGCTACCATTTATAGTTATCAAAGAAAACATGGCGGATTCTCTGCTGGTTTAGCCTTTCGCCGGAATTTCGTTCGTGATATTCCTTTCAGAAAAGATCCGACACCGCCTTTGTTATGCGAAGCGCCTGACCTGGAATTGATGATGGGCGGAAGATCAATCAAAGGACTTGTTTTCAGCACGCTGGATTCGACAAAAGCAGATAGTATCCAGATCAGCTGGAAAAGCCGCAGCATTTTGGATACTACAAAAAGCGAAACTTTTACAGCGCGTCTTCATCAGCTGAATGGCGGAATGGATAATGTTATCGCTCAGGTTGTTTGTCAGAAAGAGACCAAAATGGCATGGCCGGCAGGATATTTAAATCCGGTAACGGGCCGTCCGGTGGAAGGACAATATTATGTAACCGTGCAAAGTCAGCAGATTTCTTCCTGCGCATCATGTACAAGTGAAGCGAGCACGACAGGTTTTTCTGTTCAAAAACCGGAAAGAATTATCGATTCTGTTGACCGTTGTTTCAGACAATGTTTTCTGGAAGTTTATGCTTACAAAAAGGTTAATGTTAAAAGAGTTAAATACGGAAAATCGCCGACATCCTGTGTAGGCTGTATTTGTCCGATTGATACGGTTTCAAAAACAATTTCCCAGTATCATCTTTTGGGAACTGTTAAAAAAGACAATTGTGATGCTTCAAAACTTGATCTGAATACTGAAACGTCTGGTATCATGATTCCGAAGTGGGCGACGACAGTTTATACTTCTGTTGAAACCATTGTTGCAGGTGATTGCGCAGGCATTCCTCAGGGAAGAAATAAAATCAATTATTCGGCCCCTGTAAAAAAAGGGAAAGCTGGTGTATTCAAAAGAGCTTATCAGAAAAAATAAAATTTGATTTGGATGTTAACGAAAAAAGAACCTTTCAGTTGAGAGGTTCTTTATCGTTTTTTTATATTTCGTCCTTAATCCATTTCACTCTTACAATCCGACTTTTAATATCGTGATTGGCAAAAAAATGCAGCCAATGTAATTGGCGGGAAGACAAATGATCGGTTGGTGATTTTATTTCAATGAAGGAATATTCCGTTTCATCCCAAACCAGCAAATCCGGGAATCCCCTGGTATTTTCTCTCATGTTTTGAGATATTTCCAAAAGCACAGCATGGATTTGTTCCGGTGTTAGTAACGAGATCAGTTTCAAAACAATTTCCAGCATTCCCGGATACCAGCTTACAAGTACATTGGTGGTTCCGAATTTTTCATGAAAAGTCTTTTCAACAATTTCTGATATAATCTCCAATGTATCCGCCTCTTTCATTCTCGCCAAAAGCTGATCAGATCTTTTGTAATAGAAATCGGGCAGGAAGAAATCGGATGGGACACGCTGCAAAGGATTGTGAATTGCTTTTACGTTGGTATCATAAATAATATCCCAGAATAAAAGCCCAAACAGTGCACGCCACGGCTCATTTTCACTGAAAACTGCTTCTGCGCCAAGATCTTTATAATATTCAATCGCGCCTCTTTCAACACGAAAACGGTTAGAAATCGGAATTTCAATACTGCTTGCATCCTTCAAAGCCTGCGTCGTCCGTTTTACAGCACGCTTCTTTTTGTTGACAATCCTGTCATGAAAATCATGTGAAAAATAACGTTCATCTGCGTTTTGAGGATTTTCGGCAATTTCTTCACATAACGCAAGTGCTTCTTCAATCTCCCCCAGATTATATAAGAGCCGGACGCGTCTTTCTCTTGAAGGCGCATCATTTGTAAGCTGATATGCTGTTAAAGCCTGCGAAAGCATTTTTTTTCGTTCAAGCCATGCGCCAACGCGTAATACAAAAAGATGATAGGAGGGAAGAGATTTCGGACTCAGATTTCCTGAAACGCCAACCTGCCAGTTCATAAACCAGTCGAAGATTTCTTCCGGCGGCAATTCGTTTTTCAAAATATCAAAACTTTCCTTCATCAGCGAAACCATCAGCGTGTCATCAACATCCTTCCGGCTTTCAAACTGAACGGATAAATGTTCCTGATCAAAAGACTGAAAACGTACATGGCCCAAATCCCGGACCACAAACTCAGTCATATCCGCATACCGGTTTCCAAAAAACAGAAATTTCATCATCATCACTTCTGCCTCATAAGCCACTTTGACGACCGGTTCCGTTTCCTGAATAATCGCGCAGATTATTTTAAAGTCATATTCATATAAAAGCCAGCGAATCAGATCCTGTTTTTTGATCGATTTGGAAGGCATAACATCCGGGTTCAGGATTTTAGTGAATTCCAGATGCTCGGGTTTTGTAAACAAATGCATCACTTCCTCAAATCGCTCCTCATGCAATTCACAAAGCTGCTGGATAAATTTTGCATCATGAAGCTCATTCAATGCCGCCGGAATATCCGTGATTTCTGAATAAGAAAGAGAATTAACACGGAAAAATGATTTGCTCCGGTTACTGAAACGAATGAAAAGACATTGTGCTTCTTCCGAAAGGCCATTGTAGGAATTCAGGAATTCAAGTTCGTTCTCGTTCAATAAGGTTTCGTACATTTTTCGTACAAAATCCAGTACATAACCAAAGTAATCGTGGTAATATTTTGGAGGAAGATCCTTTGGAAACTCGTTAATTTGCACAGTAAGTATTGTAGAATTTGCAGTCAGTTTGCCACTAAACTTTATTCAAATATAACGAGACAAAAGAAGAATTATTCAACAAAGTGCATATTTATCGACTAGCTATTATAGTAAGAACTGCAATGGTGTTACCTTTTACAAAAAACAGCAAAATTGCATATTAAAACTAAATTAATTAAAATTATAATTAGTAAAAATTGTACTATATCAATTCAAATTATTCCCATTTTGCATTAACGTAGTATTTTATAAAGAATTGAATTACATTTGTTTCCTATGGAAAACAACTTTTAGAGCCCATGACAACATTAGATTCTTACAATTTTTCCGGCAAAAAGGCCTTGGTGCGCGTTGATTTTAACGTACCGCTTAATGACAAGTTTGAGATTACGGATGATACCCGGATCCGTGCCACTATACCCACCATCAGCAAGATTCTTAGTGAAGGAGGATCTGTGATTTTGATGTCCCACCTGGGACGTCCGAAAGATGGACCTACTGAAAAATATTCTCTAAAACACCTTGTTAACCCTCTTTCCCTGATTTTAGGTAAAACGGTAAAATTTGCTGACGATTGTATCGGAGCAAGTGCGACAGAACTTGCAGGTGCTTTGCAGCCAGGTGAAGTGTTGTTGCTTGAAAACCTTCGTTTCTACAAAGAAGAAGAAAAAGGCGACGAAGCTTTCGCAGAAAAATTGTCGAAACTTGGCGATGTCTGGGTTATGGATGCATTCGGAACGGCTCACCGTGCACATGCTTCCACTGCCGTAATCGGTAAGTTTTTCAAAGACAAAGTTTGCGGATATGTGATGCAGGCTGAGCTTGACAATGCAGAAAGACTTCTTGAACACTCAGAACGTCCTTTCACTGCAATTATGGGTGGAGCTAAAATTTCTGACAAGATTTTGATCATCGAACGTTTGCTTGATAAGGTTGATAACCTGATCATCGGAGGCGGAATGTCATATACTTTTACAAAAGCACTAGGCGGAAATATCGGGAAATCTTTACTTGAAGCGGATAAATTGGATTTGACACTTGAACTGCTTGAAAAAGCAAAACAGAAAGGTGTAAATATCGTTTTGCCGATTGATACAGTAATTGCCGATAAATTTAGCAATGATGCAAGTCGCCAGACTGTCCCTGCTGCTGAAATTCCTGATGAATGGGAAGGTTTGGATATCGGACCTGAGTCGGTTGAATTGTTCAAAGGAATTATTGCTTCATCAAAAACAGTTCTTTGGAACGGTCCGATGGGCGTTTTTGAATTCCCTAATTTCGCAATCGGTACTAATGCAATCGCGGAAGCGGTAGTTGCTGCTACGGAAGAAAACGACGCTTTCTCACTAATTGGTGGTGGAGATTCGGCTTCTGCTGTGAACAACGCAGGTTACGGAGATCGCGTAAGCTACGTTTCAACAGGTGGTGGTGCATTGCTTGAATATATGGAAGGTAAAGTTTTGCCTGGCGTTGCAGCCTTGGATTAATTGTTAATGGTTAGTTGTTAATTGTTAATAGTGAGGAATTGAGAATTGGACGCTTATCGTTTGGTTCTCAATTTTTTTTGCCCAAACATTCTACCCCAATTTTGCATCTTAAACAGCTTTGTATTTCGGGTAGAGTATGACCGCCGATTGCCGACTGCCGAAAGCCTGATAAAAAAGAAATCCATTCCTCAATTGAAGAATGGATTGTCTGTATTATTAACCTAACTAATTTATAAATAAAGTCACAACCTTGACCGTCATTATCTCTTTTGATTAACTTTTCACACGCGACTGGATGTCGTCAGAACCTGTGTTGCGTTGTCTTGTTTTTACGTTTTGATTACCGAAACGGTAAGTGAAAACAAGTCTGAACTGACGGCTTGGCCATGTGCTTTTTACTCTTAAATCAATATCTTCAAACTTCGTAGTTCCTCTGAATTTGTTTGTCCAGAATGGATCCTGAACGCTGAAACGAATCGTTGCTTTTTTATCCATCAATGATTTCTGCAAACCAAGATTGATAGCGCCTTGCGATTTCGCTGATAATAATCCATATATCTGCGGACTGTTAAACCACCCCGAAAGTTCTGCTGTCCACGTTTTGGAAAGCGTAAAAGTGTTGTTGACAAAAGCGTTATAAGTAAAAATCTTCATATCAAACGGCGCGTTCCGGTAAAAGGTCTTATAATGATTATAAGCGCCGGATAAGTTGGTTTGCGCATTCCACCATTTCGTAATCGGAATTGGTGCTGAAATTGTTAAACTCACATAATTCTGATTATCAAGGTTTTCTGATGTTACATAAGTCTGGTTTTTTTCAGGCACCAGCATCGGCACTTCATCAGCAATCATATCTTTCACACGACTGTAAGCCAGCGTTGTATTCAGGAAATTTTTATAAACATGAACCAGCTGAAAGGAATGTGTATACTGCGGGCGAAGGTTTGGATTACCTTTTTGGAAAGTATACGGATCCAGATAATATTCAAATGGATTCAGCGACTGATAATTCGGGCGGTCAATCCGGTAACTGTATGACAAATTCAAAACGTTGCTGCTATCAAGATTTCTCGACAAGAAAATACTTGGGAATACATTCAGATATTTACGGTTTCTGATGCTGTTAAGCGTTACCGAATTACCTATTGCATGTGTGTACTCAGCACGCAAACCAAGCTGGTATTTCGTTTTTGCATTAATCTGTCCGTTGTAATTTGCGTAACCTGCATTAATATTTTCAGTGTATTTGAATTGATTAGTACGTGTTGGATCAAGAGCCCAGTCATCCGTTTTTGTTTCGAAAATCATGTTATTGTTTGATCTTACATAACTTGATTTCAATCCTGCTTCAAACTTTCCTTTTCCCAATGGTTGTGTATAATCCATTTTCGCTACACCTATGTTGATCAAAGCCGGCATATTATTTCTTACAATATCAGGTGTTCCGGTTGGCGATCCGTCCGGATTGTAATATCTGGTATCCAGGAAATTGTATCCTTTGCTATCGTACTGAACATAATCCGCATCAAATGTCAATTCTTTGCCTTTGTCGTTAAATTGATGTTTCAGGTTAACATTCGCACTGATATTATTCATGTGATTGTTCGCTTTCATATCCGTGTGATAGGTTTGCTGAAGGCTCAGATCATCGTTTAATATTTCTGCATTTGTTGCTCTGATCGGGTTTTTCCATTGATTATAAAAACCTGAGAAAAGAACACCAATCGTCGTTTTGTCCGTTGCGAAATAATCCATTCCAACACGGTAATTATAATTTTGCGACCGCCATTCACTTTTTGAATTCATGTTGAAAGTCGTCGTTTTTCCTTCATACGGAATGGCGCGGTAAATGATCTGGTTGTTAAAACCTTCACCTTTAAAAGCACTTGCAGTTCCAAAAAGGCTAACTTTTCCTTTTCTATTATTCAGAGCCAGCGACCCGTTTCCACGTCCATAATCTGGTGTAGCAATACCTCCGCCGACAGAAAAGTTACCATTCGTTCCGAAATTTTTATTTTTCTTAAACTTGATATTGATAATTCCTGAGTTTCCCGCTGCATCGTATTTTGCTGATGGATTGGTGATTAGCTCGATTTTCTCAATATTATCGCTCGGCGTATTTCTTAAAAGATTCACAAGCTCAGCCTGACTCAGATAAGTCTGTTTGCCATCGATTTGCACAATGACACCATCTTTTCCGCGAAGTTGCAGCTTATCGTTTTGCTGATCGACAGTAATTCCCGGCGAACGCTCCAAAACTTCCAGTGCAGTGGCTCCGGCAGATACGATACTGTTCTCAACATTGATTACAGTTCTGTCGATTTGCTGCTCTATGAAGGGTTTTTTAGCCATAACCGTCACTTCATTCAGTGCCTGTGATTCCGGTTGTAAAGTGAAAGAGGGGAGGTTTACAGTATTTTCTTTTACTGAAAAATTTTTGCTGTAAGCTTTTTGATAGCCGACCATGGACACCATTGCCATGTATTCGCCGGCATCAACCTGATCGAAAAGAAATTTTCCGTTTTCGTCAGCTGCGAGTCCTTTTGATAAGGTCGAGTCTTTCGCTTTTAAGAGTAAAACATTAACAAAAGGAAAAGGCTGGGATTTCTCATCCAGAATTGCCCCGGAGACCTTTCCTTTTGTCGTTGTTGTTTGAGCAAGCACAAAGCTACCGCTAAGTAGCAGTGCTACTGTTAGATTAATAAAGAATTTCATGGCTAATAGATAGTTATATTATGAACCCGATATTTTCGAAATATTCAGAATTGTAATAACTCGGTCATTCTTGAATATAGAGTACATTGCAAAGATAAGTACTTGGTATAACATAGAACCTTAGATTACACGAAAGGTTCTTTTGTTGGATGAACGGAAACCAAGTATCCGCCTTTCTCATGATAGATACAAAGTGAAGCAAGAATGTTGCATGATGAAAGAAAAAAAGTTTGAATGGTAAAAATTCGACCATGAAATTGGTCATTGTCGGCATGAAATGGTTTTGGGGATTTCCTGTAAATGGAATAATAACAGCAGTAATTATGTTAAAAAATAAAATGATAAATTATTTCGATATGAGGTAGGGTTGCTTCTAATTATTTTGTCGTAATAATATAAAGGGTATTAAAAGTTTTGCGATGTGAGGAAATTGTTACAAAATAATTCTTTGGAATCTGACGAACCGACTGGTCGGGAAGTGAGACTTGTGCCTGATGAAACCAATGCTGACTCGCAGAATTCGATTCAAACCGATAAAGAATTTTTTATTCGTAAAGCTTTCGAGCAGGATTCTGTAAAAGGATATGAGTTGCTTTTTCGTCAGTATTATAGTCCGCTTTGCAGTCATGCAGTTAGGTTTGTGTATAATCGAGAAGTAGCAGAAGATCTGGTTGCAGAAGTTTTTTATACTTTTTGGAAAAAGAAATTACACGAGCAAATAACCACTTCTTTTCGGGCTTACCTTTTTACCTCTGTCCGAAATAAAAGTCTCACCTATATAAAGTGGGAATTTGACAAAGAAAAATCCGAAGAACTTGAAGAAAATGATAAAGCATCTTCTACGCTGGAACCGGATGAGGTTATGGAATTTGATGAGCTCTATTTACACATTGAAAAAACAATAAATCAGCTGCCACCCCAATGCCAGAAAGTTTTCTTGATGAGCCGTTTTGAAGGAAAAAGTTACAAGGAAATTGCGGAAAAACTGAACGTTTCAGGAAAGGCAGTGGAGGCGCATATCAGCAAAGCATTAATCACTTTGAGAAAAGCATTACAAAATTACTGGCTGTTTATATTATCCGCTTTTTTGCCGAATTGGTAAAAAATATTTCCGCCCAACCAAAATAATCAAAAATTGAGCTAGGGAGAGATTGAAGAAACTGGTCATCATTATACCAACAGCGTTAACATCAACATGAAATCCGGATTACCAAAAGATATACTTTTTACTTATTTCGCTGGAAACGCTACGGCTTTGCAGAAAAAACTCATTGAAGAATGGTTAGGCAGTCCTGAAAATTTGGAATCGTATTTTGAATATCTGGAAGAATGGGAATTAAATCGTCCCCAGTTTTTGCCCGACAATGAAATTGCCTTTGAAAAATTTTCGCAACGTATAGCAGGTACGGATACTGAGGAATCGGAAAACGAAACTTTTCTTTTTGATGTAAAAACTAAAAAATCAATCCTGAATCTGAATGTTTGGAAATGGGCTGCGACGGCCGTAATTGTAGTTGGAACAGGAATATTCTCGAAGGATTTTATTCTTTATGAAAACCATCAAACAGCAAACGGAGAATTAAAAACAATTATCCTGAACGATAGCAGCCGGGTAACCCTGAATGCAAATTCGTCTTTAAAAGTACCACGTATTGATTTTTTTAGTAAAAGCCGGGAAGTTTTTCTGGAAGGTGAAGCTGAATTTAATGTAACACATACGATTGATAACAAGCAATTTATAGTACATACAACGGATGATAGCGAAATCCTGGTTTTGGGAACTGAATTCGTTGTTTACACCAGAAAAAAAGGAACGCGGGTTGTTTTGAACAAAGGGAAAGTACAGCTTTCGTCTGCACAGGAAAGTAAACCGCTGACAATGAAACCAGGAGATCAGGTGACGATTTATCAGAATGGTAAAATGGAACTTGAAAAGCTTACAAAATCAGAAGTTGAACTTCAATCGGTTTGGAAGGAACACCGGATGGTTTTTGACCATACAAAACTTGGTGATGTAGCCATAAAACTGAATGAAATCTACGGCGTTGACGTAGAAATAAAAGATAAGCAAACGGCAGAAAGAGAGCTGACCGGCTCATTTAAAGCTGAAAACGTTGATGAAATTTTGGGAGTACTTTCCGAAATGCTTGATCTTGATATATCCCGCCGTGAAAACAAAGTTTATTTTAACGCTAAACCAGTTGATCTTTTTTAACTGTAAAAACCCAATTTCTTTACGATGAATCTAAAACTACCGTCAGCAAGGACGCTGTTCCTGTATGTTATGGTGAGTATTTCTCCCACGTTTGCGTTTGCCCAGTTATTTGCCTTTTCTCCCCAAAATCAAAAACAGCAGGAAACAAAACCTGTGCAGTCGATGAAATTGCGGGATGCTTTGCTGAAACTGAAAGATGTTTATGCTGTTGATATTTTGTTTGAAGAAAAATTATTGACGGAATTGAGTGTGCCCGCCAATACAATTAAACCAGGGGCAAGTCTGGAACAAAATCTGGATGTGTTGTTACAGACAACGGGTTTGAAATACAAAAAAGTGAAGGCTGGTACTTATGTTTTGCTGGCCTCTAAAAATAAAAAGGCGAAAGAAACTTCCGGTATTGTTTCTGATCTCAAAACCAGTGAATTGTATGCCAAAGAAGGCTCTGTCAATCATGTTGTGATGGAGGAGCCAAAAATCAATTCCAAATCTTCGATTACTGAAAATGTGATTAAAGGAAGTGTTGTAGACGCAAAGGGAGAGGCGCTGATTGGTGTAAGTGTTTTGGTGAAAGGAACAACCCGCGGAACGGCAACGGATGTTAACGGGAAATATGAAATTGCCGTTGACGATGCCAATTCGACACTTGTTTTTTCATTTGTAGGTTATGTGAGAAAAGAAATTGTTACCGGCGCACAGTCTGAAATTAACGTTACTTTATTGGAAGATACCCAAAATCTTTCGGAGGTTGTCGTTACCGCGCTTGGTATCAAAAGAGATAAAAGAGCGCTGGGATATTCTGTTCAGGAAATTGGTGGTGAGATGTTGTCAACGGCCAAAGAAGCAAATCTGGCCAATTCACTTGCCGGGAAAATGGCCGGCGTGCAGGTAACGCGTTCTGCAAATGGTGCGGGCGGTTCATCCCGTGTTGTGATTCGTGGCTCCAATTCTCTGGTTGGAAATAGTCAGCCATTGTATGTGATTGACGGAATTCCGATGGACAACAGCAATCCAAGTTCTCCCGGAAGTGCCGGTGGAATTGATTATGGTGATGGTATTTCAAATATAAATCCGGAAGATGTAGAAAGCATGTCGGTGCTGAAAGGCCCGAATGCGGCCGCACTTTACGGACAGCGCGGAAGTAATGGTGTTGTTTTGATCACCACGAAATCTGGTAAATCACGCAAGGGTATTGGCATTAAATATGGTATCGATTATTCATTAGGCGATGCGTTAGTTTTGCCGGATCTGCAAAATGTTTACGGTCAGGGTTATGACGGAAACTTTACAAATTTCCGAGGCACCGACGATAAAATATACACCTGGGCAGCGGCACAGGCAGCCGGAATTGCAGGTATGCCAAAAATGAGCGGTGGCCGTGATCGTTTTACAAGATCGAGTTGGGGAGCGAAAATGGAAGGTCAGCAGTATGAAGACCAGTGGGGAAATGTTTTGAATTTTACGCCGCAGCCAAATACTTTCCAGAAGTTTTTCAAACAGGAAAGACAAGTGGTAAATAACCTGAGTCTGGAAGGTGGAAACGACAATATCAGTTATCGATTGTCTTATGGAAATACAAATATCGATGGTTACACACCGGGAAATACTTTAAAACGTAACAATTTCAACCTTCGTACAACGGCCAAACTGACGTCGAAATTAGAAATGGATGTAAAAGTTAATTACATCGACCAAAAAGGTGTTAACCGCCCGACCGTTTCCGATGCAAGCGATAATCCGGCCTATCTGTTTATCAGTCAGCCGCGTAGTATGCCAATGGATATTCTTGCCAATTCTTCATGGACGGCGCAGGATGTGAGCCGCCAGCTGGGTTATGGAAGTACAGCGGTGGTGGGTATGGAAAAAACCTATGCGACGAATTCATCCACGGCAAATCCTTACTGGACCGTTGCGCACACAAGAAATTCGGATGATCGTCAGCGTATTCTGGGCTTGATCCGTTTGAGTTATCAGTTCAATAACTGGATCAGATTAACTGCAAAAACCGGTACTGATTTCTATACGGATGAGAGACTTCGCTACCGTGAAAAAGGAACTTATCAATCGCTGAATAAAAATGGAGATATCAGAGAGGAAGTTTCCCGCGTGCGTGAAAACAACAGCGATGTTTTGCTTTCATTAAATCCGCAGCTTTCAAAAGATCTTTCGTTTTCTCTGAATCTTGGTGCCAATCACCAGAAATTTTCATCCAGAACAACGGGTAATACCGGAACTGAATTTGTCGCACCGAATCTTTATGTGATCAATAATACACTGACCAATTCTTACATTTTCGGATTGACAGAATCTTCCATTAATTCCGTTTATGGTTCAGGTCAGTTGGGTTATAAGGAATTTGCTTTTCTTGATTTCTCAGCCAGAAATGACTGGTCGTCCACTTTATCACCTGCCAATAATTCATTCTTTTATCCGGCTGTGAGCGGTAGTTTGGTATTAACAGATGCGCTGGATCTTCAAAGTGATGTTTTGAGCTTTTTGAAAGTGAGAGCTTCATGGGCACAGGCTGGTAGTTCAGGTTCGCCATATCAATTGACGGGGACTTATTCTTTGGAACAAAATGCGCACGGAGGTGTTCCACTGGCATCTTTTGCTTCAATTATTCCTGATCCAAATTTGAAAAATGAATTAACAACTTCAACTGAATTTGGTGTGGAAGCACGTTTTTTCAAAAACAGAATGGGATTGGCCGCTGCGTATTATAATGCTAGTACCAAAAACCAGATTCTAGACGTGCCTTTGCCTCCGTCAAGCACATTTGCTTCCCGCCGTATCAACGCCGGACAAATCCGTAACCGTGGTGTGGAGTTGACTTTAAACGGAACGCCGATCAAAACAGATAATGGTTTCAGCTGGGATGCGACTTTCAACTTTTCAAGAAATCGTAACAAAGTACTTGCGCTAGCCGAAGGTGTTGATACTTATTTGCTCGGAAGTGACCGCGGTGTGAATGTGGTTGCTGAACCTGGAAAAGCATTTGGTACGATGATCGGAAATGGTTTTCAATGGCTGAGAGATGATCAGGGAAATCGTTTGATTGATCCGGTGACGGGTTTGCCACTTAAAACCAATGCGAAACTTTTGTATGAAATGGGTAACGCGCTGCCAAAATGGATTGGTGGTTTTAACAACAGTTTCCGTTACAAAGGTTTTGCCTTATCAGCTTTGGTGGATATCAGTCAGGGCGGAAAAATATATTCTCAGAGTTTGAGAGAAGAGTTGATTTATGGTACCAACAAAATGACTTTGGAAGGTCGCGATGGTACTTACGTTGCCAAAGGTGTGGTTGCTGCAAAATCTGCTGATGGAACTTACACGAGTACCGGTCAGCAAAATACAAAACAGGTTCGCGCTCAGGATTACTGGAATGTGGTAGCACCCGACAAAGACAACGTGGTTTCGGAAGAAATGCTGAATGATGCAAGTTATGTGATGTTCCGGGAGATGACTTTCAACTATCAGCTTCCGTCAAGCATTGTGAGAAAAACACCTTTTAAAGGAATTCGGGCGGGTATTTATGGACGGAACTTATTCTATCTGCAACGTCATACCGAAGGATTTGCACCGGAAGCTTCATCGTTTAACGTCAACAATTCTTCCCTGGGTCTGGAATCGACTGCGCTGCCATTGTTACGCTATTTTGGATTCAGCCTTAACGTAGAATTATAATTTTATAACAGGATGATTTTCAATAGATTTTCGAAAACTGAAACGATCCGTACAACTTCTTATACGATGAAAAATATTTTTAAACCATTCATATTAGCAGGTTTCGTTTGCCTGATGCAGTCTTGTACTGATGATTTTGAAAAAATAAATACACCGCCAACTTCGGTAACTACGATTGACGCGGGACTTATTTTATCAAAAGCGCAAAAAGACGCAGCTTTTGCCGAAGGACTGGAAATCCCGAACAGTCAATATGGTTCCTGGATTCAGCAATGGGCTGGCGGAGCGGTGGTTTCGAGCTCACGATATGTCGAGCAAAGTGATAACAATGTGTGGGATGCGCATTACACGCTGATCCGGAATCTTGCACAGATCAGAACGGATATTTTGAAAGGAAAAGAAAATGATCCGGCAGGAAGAACAAAATTGGCGATTGCCAAAATCGTTGAAATTTCTGTCTGGCAACGACTTACAGATCTTTTCGGTGATATTCCGTATTCTGAAACTGCACTGGGTTCTGCCGATGTAAATAATAAACCAAAATTTGATACGCAGGAATCAGTGTATAAATCATTGATCACAGATCTTGATGCAGCAATCGGACAATTAAATGCCTCTGACGCAAGTTACGGAACAGCAGATTTTTATTTTAAAGGCGATGTTACCAAATGGAAAAAGTATGGCAATTCCTTGAAATTAAGATTGGGGATGCGCGTCCGTTATGCTGATGCTGCTTTGGCACAAAAAACAATTACCGAAGCGATGGGCCAGCCTTTGATGGAAAGTAATACGGATAATGCGACAATTCCGACGTATAACAATGCTACAAATGCTAACGTGCATCCATTATTAAATCAATGGCTTACGGGTAGTTCCGATTTAAGATATCTGGCCAATACATTTGTTTCCCAGTTAGCAACAACAAATGATCCGAGACTTCCACTAATCGCACAGCCAAGCGTTAACTCTGTCAAAGCTGGTGCTCCGGCTTACAAAGGCATGGGAGTGGCGCTGACGGATGCCTTGCTGAAAGCGCTTGTAAAAGACGATTATTCCACCGCTTCGCAGTCAACCTTTTTCAATAAAGATTACAGTCCTGCTATTCCATGTATGGTTATGTCGTTTTCTGATGTGAGTTTTTACAAGGCAGAAGCAGCGCTGGAAGGCTGGGGAGCAACGGCAGATCAGGCGGAAGGTTTTTATCAGGCGGGCGTGAAAGCTGCTTTGGCGCAGGCACCTTTTAATATCACAACGGTACCGGCAACTTTTGCAGCAGAGCTTTCCTTCACAAACTTAACCAAAGAGCAAAAACTGCAAAAAATCGGGACGCAAAAATGGATTCAATTGTTCGGTCGCTCCTATGAAGCTTTCACTGAATGGCGAAGAATGGGCTATCCAATACTTACACCGGGACCGAATCAGGGTTCAACGAGTGGTACAATTCCTCGTCGTACGATTTATTCATCGCGCGAAGCATTATTGAATGAAACTAACTACAAAGACGCCGTAAGCAGACTTTCCAAGGGCGATTCTTATGTTTCAAAAGTATGGTGGGATAAAAAATAGTTCCCTTATTTACTCCAATTAAAAAAGGCAGAAAACATCCAATTTGGAAAAGTTTTCTGCCTTTTGTTCAATACTTACCACCTATCTAATTATAACCATTATTCATCAACTAATTATTTTTGAACAGCCTTCGAATTCAGTTGGACCATATCTCCATTTGTATTATTTAGAAGTGTTACGATATCAATTTCAAGAATCGATGTAATTTCTAATAAGCGCTCGACTGTCAATCTTGTATAAGCCAATTCAATCTTACTATATGCATTCTGGCTGATACCTAATTTCATTGCCAGATATTCCTGTGGATAACCTCTGTATTCTCTGATTTTTCTAATATTCGTGGCTACCGCTTTTAATTTTGTTTCCACACCTACGTTCATAACGCCTTAAAAGTTAGGTTGATTTAGAATGTTCTTATGATGAAGTTTTTGTTAAAATATACGACACTGAGACACTGATAGATCATTTGGGAATAAAATATGTCGAAAAAGATAAGAAATAATTAAAGCTGGCAGATATTAGCTAAAATCAGATCTCATCATGAATTTAATTTATAATAAACCCGGAATAATATAATTTTCCCCCGTTTTGTTGAACTGCTTTCTCCGATTGTGGAGAAAAGCGTCACCATTTTCTAATGATTAATTGTAACTAAAACCACAAGTTACTTACCACTCAAAAAATCATAGAAATCATACTCAACATAGTTGTAAAGTACTCCTTCCTATTTCCTCATGTTATAAAAGGAACGTGCGCGTATACGACATGATTTCCGATTTAGATCAGTACGGATACTCCTTTTTGTTGTAATTTACTCTTTTTAGTTGTTTGTTAATCAGTGAGTTAAACTGAATATGGCACAGCTCTTTTAATAAATCATTCGAACACGCAGTTCAACAGGGGTAGCTGAAAACCTGAAATAGAGTAGGCGGATTTTTCACGAAATATGTAACATTATGAAACTTCAGGAATTAAATGTCGCAGAAATGAATGAAATCAATGGTGGTCTCTTAGGCCTTGGAAGCAGTGACTCCGCGTCATCAGGTGGTCTGTTTGGAGGACTGGGAATTAATTTTAGCCATGAATCAGTAGACGACGACGGATCCTCAGAAAAAACCAACTTTGGTTTAGGTTTGGATTTGGGCGGAATCTTTAATTCTATCACTAACTAAGCATAGTTGGGTTTAACAAGATTTTCTCAACGCAAAAAAACAGGAGTCGCTGAAAACCTGAAATCGAGTAAGCAAATTTTTCATCAAACGAATAGAAATCATGAAACTTCAAGAATTGAACTTCGCAGAAATGAATGAAATAAATGGTGGCCTTTTAGGACTAGGCAATAGTGATTCAGCATCGTCAAGCGGGCTGTTCGGAGCTTTGGGTCTTAATTTCAGTAATGAATCCGTAGATGACGATGGTTCGTCAGACAAAACCAACTTTGGTTTAGGTTTGGATCTGGGTGGAATTTTTAATTCTATTACCAACTAAGAAAATGCTTTTAGCAAAACAATCAAGAGGGGTGGCTTAGTCCACCCTCTCTTTGTTTACAAGTGATTTTGGCATTTAGGTTGTAATGAAATCTTTTCTCTATCATGGATGATAATAAAATTTTCCCACCCGAAATTCTTGAATATACTGCTGATTATCACTTTCATCAGCACAATACGCGTTCTCAGCTCGTGTATCAGTTATTGCTTTTAATCGTTATCATTTCTTTTATTTCTCTATTTATTATTACGGTGGATGTTAGTGTCCGCAGCACCGGGGTTATTCGTTCTGTCAATGACAAAAATGAAATAAAGGCTCTGGTAGGCGGTAGACTGGATTCGATTTTTGTAACAGAAAATCAGCGTGTCAAAAAAGGACAGATCTTACTAACCATTCAAACAGATATACTTACTGAACAAAACCAACTGGTAAAAGCACAGCAAGGTGATTTTGAAAATCAGGTTAAGGATTTAAAAACGCTTCTTCATTTAAGCCGGACTAATAACTGGAGTAAAAAACCTGGTTTGCAAAGTGGCTTATATAAACAGGATTTTGCTCTTTTCTGGCAAAAAATAACCGAAGCCAAAACAACATTATACACGGTTGAAAAAGATTACGCGAGAAGTGTAAAACTGCATGATGTAAAGGCAATTTCAGAAATGGAATTTGACCGTGCAGTTTTACTGCACCGCAATGCAAACAACAATATAAAAACCATCATGGAAGAGGAGGAAGCGCGTTGGGAGTCGGAGCTGACGCAGCTTGAAATGAAAGTAAGGGAGCTAAATTCCAAGAATGAGCAATATATAAGAGAGAAAGATTTTTACACGATTAAAGCGCCCATAAGCGGTACGGTTCAACAATTAAAAGGTTTACAGGCTGGTAGCTCTATTACTTCCAATGAATTTTTAGCAGAAATTTCTCCTGACGCCTCCATGGTGGCGGAAATGTATGTGCTTCCAAAAGATATCGGTTTGCTTCATCCGGGAACTCTTACAAGATTACAGGTTGATGCCTACAATTATAATCAGTGGGGACTGGTAACAGGGAAAGTATTGTCAATTTCAAACGACGTTTATACAAGTGGAAATCAGCAGCCTTTTTTTAAAGTCCGTTGCAGGCTAGATCAGGATGCGCTGACTTTGCGAAATGGATATGTCGGAAAACTTAAAAAAGGGATGACCTTGCAAGCGCGGTTTTTGGTTACAGAGCGCACACTTTTTCAATTACTTTATGACAAAGCGGATGACTGGCTGAATCCGAATTTAATTGCAACGGAAGAAACACCTCAAAACTAAATCGTTATGGCTCAGTCAAATATTTTTACTCAACTGGCAAAAATCGGGAATTTAGGAAATAATCTTATCAGTAAAATTCCCTTCTTTTCAACAAAAAATAAACTTCGTCACGTCACCATCAAACAGCACGATCTGACTGATTGCGGCGCAACTTGTCTGGCTTCCATAGCAGCTTATTACAATCTTACTGTGCCGGTTGCAAGAATTCGCCAGTATGCTTCAACGGATAAAAAAGGAACAAATGTTCTGGGTTTGATTGAGGCGGCCAATAAACTCGGTTTTAACTCCAAAGGTGTAAAGGCAACTTTCGATCAACTTCCGCATGTCCCGGTTCCAATTATTGCCCACGTAATTATCAAAGGTATTTTACACCATTATGTGGTGATTTATAATGTTACGGATACAAAAGTTGAGGTAATGGATCCCGCGCGGGGTGAAATAGTGTCTATGACCTATAAGGAATTTAAGGAAATCTGGACGGGTGTTTTGGTATTGGTTCAGCCGGGAGAAACGTTCATGGAAGGCAATGAAAAGATTTCTGTGTCCAAAAGATTCTGGTTTCTTTTGAAACCGCATAAATCTGTTTTATTACAAGTTTTGCTCGGAGCAATTGTATACACTTTATTAGGACTTTCTACCTCAATTTTCCTTCAAAAAATTGTCGATAATGTACTCCCGGAAGGTAACCGGAACTTGTTAAACCTGATGGGAATCATCATGATTTTCCTTTTGGTTTTCAGAGTTATTATCAATCATGCGAAATCACTTCTGACCATTAAAACCGGACAGCAAATCGATGCAAGATTAATTTTGGGTTATTACAAACATCTGATGCGCTTGCCGCAGCAGTTTTTTGATAATATGCGGGTGGGAGAAATTATTTCCCGGATTAATGACGCCGTTAAAATCAGGGTTTTTATCAATGACGTGCTCATTGGTTTTTCCATGAATTTTTTCATCCTGATTTTCTCATTTGTTTTGATGTTTACCTACTATTGGAAACTGGCGCTGATCATGCTTGGCGTCGTACCATTGTATGCCATCATTTATTATTTTTCCAATAAAGTAAACAAATCGACGCAGCGCCAGTTGATGGAAAGTTCGGCCGAACTTGAAGCGCAATTGGTGGAATCCATTAATTCTGTAAGTACGATCAAACGTTTCGGACTGGAAGATTTTACTAATTTAAAAACAGAAACCAGGTTTGTTGGTATGCTTCGTTCCATTTATCAATCCAACACGAATGCACTGTGGATTGGAGATTTTAGCGGTTTTGTTTCCAGTGCTTTTACGATTATTTTGCTTTGGGCAGGTTCCCTATTTGTATTGGAAAATATCATTACGCCGGGTGAATTGCTTTCTTTTTATGCCATCATAGGATATTTTACCGGACCGGTTTCCAGTCTTATCGGTATGAATAAAACGATTCAGGATGCGTCCATTGCGGCGGACCGGCTTTTTGAAATTATGGATATTGAACGTGAATCCCTGGAAAACAAGGCAGAATTAACACCTGATATGATCGGGGATATTCATTTCAAAAATGTTCATTTTCGATATGGTTCACGCGTTACGGTTTTTGACGGACTGGATTTGATGATTCCAAAAGGGAAAATTACGGCAGTTGTTGGTGAAAGCGGTTCGGGAAAAACGACGCTTTTATCCTTATTGCAAAACATTTATCCAATTGAATCAGGAAACATCCAGTTGGGCGGATTTGATCTGAAATATCTGACCAATGATAGTTTACGAAAACTGGTTAGCGCTGTACCTCAGGATGTTCATCTTTTTGCAGGAAATGTGATCAACAATATTGCGGTAGGGGAGTTTGAGCCGGATATGAAAAAGATCGTTTCGATTTGTGAGGAACTTGATATTATCAAATTTATCGAAAATCTGCCAAACGGATTTAATACTTATATCGGTGAAAACGGGACCAGTTTATCGGGCGGACAAAGACAAAGATTAGCCATCGCAAGAGCGCTCTACCGTGATCCGGAAATTCTGATTCTGGATGAGGCCACTTCTTCACTTGATTCAAAATCGGAGCAGCATATTCAACTTGCGGTTCAATCTTTGCGCAAAAAAAGTAAAACCATTATCATAATCGCCCACAGATTAAGTACGGTAATGAATGCGGATAAAATTGTGGTTTTGGAACAAGGGAAATTGATTGAAGAAGGAAGTCACAAAAAACTGATTACCAAAAAAGGTAAATATTACGATATGTGGAAACAACAGTTTCCTTCGCTGGAAAGTGTGAATTGAGGAACGATCTAAAATCCATTTCTTATAATTCAACTTTGCTTTCATAAAATCCAGGATTTTATAAACACAAAACGGGTATTTTTTAGTAATTAGTCATTCATTTTCATCAAAGAAAAACCAGAATGATTAACCGGCTATATGACACCTCTTTAAGTCTGCTTACCGATTTATATCAATTAACAATGGCTTATGGCTACTGGAAATCCGGGAAAGCAGAACAGGAAGCAGTTTTTAATCTGTATTTTCGTAAACATCCCTTTCAGGGGGGATTTACAATTACCTGCGGACTGAGCAGTGTAATTGATTATCTGAATGAATATCGTATTGATGAGGAAGACCTCGAATATATAGGTTCGTTAAAGGGAAGTGATGATAAAGCGCTTTTTGAGATTGAGTTTCTCGATTACCTGCGTACTATGGAATTTAAATGCAGTGTTAATGCGATTCCGGAAGGTACCGTTGTTTTTCCAAATGAGCCGTTGCTTCGTATTCAAGGACCGGTTTTACAATGTCAATTATTAGAAACTCCCTTATTAAATCTCTTAAATTTTCAATCGCTCATCGCTACAAAAGCCGCAAGAATGCGTCTGATTGCAAACAATGATGCCCTTTTGGAATTTGGATTAAGAAGGGCGCAAGGACCGGATGGTGGCATGACGGCTAGCCGCGCTGCATATATCGGCGGTTTTGATGCGACGTCCAATGTTTTGGCCGGAAAACTTTACGGTATTCCGGTTAGAGGTACGCATGCACATAGTTGGGTAATGTCGTTTGACAGCGAACTGGAATCTTTTGAAACGTATGCGAAGTACATGCCAAATAACGTGACTTTGCTCGTTGATACTTACGATTCTATCAAAGGTGTTGAAAATGCAATTATTGTAGGAAATCAGCTTCGTGAAAGAGGTTATGAGCTCGGTGGAATTCGTCTGGATTCCGGCGATTTGGCTTATTTGAGTATTGAAGCCAGAAAATTATTGGATGAGGCAGGATTTGAGAAAACCAATATTGTTGCCAGCAATGATCTGGATGAATATATCATGGATAGTTTGAAAATTCAGGGTGCAAAAATCAACGTCTGGGGAATTGGAACAAAACTGGTAACGGCTTTCGATCAACCCGCATTAGGCGGTGTTTTTAAATTGGCTGCGATAAAAAATGAATCAGGCGAGTGGGATTATAAACTGAAATTATCCGAGCAGGCTATCAAGGTTTCTACACCTGGCATTCAGCAGGTTCGTCGCTTCAAAGATTCGAAGGGGTTTATTTCCGATATGATTTTTAATATTGAAACACCACTTTCCGGAAAACCGACAATGGTGGATCCATATGATTTTACCAAAACCAGATCATTTTCAGAAACGGTATCTTATGAAGATTTGCTGGTGCCCATTTTTGCTGAGGGCACGTTGGTATATAGTCTGCCTTCTATATACGAAACCCGTGAGCGTGTCGAACAGCAATTAGCGCATTTTCATAAAGGAATCAAACGTTTTGTCAATCCGCATACTTATCCGGTTGGACTTGAAAAACAATTATTTGATATGAAAACGGATTTGATTGTAAAGTTAAGAGCCGCGAAATAATTAAAATTTAGATTGAAAATGAGTGATGAAATTCCAAAACCTGATACCGAAATCCTGAAAGAGCTAATCCTTTACAGGATGCCTTTCGGAAAATATAAAGACTGGCTGATCACTGATTTGCCGGTTTCATATTTAGAATGGTTTGAACGGGAAGGCTTTCCAGCCGGCAAATTGGGTATGATGTTAAGTACGATGTACGAAATCCGGTTGAATGATCTGATGTTTTTGATTGATGGATTGAAGAAGATTTATCGTAGATAGATTTTAGAAAGTGTTTTACAGAAAATAGAAACTTCGATTGACAAAGTAAGTCTAATTGATATTGACTATTTTCCTTAAAACACACTACTATGTCTTATGTAAAAATCTGGGTTCATGCCGTATGGGCCACAAAGAATCGTGAACAAGTTTTAAAACCTGATATCTTAAAGAAAATCTGCAATCATATCTTTGGTAATGCCAAAGAGCATGGAATTTACATTGATAGAATTAATGGTCATGATGATCATATTCATGTACTAATGATTCTGAACCCCGATTTGGGAGTATCTAACCAAGTCAAATTATTAAAAGGTGAAAGCTCGCACTGGGCTAATAAAATGCAATTGACAAAAAACCGACTTTACTGGGCAAATAAATACTTTGCATCTTCTGTGAGTAATAATAAAATTGATTTTGTTCGGAAGTATATCGACAATCAGCAAGAACATCATCGGAAACAGAGTTTTGGTGAAGAATATAAGATTTTTCTGAACAGCCTGGGTTATGCGGAGGGGTATTCTGATGAAGACTTTGGATGAATACCTTACAATAAAAACAATGGCTAAAGCCCTGAAAATCTCTGGTAATTCATGCACCCAGGGTTGAAACCCTGGGTTAGTATTTGTCGAGAAAAGGCCAGGAAGAACTAGCATAGGCTTTTATATGCGCGAAGACAAAAATTAATCCAAGGCTAAAGCCTTGGGTCGGGAATACGACTCACACTATCCGGGCTTTAGCCCGAAGCCGCTGATTTGAAGACAAAAAAGACCCAAGGTTTTAACCTTGGGTCTCGGGATAACCTCACCATTTGCCGGGCTTTAGCCCGGAGCCGCTGATTCGAAAGAAAAAATAACCCAAGGTTTCAACCTTGGGTCTCGGAATACCCTCACCAATTGCCAGGCTTTAGCCCGGAGCCGTTGATGCAAAAGACAAAAATTAATCCAAGGCTTCTTACTTGGGTCTCGGAATCACCTCGCCATTTGCCGGGCATTAGCCCGTAGCCGTTGATTCGAAAGAAAAAAATAACCCAAGGTTTTAACCTTGGGTCTTGGAATAACCTCACCATTTGCCGGGCTTTAGCCCGTAGCCGTTGATGCAAAAGACAAAAAATAACCCAAGGTTTTAACCTTGGGTCTCGGAATAACCTCACCAATTGCCGGGCTTTAGCCCGGAGCCGCTGATTCGAAAGAAAAAATAACCCAAGGTTTCAACCTTGGGTCTCGGAATCACCTCACCAATTGCCAGGCTTTAGCCCGGAGCCGCTGATTCGAAAGAAAAAATAACCCAAGGTTTCAACCTTGGGTCTCGGAATACCCTCACCAGTTGCCGGGCTTTAGCCCGTAGCCGTTGATGCAAAAGACAAAAAATAACCCAAGGTTTTAACCTTGGGCCTCGGAATAACCTCACCATTTGCCGGGCTTTAGCCCGTAGCCGTTGATGCAAAAGACAAAAAATAACCCAAGGTTTTAACCTTGGGTCTCGGAATACCCTCACCAGTTGCCGGGCTTTAGCCCGTAGCCGTCGATGCAAAAGACAAAAAATTAACCCAAGGCTTTAGCCTTGGGTCAGAAATACCCCTCACAATATCAGGGCTTTAGCCTGAAGCTACTTTTTTCATTTTTTCTCAGGCATCAAAATAACTTTAATAAAATTCTCATCCGAGAAATATTTATTAGCAGCAGCTTTTGTACTCGGTACAGTTATTGATTTTAACAATTTATCTTCTTCCAGGACTTCATTCAAATCATCTCCCAGAAAAGTATTTTCGTCAATATAGTTAATCCAGAAGCCATTTGTTTTCAGCGCAACCTCTGTTTTGCGTTTTGTTTCAGCGACAAATTTTTCAATATCCTTTGGATCTGCACCATTGTCTTTGATCTTTTTCATTTCAGTCAGAGTGCGACTTACCAGTTTATCTACATTTTCAGGAGCACAGCCAAATCCGATATTGAATCGATAATGTCCTGTTGGCAATTTGTCGACATCCTCCGAAACGCGAACGCCATATACACCGCTTTCTTCTTCACGAAGCGCTTCAATTAGTTTAATTTGTAAAACTTCCTGTAAAGCCTCGATCTGAATATTATTTTCCGGATTGTAGTCATACTCACCACTTATGACAATAGTTACGCGGCTTTTTGGCTCCAAACCTTTATAAACTGTCTTTTCAATACGTCCTTTTGGAGGGAAAATGTTCGGATGTTTGTAAGTATCATCACGATCTGTTGATGGCAACCCGCCAATATATTTTTCAAGCAAAGGCTTAATCGCGTCAACTTTGAATGCACCTACAAAAGTGAAAACAAAGTCAGATGCATCAGCGAAGCGGTTTTTGTAAATTTCAATACCACGATCCAGACTTACCTTATCAATACTTTCCGGTGTTAGCGGGCGACGGTCAGGATTATTGCTTGTCAAAACTGCATTCAATGTATCCGAATAGACTTTGTCCGGTGTCAAAGTCTTACGCATATTTTCCAGATAAGATTTCTGATTGGCAAGCATCCCACCTACAACTTCGGCATCTTTACGTGGTTCTGTAAAATAGGCGTAAATTAATTGCAGGGTAGTTTCCAGATCTTTTGGATTTGTACTGCCTTCCACGCCTTCTTTCAATTCGTTAAGATAAGGCTCAACACCAACTGTTTTGCCGGCAAGAAATTTCTGCAACTGCGTTTGGTTATAAGGTCCAACACCACCTGATTGAAGCATATAACTTGTCATAATTCCGGTTTCTCTTTCACCAGGGAACAAAGAATATCCGCCTTTCCCGGTAGCTTGAATCAGGATTTCATCATTTTTAAAATCAGTAGGTTTGAGGAGAACTTTCACTCCATTTGATAGTACCAATTCCGTAATTCCCAGTTTTTCGTCTGCTTTTTCACTTATAACTTTTCCAGCTTTCGGTTCAGCCTTAAGCAATGGTGAATCGAGAACGTCATCAACATAAGCTTTCAAATCACTATTTGTTTGTGATAGCATAGTGCGGATTTTTGCTTCGGTCGGCAAAGCATCTTTTCCTTTTTCTGGCCCCATAATTACCACAGCTCTGTTTTTATCCGTGATATATTTTTTAGCCAGCGCATTAATCTCTTCAAGTTTTATACCACCAATATTTTTTTGCAGGAAAGCATAATAAGCTTCAATTCCCATGTATGGTTTTTGGTGAAGAAAATTGTCCAAATACTCCTGTACATAATTTGCCGATTTCGTTTTGTCTTTTTCTTTCAAAGACTGCTCCATCTGGTTCATCAGATCTTTCTTGGCTCTTTCAAGCTCAGGTGCTGTAAAACCAAATTTTTGTACTCGTGCATTTTCTTCAAGTAAGGCGGTCAGTGCGGTTTCAACAGACGACGGATCTTTTGCAAGCGCGATGGAAGTATAAGAATCCAGGTTTCCAAGAAAATCGCTGTAATTACTGGCTCCATAAAGGAAAGGTGGATTTGCTTTCTGCGTAAGTTCCTGCATACGCTGCCCCATCATAGCATTATACAAGCCCTGAGCGATATTATTCCGAATATCAAACATCGATTTTTCTTTAGTGCTCGGCTGTTTGTAAATCAATTGAATTACATTCTGTGGATATTCCGAATCTGTTACAATCGCAACGTCTGTGCCTCCATTTAATGGAATTGTATATTCTGTCCGGGTTTTAGGTTTTATTACAGCCGGTATTTTACCAAATTTCTGAGCAATAATTGCTTCTACTTTTGCTACATCAAAATCACCAACGGCCACAACGGCCATTAAATCCGGACGGTACCAATCCTTGTAAAAAGCCTTGATACTTTCTGGCTTGAAGGTTTTAAGAATACTGTCTTTTCCGATAGGCAGACGTTCTGCATATCGGGAATTGTTCAGGATCATTTTCAGATATTTATCCCTCATCCGCTGCTGCGCACCACGACCCATGCGGGATTCTTCCAAAACAACACCTCGTTCTTTTTCAATTTCAGCAGGATCTAGTAAAGCACCGTGTGCCCAGTCATCCAAAACCTGCAAACCTTTTTCCAGCAATCCTGATGAATCTGTCGGTATTGGAAGCATATATACCGTTTCATCAAAACCTGTATAGGCATTCAAATCGGCACCAAAACGAACACCGGTTTTTTGGAGAAAATTGACAAGTTCATTTTTAGGAAAATTAGTCGTGCCATTAAAATTCATATGTTCCATGAAGTGGGCAAGTCCTTGCTGCGCATCAGTTTCAAGAACCGATCCGGCTTTTACGATCAGTCGAAGTTCAGCACGATTTTTTGGCTCGGCGTTCTTTTTTATGTAATAAGTAATACCATTTTTTAGCTTACCGGTTTTTACGGTCGGGTCCAGTGGAATTTTCTGTGTGTGTAAATCTTGTGCAAAAGTTGGTATTAATGCCGTAGATATGCCTAAAACGCATAATACCAAGAGGGATTTTTTCATTTTACTGCTATTAAGTGGATAAAATGGATGAAAACGAAAGATATCGTTAATCAGTACGATTGCAAAGGTTGTGTACTGAAATATTTTAGTCGTAATGTGAGTAAGAACTTGAAGAAGAGAAGTATTTTTCCTTTGAAACAGAAATATCTGCCACAGATATCGTATTTGGATTAGCTGTGGCAGATATAATTTATTTATACTTTTCAACCATTTTTTTCATAAAAGCAAGGCTGCCTTTTGCAAGATCTTCGGCATTGTATTTAGAAGGACGCCACAGGGAGGTGGGGCCAACCAAATCTTTAATTTCAGAAGAAAAATTTTCCAAAACCAGCGCGCCGGAGTAATTGATTTCTGACAAAGCCTTGAACAATTCCTCCCAATGAACATTGCCTTCGCCAAGCATCCCGCGGTCGCTGTCGGTCATATGGACATGATATAATTTCGAACCTCCGGCAAGTACCGGATCCCGGAAATTACTTTCTTCAATATTCATATGAAAAGTATCCAGATGCAAACCCAGATTCGATGCGTTAGCTTTATTAATCAGCGTCATGGTTTCACTTGCTGCGGTGCAGATATAGCTTTCGTACCGGTTAATTGGCTCAATCCCGATTTTAATGCCAAGATTTTGTGCATAAGCCGCAACTTCACTCCAAACCTGACAAATAATAACTTCCTCTTCTTTTGTGCGTGGAAGCCCGGTAAAAACTCCGATTCCGGAATGCAAAACACCAACAAGAATGTCAACTTCAAGAATTGCTGCTTTATCCAAAGCCGTCTTAATCAGCGTTGTTGCTTCAAGTGGATGAAATGGAATATGGCAGTTTTTAGGCAAATTCAGGCTGCAAATTGCTTCAATATTATGTTCTTTCAATTGCTTCTTAACAGTCTCAGCATCAAAATCCATGGAAACCGGAAGTAATATTTCCAGTAAATCAAATCCTGTCTCTGCTGTTTTTTTTATGGCGTAAAGTCCTGCTTCCGGAGTCCATACCGGTGGAATCCAGGATAAGATAGAGGCACCGAATTTTGGGTTAAGCATAATTATATTTGATTAATTTTTTTACTTATCAGCTTAATGTAAACCAATAATTGATTTGCATCATGCTGCTGTTTAGTAAATATAAGTTTGAAAATATCATACCCGGAGAACGCCAGGATTTATCCGGCTTATCGACAATTCGTTTTTTTGAAAATCAGTCCATTTTTAAAACTCAATTTAGCTCTGTTAACAAAACTCATTTTGTTATCCATTTCCTGAACATCTCCAAAACCTTCAATATAATTGTTGTCTTTTTTGATCATAACAACCTGCCGGACCGATGTGGTACCTTCGGATAAAAAAGTATAATCGGCCACCAGCGTATCACCAATTATTTTGCCTTTAAGCTTGCCCTTATTACTGTCTTTTTCAAAAAGATGATACTCCAAATCCCCTGACACAATATTATCTGTCACATTGATATGGAGAAATGCTGTATCCTGTTTTGCAGCAAACTGGTAGCAGTCAATGGCTTCGAAAGCCCTTATTAATTTACCAGGTACTTGGGTTTTGGTATAAATTATTTCTGCGCCGTCTGTCTTTTTTAGAACCAGTGAGCTGTCGTTAACAGAGATAATTTTTAGGGTATCTGAAAATTTGTCCGTCTCGTCTGGATTTTTGCTGCCACGAAGAATAAGCAGATCACCAAATTTTTCCCACCTGTCATAATGTTTTTCTTTCAGATTTATCGAAGAGGCATTTCCATCATCTTTTAGTGTGAAGCCTTGCTGATGTTGCGATTGCTCATCGATTGCCTTAACCCAGCTACCGGAAATAGAACCGGATTCTTTGCTGCAAGCGGTGAAAATACAGCTTGTGATCGCTATAAAAAGAAATGACTTTTTCATTAAAATCCCTGGTGAACGATTAAAAACAGAAATATACAAACAGTCCTGCTTAAACGTACCAAGGTATGAAATATGATTTTATTAGGTGAGATTATGGGAGGATAAAAGAATATAGCTAAGAAGAGTTAAGACACAATTTTTAACTGTTCAAGAATAAAAATTATTGATTTTAGAAATTAGACAATTTGGATGTATTTGCTTTTTTGATAAGCAATAAACCGGTTAGGATAAACGGAATACTGAGGATCTGTCCCATGTTAATCGGCATTTGACTTTCAAATGATTCCTGATCGATTTTCAGAAATTCATCCATGAAGCGGAAGCTAAAAAGAAGCACAAGAAATATACCGGTTAGTAATCCCTCAGGAAGTTTTCCTAATGTTTTTTTCCATATTGAAAACATTAGGAAAAAAAGAAACAAACAAAAAACGGATTCATACAACTGGGCTGGATGCCTTGGCATTTGGTCAATTTTTGTAAAAATAAATGCCCATGAAACCTTTGTTGGAATACCAATCATTTCAGAATTCATCAGATTTCCAAAGCGTATGAAGGCGCCTGTCAGAGCCGCAGCAATTGTAACTCTGTCTAGTATCCAGAGATAACTTTCTTTATACTTTTTAGAATAAAGGTAGATTGCCAGGAAGATGCCTATTCCTCCTCCGTGGCTTGCCAACCCAGCCAATCCGGTAAATTCAAAAGAAGGTGAAAGGCGAATGGGTAATATTTCAATCAGGTGATTCCAGTAATAAATGGGATCATAAAAAAGAATATGCCCCAATCTGGCACCAAGCAACGTGCCGATAATGACATAAGTAGTAAGTATGTCAAGTTGTTGGATCGTTTTGCCTTCTTTTTTGAAAACATAAAACATGATCCGATAGCTTAGGAATATTCCTAATGTCCAACACAAACCATACCATTTCGGGATTTCAAGACTTGGAAATACATTAGTCCTTACGTTCCAAAGTATGAAAGATATCGTGGTATCAATCATTTAGACATAACAGTTTTGACAGAATAGAACGAGAAATGAAAATACGGCTGTATTTCTAAGCAGGCGTTCCGGGGCAAAATGGAAGGAATTATTGGCGTTATTTTCAATGATATTCAATATTTCCACATCATTGATTTCAACGTAATTATTCATTTTTCGGAACTGGTTCCAGGATGATTTATATTTATCTGAGTTCATGGGAAACTGTACTAAATGCTTCTTTAAGTTTCGTTTTGACGCGGTTCATTCTTGTACTGATATTAGTAGCTGTTAGTTTCAGCGTCTCGGCAATTTCTTTGTTTGTGTATCCTTCCAAATGTAAAATCATATGGGCCTTATCAGTTGCTTCGAGCTGGTTGACCAGAAATAGTAGTTGATGGATGTCGTCATTTGTGTCCAACTTATTATCGGGGCTGTTTAAATGCGACTCGGATAATAACTCCTTGGAAGAATTATTTTGTTCTTTTTAACTTTTGAAAGAATTGTGTTGAGTGCTACTTTATAAATCCACGTACTGATTTTGGAGTCATTTCGAAATGTTGGAAGAGATTTCCAGAGTTGTAGAATAATATCTTGCCTCGCATCTTTTATATCTTCAATATCCATATAATAGATTCGGCAAATACTATTTATAATCCCCTGATGTTCCTGGATGACTTTTACGAAGTGAGTTTTATTTGCCGAATCCATTGCTGTTCCTTTGTTTTAAGTATTAGTATGAATTGCAAGAGAAATGTCACAAAAGAATTAAAATTATTTTTGAAGATACTCAATTCCCCATCACCTCAAAGCCAAATCCATCCTTACAATTTCACTCACTTCAATACTCAAAAACCCAAATTCATCAATCACTTTTCCGTAAATTTTATAAACTCCTTTGTTTGAGAAATTGTATTTTGCTGCAACCTGTGGAAAATGTACGGTATCAATAAATTGTCCTTCCTGATCCAGAAATGTGCCAAATTGCATCCGTTCTCCTTTTGACGTTCTCGTATTTTTAACGGCCACCAGATATCCGTATTGAATAATATCCTGATTGATATATTTATCCAGATCTTTGGACATCACGCTTTTTGACATTGGATTTTTAACGAGGTCAAAAGGACTGCAAAGCGGAAAACCTAACAACTCGATCTGGTCATAAGCTTCATCAGTAGGGGAAGTTTCAAATGTTGGAAGATCAAATTCTTTAACTTCTACCTGAAACAATTGTTTTTGCGGGACTTTTTGGGGCGCTTTGTTTAGACGGAAATGCGCTTTCCAGAGTAATGTTTTTTTGTCAATTTTGGTAAAACGAAAAGCGTTAATTCGGATCAGGATTGTGATCTGTTCAATGGAAATGGATACGCGATCCAGGAAATTATTTAAAGAAGTAAACTCACCTTCTGCCTCACGTGCTTCCAGGATTTTTATAATGGTTTTTTCTTCAATTTCATTTAATGCTGACATACCCAGGTAAATATCAGTCCCTTTGATGACAGCCTGCGCTTTGCTATGATTAACACAGGGTGCCATAACATTTGCCCCCATCATTCTGGCTTCATGAACATATAATTCAGGTGCGTAAAAACCGCCGCCGTTGTTTAAAACCGCCACCATATATTCCAGCGGATAATAAGCTTTCAGGAAAAGTGTCTGGTAACTTTCCACAGCATAAGATGCGGAATGTCCTTTTGCAAAAGCATAACCGGCAAAACTTGCGATTTGCGCCCAGATTTGTTCAGTAACTATCGGATCATATTTTTTGTCTTTACAATTTTTGAAAAATTTGGCTTTTACATATTCAAACTCATCACGTCCACGGAATTTTCCACTCATACCGCGACGAATTACATCCGCTTCTCCCAATGATAATCCGGCAAAATAATGGGCAACTTTGATCACATCTTCCTGATAAACCATGATGCCATAAGTTTCAGGCATCAGATCCAGTAAAATCGGATGTGCATCTTTTGTTCTGCTATTATCCTGGTGCCGTAAAATATATTCACGCATCATCCCGCTTTTGGCGACGCCAGGCCGGATAATCGAGCTCGCTGCTACAAGTCCCAGATAATTATCAACTGCAAGCTTTTTCAACAGCATACGCATGGCAGGCGATTCAACATAAAAACATCCGATACACTGAGCCTGCTTAATAAGATTATTTATGTTCGGGTCAAGTTTGAATTGTTTTACATCGTCAATATCTATTTCCGGTGCCTCGGGACGGTTGTATTTGATGATTTCCAGCGTTTCCTTGATTTTTGCCAATCCGCGCTGACTAAGAATATCATATTTATTCAGGCCAACATCCTCTGCAATTACCATGTCAAATTGTGTGGTCGGGAAACCTTTGGGCGGCAGATCGGTTGCTGAAAAATAATTGATCGGTCGCTCGGAAATGAGTATCCCGCCGGCATGAATACTCAGGTGATTCGGCTGGTTGTTTTCCTGGAAATATTGCGCGTACTTAATCACCAGCGCAGAAAGCTGATCCAGTTTTTTAGGATCATATTTTCCATCGCTGAGCGCGTCAATTTCATAAGTTGGCAAACCAAAAACTTTGCCCAGTTCTCTGGCAGCCGCACTATGCTGAAAAGTACTGTAAGTTGCCAAAAGTGCAGCCTGCCCTTTGCTGCCGAATTTTTTAAAGATGTATTCAGTAATATCCTCCCGGTCTTTCCATGAAAAATCAATGTCAAAATCGGGAGGATTTTTTCTGTACATGTTGATGAAGCGTTCAAAATATAAATCCAGTTCAATAGGGTCAACGTTCGTTATTCCAAGTAAATAGGCCACAATACTATTAGCCCCGCTGCCACGACCGACATAGAAATAACCTTTCTGTCTTGCATAACTTACAATGTCATGATTCACCAGAAAAAAGGGAATGAAATCCTGTTTCTGGATCATTTCCAATTCCATCGATATGCGGTCGAAAATTTTATCGGTGATGTTGTCGCCATACCGGTATCCAAGCGCAGCATAGCTTTTCTGACTTAGACGCTGGTAATCTTCCGCCTCACTTTTAGTATATACTTTTAAATTCTGATGTTTCTTGTTTTCTCCGAAAGTGAAACGGATGTTACATTCATCCATCAGTTTTTCGGTATTAAAAACAATAGAATCGAAGTTTTTGAAATGATATTTCAGAATATTGGAAGGCAGCATTTGCTCCGTTTCTTCACCTGTTCCAAAGGCGGAAATTTTGCTTAATAAAGTATTTTCATTGATTGAACGTAAAAGCCGGTGGGCGCTGAAATCCTTTTTATGCCGGAAACTGACTGTATGCAAAATGACAAACTTATCCAGGCGATCACGCAAAGGAGAAAACTGAACGCGGTTTAAATCCTTGATTGAAATACCAATGTATTCGTTTGGGAGAAAAACTTCTTTTTTTGTTTTTAATAACTGTTCAAAAGGATAGATAAAAAAAGCGTTTTCAAGCGAAGGTGCCTGATCAGGAAATTCGATTTTCTGATGGGAGTGTCCTGACAAATATTCATTCAATTCCTGAAAACCTGTATTGTTTTTCGCCAGTCCTATAAACTGTTGTTGTATCCCATTTCTGAAATCAATGCCAACGATGGGTTTGATATCATATTTTTCTGCCAAACGTATAAAATTCAGGCAGCCGGACGTATTGTTGATATCCGTCAGTGCCATTGCATTATAATCGTTTTGTACACAAAGTTCCAGCAAATCCTTTTCGGGAATCATTCCATAACGCAGGCTGAAATAGGAGTGGCAGTTGAGTAACATGGGTTTTGGGAAATTAAACTTTATACTTACTTTGGCGCTACTAACGCACTTGAATGGAAACGGTTATGGAAAAGTTAAATAATATTCACCCGGGAGAAATTTTGTTGGAGGAGTTTTTGAATCCTCTTGGTATTTCTGCTTACAGATTAGCAAAAGATACTTCCATTCCTCAGACGCGTGTTAGTGAGATCATCAAAGGGCGAAGGAGAGTGACAGCAGATACAGCATTGCGATTCAGCAAATATTCCGGCACCACTCCTAAGTTTTGGCTCGGCTTGCAGGACGATTTTGATCTTGAAGAAGAACAGCAGTCGATTTTTCATGAATTAAATAATATAAAGACATTAGAAGTTGATGAAGTGTAATTGACATTTTTACTAAATAATTTAATCACGCATTCCTATGCGCCGGAATAATCGGCGGTTCCCCGTTAAACGGATTTCCCATACTTGATATATTGGCGATACCTATTGTGGTACCCCAGCTTACAATTGCATTTCCACGATCATCAGTACCATACCGGTTTCGTAAATAATCCATCGCCTGATATAGGTTTAGTTTTTCTTCCGAATCGTCAAATAAATTAATCTGATAATTTCCTCCGGCCAGATCGCTGAAAGTGACGCCGACAAGCCTAACCAGCATTCTTCTGTTGTATAACTGATCAAATAGTTTTTCCACCTGCGGGATTAATAAATGATCTGCCGAGGTATAAGGAATTTTGAGCTGTTTGGAAAAAGTATTGAAATCAGCATATCTTATTTTAACTGAAATACAAGACGTCAGTTTCTCACCATTTCTAAGCTGGTAAGCCAGATTCTCGGCCATGGCCCTGATCATTTCCCGCATTCTTGTTGTATCTCCTGTATCTTTTCCAAAAGTCCGTTCGTTGGAAATTGACTTCCGTTCATGAAAGGGGATGATTGGTGTATCGTCTCTTCCATTGGCACGGTTCCAAAGCACAACGCCATTTTTGCCCAGGACTTTACTCATCATTTCAACGGGCATTTCCTGGATCGTTCTTACATGTTTTATACCAAGGTTATAAAGGATCTGATTCGTTTTATCGCCAACCATTGGAATCTTTTTGACCAGCATGGGTGCTAAAAATGACTTTTCAGTTCCAAATTCAACCTTTCTTTCATTATCAGGTTTTGCGGTACCCGTGGCTACTTTTGAAACCAGTTTGTTAGCAGAAAGCCCAAAAGAAATGGGCAGGCCTGCTTCTTTTTTGATACGCATTCTTAATTCCTGCGCCATTTTATAAGATGATCCCTGGAATTTATCCATGCCTGATAAGTCGGCATAAAATTCATCGATACTGGCTTTTTCAAAAACAGGAACCGCTTCACGGATAATCTCTGTAACTTCTTTTGAATGTTTGGAATAAACACCTCCTTCACCACGAATCACAATAGCCTCCGGGCAAAGATTTCTTGCCATTTTCATTGGCATACCTGAATGAACTCCAAACGGACGTGTTTCATAACTGCACGCAGCTACAACGCCGCGGTCACCAATCCCGCCGACAAGAATCGGTTTTTTCTCTAAACGGCTATCAATTTTTCGTTCGACTGATACAAAAAATGTATCAAGGTCCATATGTAGTATGGTTCGCTCCATGGTGGCTTGGAATTTTTACTTATCAATGGAATATTTCCAAATTTATGGAATATTTCCTGATATAGCAATGGATTAATTCCAAAAAATTGTATCTTTGATATGATTACTCATTTAAGTACAAGTTTATCAGACATATGCCCATCGAAGAGGAAAGTAAACGTTTCAAACAACTAAGGGAAGAACTGAACCTGACGCAGGCTGCATTTGCTGAGCAATTGGGAATAAGTATGACAACGGCCGACATTGAAAGAGGCAGAACGCGCATTCCCGGACAGGTTGTGAAAGAGCTTTTGAAGCAGCATAATATTAACCCGCTCTGGCTGTTTGGAGAAAGCGGACAGAAATATTTGCGGATAGGAGATGCTGCCATCAATCCAAAAGTGGTGACAGTTGATAATACGGGGGAAGAAAATATTGTGATGGTTAATGCTAAGGCCGCTGCCGGATATCCGCTGAATCTTGGCGATACGCGCTGGTTTGAAAGTTTGCCTGCATTTAGCATTCCGCTCCCGGAATATCGCAACGCAACTTTTCGTGGATTTCAGGTGGATGGAGATAGTATGATGCCGGTTTTACAATCGGATGAATGGATCGTGGGAAGGGCAGTGGAAGGCTGGGATGATGTGAAAAATAACCGGATGTACGTGATTGTGACTGCTGATAGTATTCTTGTGAAAAAAATCCAGAAAAGTGAAAAAAGCACTTTTGTCAGCCTGATTTCATTAAATCCGGAATACGCTCCGATTTCTGTTGACAGAAGTGAAGTACGGGAACTTTGGCAGGTAAACAGTAAGCTGACGTTTGATATGGAAACAAATGCTGCGAACATCAGTTTGCAGAATATCCATCAGGAAATGAAGGAATTGAAAGAGGAGGTGAGGAAGCTGGCCAGGTGAAATTCGTCTGTTCGCAGATCGGTAGAAAACCTTTGTTAGCTCAACGTTATTATTAAATAGAAGATTATTGATGGCCAGATTGTTTCCTTATATGCATATTCATGACTTTTTAAGTGATGAATTAAATGCTGAAATATTGGCTTATGCTGTAAAGAGGCAACTGGATTTCAAGCAGTCTGTAATTTATAGCGGAGGCATTAAAAAGATATCAGAATCACGCATTTCATTGACTTTAAAAAATTTTGAACCTTATAAAACGATCATTCAGGAAAGTATCAGAAAACGGGTGCCTGCCTTGGTTGATGGCTTGAAATTGTCAAAATTTAATGCAGGAGAAATTGAAACCGAATTTGTTTCTTATGGAGACAGGTCACTTTTTAAATCACATATTGATACGGCTGTTCATAAGAAAACAGAAAAGCCAAGAGTGATCAGTGTTGTGTACTATTTGCATAGTATTCCTAAAAAGTTTGAAGGAGGAAATCTGAGAATTCATACGATTTCAATTGGTGAGGAAAAGGAGCATTCTATAGATATTTCTCCCGACAATAATTCTTTGTTAGCTTTTCCTTCTTTTGCCCCACATGAAGTAAGGCCAGTAATAGCACCCGGCATTGATTTTAAAGACCGGCGTTTTGCTATTAATTGCTGGATTTTAAAAGCCTGATATTGTAAAAAAAGAAATTGGCCTGATCAGCGACAAATGTCTAACTAATAAGGCCAATTATTTTGTTTAATCTCTTAGAACTGGAAGCTCATACGCGCGTAATAATATGCGCCCTGATATCCCATTTGATAGTTATCATAAGCGAAACGACCAGAATCTGTCAAATCAGCACGTGTTTTTGTTGGATAAGTGTTTGTAATATTATCTCCGCCAATTGAAACACGAAGTGCTTTGATGATTTGATAGCTAACACTTAAATCCATCGTTGCACGAGCTCCCAATGTGTAATCTGCATAAGGAGAAGTGATGTCCGAAGTTTCGTGATAGTTGCTGTAATAATTTACACCGCCATAATAAACACCGCGGATCATCGCAGATAAAGGTCCTTTTGTATAGACAATAGAAGCGATGTATTTCTGACGTGGATTACCTCTTTCAAAACTTCCGCGGGAACTACGGTTCAGGTAGATGTCAGAAAGATACTGCGCACGCAAAGTTGGATCCGTTGGCAAAGTATTGTTTGCACCAATATTAAGCGGTGCAGGATAAACTTTTGTGAATGCAACCGTATTCCAGTTAGCCGCAAGAGAGAAAGTCATTTGCCCGCCTCTTCCTACAACCGCACGATAATTCGCCACAAGGTCAATCCCTTTTGTTTCAACATCAGCTGCATTTGTAAAGAACTGAGCGATACCATCAGCGGTAATAATGTTACTGAAATTTCCACCGATTACGCTGCCACCAAAACCACCGGTCTGGATGATTTTGTCTTTAATTCTGATATAATAAGCATCCGCAGTTACTTCAAGTCCGGTAATTAATTGAGAAGTAAGGCCGAAACTGATGTTTGTCGAACGTTCCTGTTTCAATTTTGGAATGCCTAATGCTTTTGCCGCTGTACTATTGTTGGTGAAATATCCCTGGTCAAAAGGAACACCACCCGGAGTAAAACCAGTTGAAGTTTGTGCATAATACAATTCCTGAAGACTTGGTGCACGGAAACCTGTACTGATAGAACCGCGAACGGCAAACATATCAGGGATGATGGAATAACGGGTTGCAAATTTACCAGTTAATACACCACCGAAATCGCTGTAATGTTCGTAACGTGCAGCACCTTCAACCATAAAACGTTTTGTAACGTCTACTTCAACATCCACATAACCAGCCATTACCGAACGGAAAGCATTTGTTTCCTGCTCAGGAGCAAATCCGCGGAAACACTGGCAGTTTGGGGAATATCCCTTGATATCAACTTTGTCGCCTTTGTAAGGAAGGATCAAATCAACATAAACCGTAGAATCTGCACCGGTTACTGTTTTAATTGTTTGTTCAGATTTTACATCCTTGTTAACATTTTTTGTATAGTTGTAATTATCAGCAGGTGCTGTGAAAGTACCATAATCACCTTTGGTATATGATTCTTTTTGTCCTGCCTTGATCTGATAATTTTCAATACGCATTTCCGCACCAAAAGCTACGTTGATACTTTTAAGCGCACCATTTCCCGGATTTTCAAACAATTTTGTTAACCCTAAATTGGTTGTGTTCTGGATAAAATTGTTATCTCCAAGACGCATCGTAGTAGGCGTGGAAGGTCCGTAAGATGCGTTCATCGTATTCACCATACCAAAACCAAACTTGCTGTTTCCGAATGAATTGCTGAAATCAACATCGAAAATTCCTGCTTTTCCTTTAACACCCATCGTTAAAGATCTATCAGAAATATTGGAAGTAAGCTGAGGCAAAAATCCGTTTGGATAAAGGTCATTTAAAAAACGATCCTGCTGACGAGGAAAACGATAGTAGCAACCGCTCAATGTATTACGGTAATTAAGTCCACCGAAAGCGTAAAATTCATTTCCTTTCATTGGCCCTAATGGAATGGCCATATTCATGAAAATGGTTCCGTTTTCGACTTTGCTCAAACCATTGATCATTTCAAAATCTTTCTTTTTCAATCCACGCGCATCCTGCAATCCCTGATCGGTTTTAAGTGCTGCGTTATCCGGACTGGCAATTAATTCCGGATTTGTAATGATCGTTTGTCCGTACTCATCTTTTCTTGTGTTGTTCAAATAACTGTCGTCAAAAACGGCGCCGCTGTATCCGCCTTTTGGAACACGACTTGTTTTTCCCTGCTGACTTAATTCAAAAGTAAGGTTGATAAAACCACCTTTATCTCCCAAAGCAAAACCATAGTTACCCATGAATTGCTGTAACTTTCCATCAGTACCGAATTTGTCGATATCCTTGTTTTTTGCCAGACCTACATTTGCGTAAAAGCCGGTGTTATACATACCCGTAAAAACGCCAACGCTTTTCTTCAATTCCATATTTACAACACCGGCGATGGCATCAGAGCCATACTGCGCTGCTGCACCGTCACGAAGAATTTCAACTTTTTCCACCGCTGCCAAAGGAATTGTGCGCATATCAACAGTTGTCGACGGGCCGGAATTGTTTGCTACCAAAAGCAAGGAAGACGAATGACGGCGTTTTCCGTTCAATAAAACTAATGTCTGGTTAGGGGGTTGGTTACGCAGCTGCACAGCATCTACGTGTGAGGCAAGGTCGCCTCCTGGTATTTTAAGTGAGTTAAACGACGGAGCAACTTGTTTCAAAAGTTGACCTAATTCCGTCTGAGGCATGTTTTGAGATATTTTTGCAACAGAAATTACATCCACCGGCGCTGGCGTATCCAGTTTGGTACGGGATGAATTCCGAGAACCGATTACGACCAGTTCAGAAAATTGTTTGGTATCACTTTCAAGTGATACATCGATTGTCGCTAATGTGCCAACTGTTTTTTCCTGTGTTGCAAAACCAACAAAAGAAAAAGATAATACTGACTTTTCACCTGGAACAGCCACATTGTAAGTACCGTCAGCCCCTGTTATGGCCCCGATATTGGTTCCTTTTACGACAATGCTTACGCCGGGAAGTCCTGCTCCGTCTTCGGTCGCGATCACACGTCCCGAAACAGTTTTTTGCTGGGCGAATAAAATGTTCGTCAGCAAACAGCAGATGACTAAGAGAATTACAAACCTGACACTAAATGGTAATGATTTTGCCATGATGTTTTAATGATTAGTGAATGGTAAGTTTCGATAACAACGACACGCCTGGCCTAAAAAAACGGCCAAAAAATCCCTAAACAGAAATGTAAATACATAGTAATTCCAGTGGACGTAAATACAGTAACGACCGTTTTTTTCTCAATAAATTGAAGACTTACTGGTAAAATCTGTTTTGTAATCCTGCTTAAAATCTGACTATGAAGCAATACAAATAATGCCCGCACGCATAGGTGTAAGACCATTCATAGCTCAGCATATTCTTTCAAAAATGGTTTAGGATTCGAAAAAGAATCAAAAAAGTTTTGTCAAATCATAAAGTAAGACTGATAGCAATCCAGACGTTTTCATGATTCTAATTTTACAGGATAATGTTTTGTGTGTTTGTTAAAGAATTATCACAAGCTACCCGCTAACTGGGCTGTCGGTTAATTCTCCAAACTTTTAAAATTCATATTCCTCTGGTGCGGCTGGAAGATATATGAAGTCAGGTTGGGTTTTGTCTTTTTGATATTGACACTGTAAATGTATTGTTGTATTTGTAAAATACAAAATAAAATTACTTAATATTTTCAAAAAGCCATATTAATACATCATTGTTTGCTTCAAAAGCACATTTGGGTATTAAATTTAGAATCTTTCAAAAAGTGCAAATAATTCAAAAGTGCAAAATGATTCTATTTATTGTTATAATAATACAAATATTGGTCAGATAAAGAATAAAAGAAGATTTTTCAGATCAAAAATCAACAAAAAAAAGTCACCCAAGGGTGACTTTTGGTATATTAAATCATTTGAGATTATACTTCTTCGGCAAGTAACTGTTTTTCATACAATTCCTTGTAAGCACCATTTTTCGCCATAAGATTTGTATGCGTTCCTTGTTCCACAATCCGGCCTTCATGAAGTACTACGATTTTGTCAGCAAGTTTTGCAGAAGAGACACGGTGGGAAATAATCACAGAAGTGCGCTGATCCATGATACGTTTGAGATTGTTCAGAATAATATTTTCTGTATTGGTATCAACCGCAGAAAGACAATCATCAAGAATCAGAATTTTAGGATCACGGGCGATGGCGCGGGCGATGGAAAGACGTTGTTTTTGTCCGCCTGATAAAGTGATTCCTCTTTCTCCCAAACGGGTATCAAATCCTTGTGGGAAATTCAGAATGTTTTGGTACAAATCTGCATCTTTCACAGCCTGTTCAATGCGGTCGTGCGGCATATCTTTTGTTCCGAAACGCACATTGTTTTCAATAGAATCAGAAAAAAGAAATACATCCTGCGGTACGTAACCAAGTTGACGACGAAAAGCGTGGACGTCATAATCTTTAAGCGGCAGATTATCGATCAGGATTTCGCCTTCTGTCGGATCGTAAAGTCGGCATAACAAATGTGCTAACGTACTTTTTCCTGAACCGGTTGTCCCAAGAATCGCAACACTTTCTCCATGTTTTATTTCCAGATCAAAATTTTCAATTGCCTGGATTCCTGAATCCGGATATTTAAATCCTACGTTTTTGAAAGTGATAATTCCATCAAGTTCTTTTGCAATATTCTTATCAGAAACAAGTGTATTTTTTTCGTTCAAAAACTCATTGATACGGGTTTGTGAAGAGGCGGCGCGCTGGATCTGGCTTGTTGTCCAGCCAAGCGCCATAACCGGCCAAGTCAGAATATTCACGTAAAGAATAAATTCAGTAATATTTCCCGGCGTCAGATTGCCGTTCATAATTTCTTTTCCGCCAACATAAATAATCAGGATATTACTGATACCGATCAGCAACACAATAATAGGGTAGAAGATCGCATCCACTTTGGCCAGTCCAAGTGATTTTTTCTTAAAATCTTCGGCCTCGGTCTCGAAGTTGGTAAAAGAATGTTTTTCCTGAACAAAAGATTTGATGACCCGAATTCCAGAAAATGCTTCCTGCACATACGTTGAAAGTGCCGAAAGCTGTTTCTGAATTTCCTGAGAACGCTTCATCATGATATTGTTTACCACATAAATACTGATGGAAAGCAGTGGCAACGGTATCAAAACGTAAACCGTAAGTTTGGTACTGACGGTCAGCATGTAGGAAATAACAAGTACAAAAAGTACAATTAAATTGATACCATACATTAAAGATGGTCCGACATACATTCTCACATTACTCACGTCTTCTGAAATCCGCGCCATTAAATCGCCGGTATTATGACTTCTGAAAAAACTTGTCGGCAAAGTTTGGTAGTGACCGTAAACGTCATTTTTTAATTCATATTCAATATGGCGCGACATCACGATTATCGTTTGGCGAACCAGAAAAAGAAAAATTCCTTTCAAAAGCGCCATCGCCAGAATCAGCAAACCGTAAAGCAAAATCGTAAAAGCGAAGGTGTCGTACATTTCACTTTGCAGTTTGGAGCCTGCAAATAAATAGTAGACATCAAGCGTTTCGCTTACCAAATCCAGGGCATAACGAACCAATTGTGCGGGAATAATTCCGAAAAGATTAGAAATAATGGTAAAAATTGTTCCTAAAATAAGATACCATTTATATTTCAAGAAGTACTTATTGAGGTACTTAAGTGCTTTCACGTGTTAATAGAGTTGATTTTGTATTTGCGTTAATTTTCAGTGGTTTATTTGGCCGTTATCCATTTCACACTTAATCGATTATCCGCATTGAGGTAAATACTTAAATTGATAAATCCCGGTTTTTTCAAACCAGAAGATTTTTATATCGATTTACGGGTGTTTCAATACCAACATTCAAACGTTTTAAATCGTTGCAAATGTAAAACCATCGTTCCGATTTTTCCATTTCTAAACAAAATAGTCTAATTTTGCGGTCAATTTTAAATATTATCGCGGGGGATTGTCAAATTAAAAACCTTGCTGAAAACGCAGACCCGTTCTTTGGTTTACTGTACCTTTTACCCAATTAGTATTCCGGCTTATGCTGAATAGAAGATTATTACGAACAAAAGCTGTTCAAGCTCTTTACGCACGCAAATTAACTGCTGATGCAAACCGTTTACTTGCTTTGGATCAGATTGAAGAAGCGTTTGCGCCTGATTTGAATTCCATGGAATTTCAGGATAAGCAAAAACTAACGAACAACAAACATTTGGCAGGAGCGGCGTTGGACGAACTGATCAAAAACGGTGAATTAAAACCGAATGATGAAGTTTCTGAGGACGTTGTAAAAGTTGCCGGCAGCGCATACCAGGCTTACAAAAGACAGACCGGGACGGACGGAGAGAAAATGGTTCGGCGCGTTTTAAATGAAACGGAATCTATTTACGTTGATTTTATCCGCGTTATTTCCATGTTACTTGAACTTTCATATCAGGCAAAACTGGATCGTGAACGGAAATATGATGATCCGGAAGCTCCTTTTTCTAAAAATGGCGGGTTGAATACAAACCGTGTCATTATGGTTTTGCAGGAAGATAAAACGCTTGAAGAAGAAATAATCAGAAACGGTATCAATTGGAGTAATGATATGAACATGATACGCAAAACGTATCGTGAGGCATTGCGCAAGGATGCAACTTATGAGGAATATTGTAATAAAGTTGAACATACGCCGGAAGAAGATCAGCTGCTTGTTCAATATATATTGCGCCAGGTAATTCTGAAACATGAAGTTCCTTTGGAATTTCTAGAACAACGTGATTTATACTGGGCTGATCATAGTGAACTGATTCGCGGATTAGCGATCAAAACTTTAAAATCTGCTGATAATGCAGAGACTTTCACTTTGGCTCCTTTGACAAAAGATTGGGAAGAAGATCGTTTCTTTGTTGAGGAACTTTACAGATATGTGATTGAAGAAAATGATCAGTATGATCTTTATCTTGACGAACAACTGAAAAACTGGGAACTTGATCGTATCGCTTTGGTGGATATGATTATCCTGAAAACGGCTCTGGCTGAGTTGATCCATTTTCCCGGAATTCCTGTAAAAGTGACCATCAATGAATTTATTGAAATCGCAAAAAGGTATAGTACTCCCAAAAGTGGTAAGTTTGTAAATGGTGTACTTGATGTACTTTCTGTTAAATTAGCAGCGCAGGGTATCATCAGAAAAAGTGGCCGTGGATTGATAGATAATAAATAGGCATAGAAGTTTTAGGTTAATTGTTTTAAAGTTAATCATCAACAGTTGCGGAAAACCGCTAAAATTATAAAGCCATGAGTAAATCGAGCCGTAGTTTAATTGCATTTTTGACTGGATGTGCAACAGGAGCAGCTTTGGGGATTCTTTATGCTCCTGATAAAGGAAATGTGCTTCGTACCCAGCTGACTTACCGGTTGTCAAAATACCGTGAAAAGTTACAGGAGGTTATCGAAGATTTAATTGACAAAAAAAATCAGCCTGATAGCTACGCCAGAACAGAAGGCGAGCGGGTGGTAAGTGATGCACGTGAAAAAGCTGAGAAATTGCTTGAAGACGTAGATCGTTTGATGGCACAAATAAAAAGTCAGACTAACTGATTTAAACTTAACGTATGAGAAAACTTGCTGCATTTGTAGTTCTTTCGGGAATTGCCCTGATGCTTGTAAATTGTTCAGGTTCTGAAAATAAAAAGGATTCAAAAACGGGAGACATAAAGCTTCCCGTTTTTACTTTAACCGACAGTTCTTCTTTTGATTTTGGTACAATTCAGGAGGGAGAGGTGGTGGAACATACTTTTCATTTCAAAAATGACGGACCGTATCCGTTGATTCTGAATAACATTACTTCGTCATGCGGATGTACAACGCCGGAATGGCCGCGTGATCCGATTGCTCCAAATGCTGCTTCAAGTATTAAAGTTCGTTTTAACAGCAAGGGGAAATCCGGCCCTCAGGTAAAAACGGTTACGGTTTATGCCAATACTGATCCGGCCTATTCCGAATTGCGTTTGAGAGGCATTGTCAATGCAGCTCCTAAGCCGGAAGCGGCAAAATCAACTGAGTAGAATTTACTCAGTAAGTATTTCAATTTCGTTTTAACTATCTCAATAACCCTAATACAATAATGACACTTTCAATTTTATTACAAGCAGCAGGCGGCTCACAAGCCATGATTTATCAGGTGGTGATGTGGGTTGGGATTATCGGGGTATTTTACTTCTTCATGATCCGTCCGCAGCAAAAGAAACAAAAGGAGTTGAAGACACTTTTGAGCGCTATCAAAAAGGGAGATCAAATCGTTACGATTGGTGGAATTCATGCAAGAGTGTATGCTGTTGAAGAAACTTTGGTAACGCTTGAACTTGACAAAGGTGTAAAACTGACTGTTGACAAATCGGCAATTGCGCGTACTATTGCAGAATAATATCTGGCAAAAGAACGTTATTTATTTGATATAATTATTTTGAGTGGTGTCAGGGGTGGCCTTAATAGTTGATATTTAGGTGATTACATCAAATCCTGACACCGCTTTTTTTATAATACGTATTAACTGTATATTGAAGAAATATACAATTATTTTAATTAGCAGCTGTGAGTAACATTCCATCAGGTCGGAATAAGATTAATACTTTTTTAGGGTGTCTTTTGGCGGCTACATTTTTCTGGTTGATGAATGTGCTGAACAAAGACGATTATTCCATCAGGCTCAGCTATCCGTTAACCGTTGAGTATGATGCCGCTTCATTTGTCCCGCTCCAACCTTTGCCAAAAAGAATTTCAGTGAACGTGACAGGTGATGGCTGGAATTTGCTGAGAAAATCATGGCTGAATTTTAATGCAGCGCCGGTTGTTTACAAAGTTCTAAATCCAACCAAAGCAAGTTTTATCAACTCTACATCACTAACAGATCAGATCACTGAACTGTTTCCGGATGTAAAAGTTAACTACGTGGTTTCCGATACTTTTGAACTTAGTTTTGAAAGAAAAATAAGGAAAATCATCCCGATCCGGATTGACAGCGCAGGAATTAATATGCGTGAGGGTTATGTAATTTCCAGTATTATCAACGTATCCCCATCATTAATTTCAATAGACGGACCAATTTCATTAATCCGCAATTATCCCGATACAATCCGCATAGGAATTCCAACCAAAAAAATCCAAAATAATTACGACGAAAGTCTCCCAATCCCCATAGCAGTTTCTCCCTTGGTAGAAGTCAGCCATAGAGATGTTTATGTAAGTTTTGAAGTAGCGCAGATGCTGGGAAACTTAAATAAGGATTAATTGTTAATTGTTAATGGTTAAGTATTAATTGTTAATGGGGTATCAGGATCGTAATGAGATTTTGTCCGTTAATAATTAACCTTATTAAACAACCATTCTATTTATCCAAAAACTTCAAACTCCACTATTAACAATTAACCATTAAAAAATGCATATTGGTGTAACAGGCGGCATTGGTTCTGGCAAAAGTATTGTCTGCAAGTTGTTTGCCTGTCTGGATATTCCTGTATATGATGCTGATACACGAGCCAAATGGCTTACCAATAACGATCCTGAAATCCGTAGAGCCGTAATTCAACTACTTGGTGAGGAATCTTACACTTTGGATGGCGAATATAATCGTCCTTATGTTTCTTCCCTAGTTTTCAAAAATCCTGAACTTCTAAAAAAACTAAACGGGATTATTCATCCGGCGGTTGGAAAAGATACTGATACGTGGCTGGAAAATCATACCAATTTTCCTTATGTGATCAAGGAAGCCGCTATCATGAATAAAGCCCGAGAAAATAATAATCTGGATTTTGTAATTGTAGTAACTGCCCCGGTTGAATTACGTTTATCAAGAATTCGAAATCGTGATAAAAACCGTTCGGAGGCTGAAATCAGATCGATAATTGAAAGACAAATTTCGGATGAAGAACGTGATGCAATTGCAGATTTTAAGGTTGATAATGGCGAAAATGCGGCTCTTATTCCACAGGTTTTAGAACTTCATAAATTATTCCTGGAAAAAAACGGGAAGCAAATTTAGAAATCTACATCCAATCCCAATGCTTGTTTTAGCTGCAACAAATAAGGATTTTTCTCCGCCATATAATTGAATTTTTCTGCCGGCGTATAAGGCAACCGATTTACTTCATGCGGCGCCACACGGGGATTTATTTCCAGTTTTGGTGCATTCAATCTGCTCTTCAAATATCCAAGCAATTCATAACGCATTCCCTGCAAAGCATCCATTTGCGGATCATTATCCAGGGCGATTTGAATTGTGAAATCCACCAGATCGACAGCCCTGTTTAACGCAATTCCTTCTGTTGTCGAATCTTTCGTGCGTCTTCTGTTTTCAGCGAATTCATGCCAAACCTGCTGTAAATTTTCCAGCGTCAGTTCAAGCAGTATTTTCGCAGGTTGAGGTGCAGTAATTGCCTCATTAGCAGCAGCCACTTCTTTCGCGGAACCGTTTTGGGCCATTGGCTCCTGTGGTGTAAGCTGCGTTGTACTTCTAAGTTTTGACGGTCTTGCGGTTGCTTGACTTATCGGCTGCGAAACAACAGCCGCAATATTTCCGTTTGTATATGAAACTTCCTGCGGCCGGTTTTCATATACCGGCGTCGCTTCTTTTGCTTCGTTATTACTTACGGATTGTTGAGGCTCAACTTTTTTTTTTGCCGTTTCATCAACGGCGGCAAGAGAATGAAGTTGAAGAATATTGGGGAGATTGGCCAGTTTCATCAGGCAAAGCTCCACATGCAATCGCTGATTTTTCGCAGCTTTATAATTGATATCACACTGACTGGCAACGCTTAATGCCGAAAGCAAAAAGCTCATATCTGCATTTCTGGACTGGTCAATATATTTTCTTTCAGCCGATTCTGAAACCTGCAAAAGTGAAACCGTTGCAGGATCTTTACAAACCAGAAGATTACGGAAATGTTCAAGCAAGCCGACAATAAATAAATGCCCATCGAAACCTTTTCTTAATATTTCATCAAACAAAACCAATGAACGCGCCACACTTGCAGCTGTTAAAGCATCCGTGATTTTGAAATAATAATCGTAATCCAGAATATGCAGGTTTTCTAAAACAGCTGCATAAGTCAAATGATTATCGGTTGAAAAGGTAACGTTCAAATCAAACATAGAAAGCGCATCACGCAAACCGCCGTCCGCTTTCTGGCCGATCAGTTCGAGTGCTTCTTTTTCTGTTTCAATACCTTCTTTTTTTGCAATATCAGCAAGGTGATAAGCAATGTCTTTTGGCTGGATACGGTTGAAATCAAAAATCTGGCAACGGGATAAAATCGTTGGGAGAATTTTGTGTTTTTCGGTTGTTGCCAAAATGAAAATGGCATATCCGGGCGGTTCTTCCAATGTTTTCAAAAAGGCATTAAAAGCCGCCTGTGAAAGCATGTGAACCTCATCAATAATGTAGATTTTATATTTTCCGGTCTGAGGCGGATAGCGAACCTGATCGATCAGGTTACGGATATCTTCAACAGAGTTATTGGAAGCAGCGTCCAGTTCATGGATGTTAAAAGAGGCATTATTTTGAAAACTGATACAGGATTCACACTCGCCGCAAGCCTCTACATCGTCCCCAAGATTCTGACAGTTAATGGTTTTTGCAAGAATACGGGCACATGTAGTCTTACCAACACCACGCGGACCGCAAAACAGGAAAGCCTGTGCGAGATGATTGGTACGAATTGCATTTTTAAGCGTAGTCGTGATATGTGATTGGCCAACTACCGAGTCGAAAGTGACCGGGCGATACTTTCTGGCCGAAACAACGAAATGATCCATGGGTGCAAGTTAGCTCCGTGCGACGGAATTTCAAATTACTTTTTCTCGATCAACGGATAGACACGGACGTAATCAACCTCCATTTTTTGAGGGAAAATGCTGTCATCCACACCTTTCTGTCCGCCCCA